>JAUNDJ010000103.1 GCA_030526175.1 Bacillota bacterium
TTTTTAAAATTGTAGTAGCAATACTACAGTTTTTGTCATGCCTAAAAATAAAAAAACATCCAAACAATTATGTCTGGATGGTATGTCAATAAATTATCTTAATGACATTGGGGAATTAGTTCTCTTTTTTTTTGACATACTTAGAGCGGACAGTTATAATTGATAACGGTTCAAAAATGAACAGTGAGGGCGAAAATGAGAAAATATAAAAATCAGAAAGTATTCTTTTTCAATATCTTCAACTATATTTCCACTTCATACAATGCTATGTTTAAAGATTTGTTGAAAGAAGAAAATTTAACACAAGCGGAAGTGGATGTACTTGCGTTTTTTGGAAACAATCCAGAGTATAACCATGCACAAGATTTAGTTGACTTACGTGGGATTTCTAAAGCGAATGCGTCTATGGCTGTGGATAAGCTAGTAAAGAAAGGACTGTTGGATCGTCTTCCAGATCCTAAGAATCGTCGTTTCAATATCTTGCTTGTGGATGAAAGCGCCCAACCACTGTTAAAGAAAATTCAGGCGATTCAAAAAGAGTATAACGAAATCTTGTATAAAGACATTGAGGAAGAAGAAGTACAATTGTACTTAAAAACTTTGTTGCGTATGCATAAAAATTTAGGAGGGAAAGGATAAAATGAACAATAACTTAGAAACAGGAAATATTGGAAAGCTATTACTTTCTTTGGCAATACCTTCGATTATTGCTCAATTGGTCAATGTATTATACAACATGGTCGATCGTATCTATATTGGTCAAATGACGAATGGAACAACGGCTATGGCTGCTTTGTCGGTCGCTTTGCCCATTGTGACTTTTGTGATGGCTTTTACGCAATTAGTTGGAACTGGAGGAGCACCATTGTGTGCTATTCGTTTGGGAGAAAAAAGACAAGATAAAGCCGAACAAATCATGACCACTAGTTTTGTGATGTTGCTTACCCTAGGACTTGTGTTGACATTGATTATTGAAGTATTTGCTCAGCCTTTATTAGTATTGTTTGGGGCAAATAGTGAAACCCTATTATTAGCGAGTCGATATATTCGTATTTATGCGATTGGTAATATTTTTGTGATGATCACTTTAGGAATGAACGCTTATATTAATACACAAGGATTTGCGAAATTTGGAATGGCAACGGTACTAATTGGAGCCATATTAAATATTATTTTAGATCCTATTTTTATTTTTGTATTCAATATGGGGGTTAGTGGAGCGGCTTTGGCAACCATCTTGGCCCAATGTGTTAGTGCTTTATGGGTATTAAAATTCCTTTTTGGAAAAAAGAGCACGATACATATGCGTAAAGAATATGTAAAAGTAGATCCTAAAATTTGTATCGCTATTATGTCCTTAGGGATTTCCCCTTTTGTGATGCAGTCAACGGAAAGCTTGCTTCAAATTTCATTTAACAATCAATTGTTGAATTATGGAGGAAATATTGCCGTGGCTACTATGGCGATTCTATTGAGCTTGCAACAATTTGTAACTCTTCCTTTACAAGGGCTTTGCCAAGGTGCACAACCAATCATGAGCTATAATTATGGGGCTAAAAATTTTGAAAGAGTACGTAATACGTTTAAATTGGTTTTCTTCTTATGTTTGGGATTGTCTTTTGTATGTACTGGAACTGTTCTTATTTTTTCAAAAACGTTTGTTTCCATTTTCGCTAGTGATCCAATGACTGTAAAATTTGCTTCATGGGCGATTCGTATTTATTTGGTTGGAATGTTAACCTTTGGAATGCAGATTGCTTGTCAACAATCGTTTATGGCATTAGGACAAGCCAAGATTTCTTTATCCATGGCATTGTTACGAAAAGTAATCTTATTAATTCCATTGATTTATATTTTACCAATAATTATGGGAACAAGTAGTATGGCCATTTCTTTATCACAACCGATTGCCAGCATGGTTTACGATAGTGGAAGATGTTTTAGTGTTCTATTTGCGGAACCTGTTTCGGATATATTGGCGGCTTGTACGACAACCCTTATGTTTATGCGCTTCTACAAAAAGAATTTAGTCGATTAACTACCTTTCGAGGTAGTTTTTTCTTTTGCATGATACAATAAGCATAAAGAGGACGTACTTTATGAAAAAAATATTATCTATTTTACTACAATTGTGTATCATTCCATTTTTATGTAGTATCCCATTTTTAATCGCAAATGTGATTTTTGGAAACTATACTTTTATTTTCGCACTAGAAATAATCGCCCTTCCGGCATGGATTGTCTTAGTTTATTTTTTATTTCGAAAAAAGTTGGATTTAAAACTGGGCTATTTGGCCAATGGTTTAGCCTTTTTCACTTTACTTATTGTGTTTACTATAATGATGATAATCGCCAAAGGAAATATTGAAGGAACTTTTATGCAGACATATTATTACTTACTCATTCCTTTTGGACCAGTATTATTAATTCCATTGATGATGAATCAAGGAATCATTGTGGTGATAACGGCTTTACTAAGCTACTTATTTGTAAGCCTATATTGTGCTTATAAGATTCGAATAAAAAAGAAAAACATTCTTATTATTGTTCTTTGTGCTTGTATAAGTATGCTTCCAGGTACTTTTTTGTATTTAAATCGACCAGCCATTCGATATGGTGGACATGGATTTGATTATATGAATGGCTATTCAAGTACGGATTTTACCGATTACACTGTATATGCCAAACATTCTAAATTGGTCCAACTGGATCATCCCGCTTCTTTGAGAATTGAAAAGGAAGAAGATATGCCAGTTTTAGATGGTGCAGAAGCTTGTTATCCTTTGTATGCAGCCTTAGCCAAAGCTGTATACAAAGACATTGATCAAATTGAACTGGACTATTTAAAATCCGAGTCTGTTTACCATAATGGAAAAATTGTAACTTTTACCAATACGATATATGGATTTAACCGCCTTATTAATAACGATCCAAATTGGAAAGAATTCGGTAGTCGTGTGGATATGTTCTTTGGCGCACGCCCTTCAGAAGAACAAATGGAAATGGCTAGAGAAGTTGGTGTGGAAATTGAAATAACACCGATTGGGAAAGAAGCATTTGTATTTTTTGTGGAAAAAGACAATCCGATTGAAAATCTTTCGAGTCAGGATATTCGTAAAATATATAGTGGAGAAATCACAAACTGGAAAGAATTGGGTGGAAAAAATAAAGACATTATTCCTTTTCAACGACCAGAGAATTCTGGTTCACAAACGATGATGACCTATTTTATGCAAGATGTTCCTTTAAAACCAGCAGATACGTTTGAAATGGTTAATGCGATGGGTGGTGTGATTCATAAAGTTGCTGAATATACGAATGAAAAAGGAGCTATGGGATATACATTCCGTTATTTTTTGGAAGAACTGCAACAAGAAAAGGGTGTAAAAATGTTAGCGGTGGATGGTATCTATCCGTCTTTAGAAAATATTGAAAATGGGACATATCCACTATTGGTCGATTTGTGTTTGATCACTCGTGCTGAAAATGAAAATCCATATGTAGAAATCATGAAAGAATATATTTTGTCGCAAGAAGGACAAGAGATTATTAAGAAAACGGGATATGGTGCTTTGTATTAAATTGGAAATACGATAATGAAAAAAATTGGAATTATAATTTTGTCTTTGTTTCTTCTCATAGGATGTACGATAAAAAAGGAATATAAATCCATTTCTATGGAAGAAGCTATCAAACAAATGGAACAAGAAACGGATTATATGCTTGTAGATGTTCGAAGCGAAGAAGAATATTTTGAAAATCATATACCAGGTGCAATCAACATTCCTAACGAGTCTATAGGGACAGAGAAAATCAAAAAGCTTTCGAATAAAGATCAAAAGATTTTTGTCTATTGTCGGAGTGGAAATCGCAGCAAACAGGCGGCTAAAAAACTTGTCTTATTAGGATATACGAATATTGTTGAGATAGGTGGTATCCTAGATTGGAATGGAGCATTGGAACATGGTTTTGGAGAGTAAAAGAATAATCTTACGCACTTTTAAAAGAAGTGATGCGAACGATGTATACGAGTATCTTCGAGAACCTGAAGTGAACTGTTTTGCGTGCATGAAGCTTGCTTCTTTAAAAGAGGCAAAAGAAGAAATGGTTCGAAGAGAAAGAGAAACGGAATATTATTTCGCGATTGTGTTAAAAGAAAGTGGAAAAGTAATTGGTGAAATTGACGCGTATCCAGAAGACAATCAAAAAGACACCTTTTCTCCATGCTGGATGTTAAATAAAGAGTATCAGGGAAAAGGATACGCCTATGAAGCCGCTTCTCTCTTTTTTGAGTATTTGTTTCAAGAAAAAGGAGCGCGAAGAATCTATGCATATACAGAGGATTACAATTTGGCTTGCCAGCGATTGTGTGAGAAACTAGGAATGCGAAAAGAAGGATTATTTGTTGAATTCGTTTCATTCGTAAAAGATGAAGATGGAAATCCAAAATATGAGAATACGATGCAGTATGCGATATTAAAAAAAGAATGGATTTCTACACAATCTTGAAGGAGTGGATTAAATGAATATTTTAGTATTTTGTGCAAAAGGATTTGAAATGCTGGAATTTGCACCTTTTGTGGACATTTTTGGATGCGCAAAAACGATTATCATTTGGACGTTCAAATAATTACTAGTGGTTTTTCTCAAGAAGTGGTATCGGCTTTTGGGATTCCAATTCGAGTGGATAAAACGATAGAAGAAATTTGTGTGGAAGATTATGACGCTTTGGTGATTCCAGGTGGGTTTGAGGAATATGGTTTCTATCATGAAGCTTTTGATTCTCGTTTTTTAGACTTAATTCGAAGTTTTGACAAGCAAAAGAAATATATCGCTAGTATTTGTGTAGGTGCTCTGTCTATCGGGAAAAGTGGTGTCTTATTTGGGAGAAAAGCTACGACATATCATTTGAATGATGGAATTCGTCAATCACAGCTAAAAGAATATGGAGTCTTAGTCGTGAATGAGAGAATTGTTGTGGATAATAATATCATTACTAGCTATTGTCCTCAAACTGCTGTGGATGTTGCCTTCTTGTTGTGTTCGTGGCTAGTGGGGAAAGAAAACACTCGTGTGATTGCCCATGCGATGGGATATTTCAATAACTTTGAATAGAAATTGGATTAATATGAGTAAAAAATGTGTTTTACCTTTGCAGGAGATACGATTGATATATGTGTCCATGTTTCTTCTCAATTTTTTTGAGGTTTCCACGGAATTGAGTGATGGTAAATAAACGAGTATATTTAGAGTAAAGATGAAAGAATATATGGAAATTTGTATAAACATTCGTACATAATTGAAAGAAGGGCTTTGGAAGAAGAAAAAAGTCAATTGTTCAACTCACAGCGATTAATAATTAAAGTGGGACATATACTCGTTTTTCTAGATTAATTGAGTTGATGGATGTTTGTATAGACTTATTAGAAAAGGAGATATTATGAAAATTGAAACAGTGATTAAGGAATCTTTTGCCGTAATTGGTAAAGAAGGTTCAACAAAGGATGGTCATGGTTTTATCCAAAAGTTGTGGAAAGAGGCAGCTGCTGAATTTGATGAGGTCGCTTCTTTAGGAAAAAGAAAAGATGGTAAGTATTGTGGTTTTTGGGGAGCCATGACAGATTTTTCTCGTTCGTTTTTGCCTTGGGAAGATAATTTTTCAAAAGGATTCTATTTGGCTGGCGTAGAATGTGAAGATGATGCACAAGCTCCAGAAGGATGGGTGAAATGGATTGTTCCTGGATATGAATTTTTAGTGGTGGAATGTACAAGTATGGATACTTTTCCACAAATGATTCAGTATTTAAATGAGAATGATATTCCATTGGTTGGTGCGGCACACGATTTTACCAATCCAAAGACACAAAAAAACTATATGTATTTTCCTATTCGAAAACTATAATTTGAGAGTGTTCTACTCTCTTTTTTTGTTGGAGTATACTTGATTTAGCGATAAAATAGGAATGGGGAATATATATGAATATTACATTTGAAATCGCATCAAAAAAAGATATAGAAAGTTTAGTTCAGCTTCGAATTGCTTATATGGTTGCCGATCATGGTAGTGTCAGTGAAATCGAAAAAGAAAGTATGAAAAAGCAGTTACCAGATTATTTTTCGAGAAAGCTGGGAAATGAATTGATTCCTTTTATCGCAAGATTTGGTACAAAAATTGTTGGAGTGGCATATCTTCATATTATTGAAATGCCTGCTAGTCCTTCTGTGCCACATGGATTACGAGGAGAAGTATTAAATGTATACGTAGATCCAGATTTTAGAAGACAGGGAATAGGATCTAGAATTATGTCAAATCTTGTCGAATATGCCCGTTGTCACGAGCTTGATCGAATTGAGCTAAGTGCAACGCAAGAAGGATCGTTTTTGTACAAGAAAGTTGGTTTTGTGGAAAAAGTAGACAAATATATTCCGATGCAAATAAAATTATAGGAGGAATTGGATATGGAACCATATGTTCATAAAGTTCAATATTATGAAACCGATCGAATGGGAATCTCGCATCATTCTAATTATGTAAGATGGATGGAAGAAGCGCGTATTTATTATTTGGATCAGATAGGGTGGAGCTATCATAAATTTGAAGAAGAGGGAATCATTTCTCCTATCACATCGATTCATTGCGATTATAAGAAGACGACAACTTTTATGGATAAAGTTTTTATTGAAGTATCGGTTGGTTCGTTTAAAGGTGTAAAACTAATCTTAAACTACAAAATGACTAATGAAAATGGAGAACTTGTTTGTACAGGATCTTCAGAAAGTTGTTTTTTGAATAACGATGAAAAGATTGTGAATATGAGAAGAGAATATCCTGATTTTTATATACTTCTAAATAGCTTGGCTGAAAAATAATTAAATAGGAAAAGGAGATCCTTATTTTGTGTTAAGAATCTCCTTTTTTGTGTGTTCTGAGAAAATCATTCCGATGATGAATCCAGCTATTGAAGGGAATAACCATCCAAGATTGAGATTGTATAGAGGAAAAGCCTTTTCAGCGAATGCGATGGCACTTTCTAGATGGAACAAGCTTTGTACACTTGATGGTAGTGTCTTAAATAAATCGAATATAGAAGCTGCCCAAGTGAAAATAGTAACGGTGATATACACTTTCTTGTTGTGGTTAAACATTTTTCCACACAATGCCAATAGTATGAGTGTTATACATGGCGGGTAAATCAGCATGAGTACTGGAATCGCATACTGAATGATGGCAGAAAGCCCGATATTAGACACGACAAATGAAAACATTGTAAATACTATAGCCCATACTCGATAGGAAAGGAAGTTGGGAAACATGCGGTGAAATGTTTCGGCACAACTGGTAACAAGGCCAATGGATGTTTTTAGTGTCGCAAAGAGAATGGTAAGCGCTAGAACTAGACTTCCAAATGTTCCCAGATAATGACTAGAAATTTGTGCGAGAGCTATACCTCCATTTTCGGAAATCGGAAATAATGCACGGGAACGAACGCCTAGAAGAATGGTTAGTATGTAAATAAGTGACATCAGAATTCCAGCTAGTATTCCAGATTTTAATACATCTTTGGCAATCTTATCGTCATCATTAACCCCCATTTGTCGAATAATATCAATGACAACGATTCCAAATGCCAAGCCAGCAATTGCGTCCATAGTTCCATATCCTTCTGTAAAAGCGTGGAAAAAGGCATTGTTTTGATAGCTGATATATGGTGGAATTGACGAGATTGGGGCTCCACTTCGTAGAAGCGAAGTCAACAAAAGGATTGTTAGTAAAAATAGAAAGATAGGGTTGATGATCTTCCCAATCCAAAGCGTTATATTCCCAGGATAGAGGGAAACGAAAAGGACAATGGCAAAGAAAATCAATGAAAAGAAAAATAGAGCTTCCTTTTCAGAACATACCCCACTAAATATCTGTGCAAAACCAGTGGAAAAGGATGTAGTTGCACACCTTGGAATTGCGAAAAAAGGTCCAATAGTTAAGTAAAGAAGTGCTGTAAAGAAATAACTGTATTTTTTTCCTACCTTAGAAGCTAAAGCCTGGAGTCCATCCGAGTGTGTATTTCCGATAGCGGCAACGCCAAGAATGGGGAGTCCAACGGCTGTTAGGATAAATCCCACAACTGCATAAAACATGTTGTTGCCAGCCAATTGCCCAAGATGTACAGGAAATATTAAATTTCCTGCACCAAAAAACATGCCAAACAAAGTTCCGGCAATCAGAATATATTGTTTAAAAGAAAGTGTCTTTTGTTTCACGATGAATCATCCTCCAATTCATTTATGATTTTTCCTTTTTTCATTGTAATGACTAGGTTGTAGTTTGAGAAACGCAATCTTATAATAGGGGTATTAGAAAATGTAATATCCTGAAGGAGAAATGTGATGGATGCAAAGAAATTAGAAATTATGATGAAAGCTGTAGATCTTGGTAGTTTTTCAAAAGCAGCACAAGTTGTTGGATACACTCAATCGGGTCTTACCCATTTGGTGAATAGCTTAGAAAGAGAAATTGGCTTTCAGATTATTCTTAGAAATCACAATGGAATTAGTCTTACTCCACAGGGAGAGGAACTGCTTCCAGTTATTCGAGAATACTTAAGGGCAAACACTAGCCTGCAAAATAAAATACAATCTATCAAGACAAAAAGAAGCGAATCCATTCGGATTGCGGCTTATTCAAGTATTGCGATGCATTGGATGCCAGAAATTCTTTATCGTTTTCGAAGAATCTGTCCGAATGTGAATGTAGACCTTCGAATGGTAGATAATGCCTTAGAACCCTTTGAACTTCTTGAAGAAGGAAAGACGGATGTGGTCTTTGCCAGCAAGCAAAGTTATGGAAATTGTATATGGTTTCCTTTATTCCAAGAAAAAATGTATGCCATTCTACCACAAGATTATCCGATTAAGGACCGTAATGTATTTCCGCTAGAAGAGATGAAAGGAATGGATTTTTTGATGCCCTATGGACGATTTGATATTGATGTGCATGCAGCATTTAAAAAAGTTGGAATTGAAGTTAGAGAGAAAACATCCTATGTGGATGATGAGACAGTAATACGAATGGTGGAAAAGGGTTTTGGTGTATCTATGATGACGGAACTTATGATTCGAGGAAGGACGGATGATGTTCTTTGCATTCCTGTTGAGCCAGAAGCTTACCGTGAACTTGGGATGGGTCTTCCAAAAGGAAAAGAAGTTTCCGAAAGTGTTAATTTATTAAAAGAATGTGTTATAGAGTTTATCCAAAATCAACAGAATAGGAAAGCTTCTACTCAGCAAAAATAGTTTAGAAATTTATATATACAATTGATGCTAGTATAAAAAACGGACAGGTTAAATATCTGTCGTAAGCATATGGTA
>JAUNDJ010000185.1 GCA_030526175.1 Bacillota bacterium
ATGTCTTCCAGAAGCTCCCTGTTCTTAACGAAGTGTAAGAGGGAGTAGTTCACTGTCGTCTATCAGTCGCTATTCGATACCACTGACTACTCCCCAAGGTAAACCATGGGGGGCACTGATGGGTTATACCATTTTCGTACATCATTTTCAGACTTTGAACAATGAGTTACTAGCCTAAAGCTGCTTTACTTTATTATTAGCAAGCTTTGGGGCCATTAACGGTAAATTTCATTTTTTTTTACAGTAACTGTAGTCATTTTCCCTTTGTGATTTATTTTATCTCATTTAAGTTTATAGAAGTTGGAGTATTCTGCTGGTCTAAGATAAATCACTTATCTATGATTTACAAGACGAGACGATGATTGCTCTACATGCATAGAGGCAGGGTACAATTAAGTAACCTGCCCCATTTTTTATGAATTCTTTACAACAATAGAATACCCATTTTTCATCGCAAAAGTGATAAAATATATTAACTGTTCCAAACACATTTGTGTATCCTTATCGTATATGCGTTCAATACATTCTCTAAGATCTTTTAAATAATTAGGTAAATCTTCGAGAACACATTCATGATCGGAAAAGGCATAAATTCCCTCTTGATAATCTCTAGTAAAGCCTATCCATCCGTTTTCTTTGAAAGCTGGATCTCCAAAAGCCTCTTCAAAATAGCCTTCCCATATATGTAAGTTATACTCCTCGTGATCTTGAATAAAAAAAACAATCTCACATTCTCCTTCATAGCCCTCATAATAAGTATAATTATTCTTTAGATTTCCAATGTCCATCATATAGTATTTTCTCCTGTTCTTTGGTTATAGTACCTGTTTTTCTAGCTTTTATTGCTTCATTCCATTTCCGTTTTGAAATCCATTTAGGATTCCCATCCTTATTTATACCAACCATAACTTCTTCAACTTTTTTTCTGGCGTTTGGACCACTTCCAATACCATTACGCTTTCTTTCAACAACCCATGTATTTCCCTGCTGTAATGGAGCATTTGGTGTTCTTGTATGCCAACGACTTGTGTATTTATAATCTCCATCCGTCCAAATATATTTAACCTGTCTATAACCATTTTTTAGTTCTTCGACAATTGTTGCATCTGAAGGAACCGTTATAGGAGAACTCAAAGGAAGACACTTTGATAAGTAATCTTGGAATTCTTTCTCAATTAGCTCCTCTATTTCAATTGCCTCCACTTCATATTCATCCTGTTCCAATGTCATCTGAGAAAGATCCAATGATCCATTAGTTAATCCGCTATTACTTCCATGCATGGATTATACCCCTTTTTTATCATATTTCTCTCTTTTAAAGTATTATTCGGGACTATAATTTGTATTTTTTTATGAATCGCGTATTCAAAATTTCATACACTTCATAATTTGAAGAGCAACAATCATAAACAACAATAGCAGTTAGCTTTTCTAATCGATCTACTGTATGATGCTAGTATAAAAAACGGACAGGTTAAATATCTGTCGTAAGCATATGGTAC
>JAUNDJ010000186.1 GCA_030526175.1 Bacillota bacterium
CCCATTGATCCAAACTTCTATTCGTTGTCAGTATTGTACTTTTCTTTTCATATCTTTTTGATACCAGCTGAAAGAATAGATTAGCTGATTTTTCATCCATATTTAGATATCCAACTTCATCAATTACTAACACCTTGTATTTTAGAAAATGTTTCAATCGAATATCCAGTCGATTTTCATCTTCTGCTTTTTTCAGTTGTGCTATCAGATCCTGCATAGATATAAAATATGTTGAATAATGATTCATCGCTGCTATTGTGGCTATGGCTATTGCCAAATGTGTTTTTCTTACTCCACATGAACCGACAAGTACTATATTTTCCTGATTTTCCACGAATCTTAAACTACAGTAGTCATCTATTTCTTTACGATTAATCGAAGGCTGGTATGAAAAATCAAAGTCATCTATAGTTTTAAAAAAAGGAAATCCGGCTGTTTTAACCGTATATTGTTTTTGTCTATCTGAACGTAATGATTTTTCTTTTTCTGTCATTTCATATAGTGAATCTACAACATTTTTTTCTCCTTTTGCGATACAATCGAGATAGAAATCAAGATTTGCACTAAAGGAAACTACCCCAAGTTCTTCAAGATTGCCTTTTAGATGATTGTAATTACTCAACAATCCAGCCATGTATAGAACCTCCTTCTTCAATCGCATAAAGTAACGTATTGATTCGTTCTTTAATTTCTAACAGTTCAAGAATCCAGGTAACTACCTGCTTTGTTCTGTTAATAAATCTTTTGTCATCACTAAAATAGAATTCATTATCATTCGTTAATTGAATCGAAAATGAATGATAGTATACATTTCCGTCTGATTTGTAAATCGCGTTATATCGGATCATATCTTCTATGATCCCTTCATACTCATAAATATAATGTGTTGCGTTTCCTTCCTGTGCTTCAAGATGCAGTACTGCACCTACTGTATTTTTTTCTTTTCCTTCGAACCGTTTTTCAAGTTCACAGGCAAGAGATTTGGTTAATTCGTTCATTTTTTATAATCCTTTCAATCTTTTTAGATTTTCTTCAGCCATCTTTTCAATGTTAGTTCCTGTTTTTACGTTTGAAGACAGTCCTTCAATATAATGTTCTTTATGATAATTAACAGGACATTGTGATATATTGTGTTTAGTCACTAGTTGTTTATTTTGATAAACGTATATAGAATCTTCTATTTGATATACATCTACAAATTTATTTAAACAGCTGGCTGGAACAGAATATCTGCTTTTCTTCCAATAAAATAATAAAGTACTGTCAATTTTTGTTCTTTTATGCTCCTGGAGGTAGGATTCCATAAGCACATTATTTGGAAGAGGACCAAGATATTCTTTTTCTTTTTTAAGCAGTGCTGTTGGTGGGATCCTCGTAGCACTGTTAGGCTGGGTATTGGCATCACTAACAAGACGTTCTTCGATATATTTGATAAGCTCATATTCATCTTTAAAAATCCGATTCATTGATTTTAATCGATTCACAAACTTATTAGAATTT
>JAUNDJ010000104.1 GCA_030526175.1 Bacillota bacterium
GTTCAATGAATCAGAGCCTCTAAACAAACATGGTGCAAACCTCTAAAGACGGGGCTTGCGTTAAATACTGTAGGTGTGTATAATATTTGTTGATAAGAACAATAAGAAAAGTCGGTAGTTTTATTGGGAAAATAGGATAATAGGAGGAAACATGAAAAAATTTACTAAAATGAGTTTAAGTAGTTTATTAGCTGTTTCTATGCTTGCTGGATGTTCACAAGCTGATTCTAATAAAGAAACACCTAATAGCAACGCTTATGCTGTTGAAATGCACGCAACAGTAACAGATGCTGGACAATACATTGATAAAATGGTTGTTGATTATGGAGACAAAAAAATCGATGCAAATTCTGTAGACAACGAAACATTCGAAGTTATGATGACTTCTACAGTTACATATGGAGAAGCAAAAGGTCAACCATATGCTTACTATGATGCATCTAAACCAATCGAAGTAGTAAAAACAGAAGTAGACGGATCTGTAGTTACTGTATACTTCAACCAATCTGCAGCTCCAACATTAACTTGGTTAGCAGAAGGAAGAAACAACCCTGCTGAATTATCTTTCACAGTTACACAAACAAAAGATATCAACGAACTTTCTTCTGACAAACGTGAATTACCATTCACTGCTGAATACACATGCGCAGCAACTAGCTACAAAGATTTAATCGACGAAGAAGTAGCTAAATTCGAAGATGTTCAAGCAGACATCAACTACCAAATCCACAAAGGTTCTAACGATGCATTAATCGTTTGGTTCCACGGAAATGGTGAAGGTGACTTCCCTACAAAAGATACTAACAACAATATCTCACAAGTATTAGCAAACCGTGGTACTGTTGCTTGGGCTACTGATGAAGCACAAGAAGTATTTGGTGATGCAACAGTTATGTCATTCCAAACACCAAATGCTTGGTATTTCTGCAAAAAAGACAACTACTTAGAAACTTGCTACAATGAAATTCAAGAAGTTGTAAAAGCTAACAAAATCGATGCTTCTAAGATTTATGTTTCTGGATGCTCAGCTGGTGGATTCATGACTACTCGTATGGTTATCGCTTATCCTGATTTATTTAAAGCTGCAATGATTAACTGTCCTGCTTTAGACGTTGCAAATGCTCGTTCTGAAACAGAAGATGCTACTCCAACTGATGAAGAAATCGCTAGTTTAAAAGATTCTAAAACTAAAATTTGGTTAGTACAAGGTGAAACTGATAGTTCTGTTGCACCTGAAGGATGTGCTAAGAGAATCTGGAATATCTTATCAGAAGGTAAACAAGTTTCTGAAAAATCATTCGAAGGAACAGCTGGAATCGCTTCTGGATTCACTACTTATGAAATCGAAGGTGATCAATTTAAATTATCACTTTACAAAACAGTGGATACAGCTGAAGGTGAAGGTACTTTAGGTGATACTCGTATGATGGGTAAATTAGTATTTGCTGAAGACTATAACCAAGATGGTGAATTAGAAGAAGTTAAATACAGTGACCACTGGTCTTGGATCTACACTTTAAGAAACAACCCAGAAAATGCTGCTGGTGAACACATCTGGCAATGGGCTGCTAAATAAGAATTAACAGTTAATCTAAAATAATTATTCTACCGACAAGAAAAAGACAGGCTATCAAATTTGCCTGTCTTTACTTTTTTTCGATACCCACAAAATATGGACAATCCTTTTGTAACATTTCTATCTTTATCATATCAATGCCAGAAAGAGTAAATAGCCATTCCATTATTATTTTAGCTTCTATTTTTCCTTCCTCGTGTGGATAAAATACCAAAGCCATTCTTCCTTTTTTCTTCAGTAAAGAAAAGGCTTTTTGAACCGCTAATAAGCTTGTGTTACCTTTTGTCGTAATTGATTCTTCTTTGCCTGGGCAATATCCAAAATTAAAAATAATGGCATCCACAATTTCTTCAATTTCATCAATGAACTCATGACTCTTACAATGTCCGATAAATCTTTTGGAAGAAAGCTGTTCCACTGTCTTATTAAAAACATCTTCCTGAATTTCATACCCATGTACTTTTCGTACGCCTTGTTCCAAAAAGAATTTTGTATCATGACCATTACCTAAGGTCCCATCAACACAAACCGCTCCCTTATGAAGGACTGGAAGTAAAAATTCATGTGAATAATCCACTATCGATTTCATTTTTGGCGAATCTCCTTTTTCAAACAAGCATAATCTTCTCGACGATCACAAACAAAAACAACATCCACATGTTTTGAATCCCAATATCTTTGATACATTTCTCGTATTGTGGATACCGCAATATGAGCTGCTTCTTCAAAAGGAAACCTTCTTCCTGCCACATGCATAGAAGAGAAAGCCAATGTTACATGTTTCTTATCATTTTTTACTAAATAATCAAAAGCCAAAACCATACTGTTCCAATATACCGCTTTTAATAACTGTGCTTCATTATGTTCGCCATCAATATATACGGGAGGAACCACTCGAATAATATTCTGAAAAGGGGGGTTATTTACTTCTATCATATGCGCAAAACCAATCTTCCCTCGTTCTTGCGAAGAATTATTCTCCTTTAGTTCTTCACCCATTTTTTCATAAATTGCACGAGAAATCGCATTGACTGGTTCAAACTCTTCATCAACAGGAATCGCAACAATTTCAAAGTCTAAACGAGTAATATCTCCTAACAATGCTGTAATCATTAATTGTACTTCCTTTCTATTGTTGTTGAAGAAAAGCGATACAGTCTTCTACTGTATTCTTTTCAGGATGATAAAAACAATATTCCAAACAAGATTCCAAAGCCGTTCGGATATCGGCACCTTGTATATTCAATCGTTCAATTAGATCTTTTCCACTAACGCACAATTGTTTAATGGAAAGTGGACGTTTTCTTTTTTCCACATGATAGAATACTTCAAAATCATTCACTTCCATAATCGTCGTTCTTCCTTTTGGAGAATGTGCCGAAATGTCACATTTTCGAACTTCTATCAAACGGCAAAGCTCCTCATCGCTTAGCCCGTATTTTACTCTATACTTATAAATAATTTTTAATTTACAAGGTGTATGTTCATCGTGTAAACGTACTAACAAAGGAATGATTCGTTGTTGCTCTTTCGTTAGCTTCAACACTTTGACAAGTCGTTTGGCAATTTCTTCTCCTTCTTTCGGATGGTTCCAAAAGCGATCTCTTCCATTAATTGTCTTCTTACAAGCTGGCTTCGCTAAATCGTGAAATAATAGCGTATAAGCGGTTGTTTCATCAAACGGTTGTAAATAACGGATTGCTTGCAGTGTATGCATTAATACATCGTAACAGTGCCAAGGTGTATTTTGTGCACATCCTTTACTTTGATGAAGTTCAGGAATCCATTCTAAGAATAACTCTGTCATATCGTATAATTCTAATGGATTCGCTTCTAAAATTTTAACCAATTCACTACGAACACGTTCTATGGATACATAAGAAATGGTATGCGATAATTCTTTGATTGCCTTTTTTGTTTCTTCTTCCAAAACGAAATCTAACTGTGCTGCAAAACGATGCGCCCGAAGCATGCGAAGTGCATCTTCTTCATATCTTTTATAAGGATTCCCGACAGCTCTTACCACTTTATTGTTGATGTCTTCTTGTCCACCAAAAGGATCAATAAATCCTGTTTCGTGGCAATAAGCAATCGCATTCATTGTAAAATCTCGACGAGCCAAATCTTCTTTCACATCTTCAACAAATTCAACAGAACTAGGATGCCGATGATCTAAATACTCTTTTTCTTGGCGAAAAGTCGTTATTTCAACAGGACTTTCGGATAGTACAGTAATTGTTCCATGTTGGATTCCTGTGGGAATGCTCTTTTCAAACAGACCCTCGATTTGTTCAGGTTTGGCATTTGTTGTTACATCATAATCGTGAGGAAGTCGCCCCATAAGAGCATCTCTTACACATCCACCAACGACATAAGCTTGGTAACCAGCTTGATGTATTGTGTCTAAAATTTCTTCTATATATACTGGAAGATACATATTCCTATTCTCCACCGATCGAGCATTGTTCAAAATAGATACTTGGACAAGCCATGGAGCGATAGCTCCAATCCAAATCGTTTCCTACTTCAACCACTTGATTCATAAGTTCTAAGAAATTTCCTGCCACCGTAATCAAGGTCACATAGTTTTTTCTTTTCCCGTTTTCAATCCAGAATCCTTGGCATTGTAACGAAAAGTTTGTGGACGCAAAATCAATGCCTGCATGAAGGCCACTTAAGCTTGTGACAAGAAGTCCATTTCCCATTTGTTCACAAAGTTGATCCAACGATTTACTTCCTGGCACAATATACATATTCATTGCCGAAATACCAACTTTTCCTGCATAGCCTGCTTTAAATCCATTGCCAGTACTTTCTTTTCCAAGACAAATCCCCGCTTTTGTATCCATTAAAGGAGTTTTAAACACACCCTTTTCTACCACAAGCTTTTCTTTTGTCGGACATCCTTCGTCATCAAAACTCAATTGATTTAACGAATCTGGATTTCTAGGATTATCGATTACACTAATCTTTTCTGAATAGATTTTTTGGTCCAATTTATCTTTGATTGGTGAAATTTCTTTATAGAGCAAATCTCCTTTGTACAATCCTACAAAGGAAGAGAATAAGGATGTCATCGCATTTTTTTCAAAAATAACCGAACACGTTTGGGATGGTAAGGACTTTGCCCCCAATTTATCTAAGGCTTTGTCACAAAGTTCTTGCACAAACGCATCTATATCAACTTGATTGAGTTGGTCGATGACAATCGCATGAAATCCATCGCGCACCTCTTCTTCTTTTTGTACGACAACACTAGCAACTAAAAATTGTCCTTGGTCGGATTCTTGTACATTCATTCCTAAGGAGTTATAGATTGAGCGTGTTTCTTTGGCATACGAATACGATAAATTAGATACTTGTTTGATCAATGGATTATATTCTAAAATTTTCTTTTCTAAAATAGCCAAGAAATCTTTGACTTCTTCAATACTTGGATAAACTATATCTAAATTTCTTTGTACATATTCAATCGTTTCTGGGTATCTTAAAGCTTCTTCTTCCTTGGTTGTGATCATTTTGGCTTGAAGAATCAATTGGTCAATGATCGATTCCATTTCTGCATCATTTACCGACTCTAATGCCATATTGGCCATTTTTCCACCATATACACCTCGAATAGCGGTTCCTAAGATTTGACTGGTCACAAACGTATCCAAATCGCCTTCGTACCACGTAAACTCTTTTTCCGTTTGATTCGATTGATAGATTTCTAAGCTTTCCATTCCTTTTTGAAGAGCACATTGTATCCATTTTTCTTTATTCATGCGACGTTCCTCCTACCGTAATTGATGAAACTCGAATGGCAGGTTGTCCTACATCCGTAGGAATAGAACCACTACTCGAACCGCACATACCTTGTGCTCGTTCTAAATTATCACTTACCATATCAATATTTAATAAGATTTCCGATCCTTTTCCTATTAAACTTGCACCTTTGACTGGATAAGTAATTTTTCCATTCTCAATCATATATCCCACACTGACAGAAAAATTAAATTCTCCCGTTTTGGGATTCACCGATCCACCACCCATTTTTTTGGCATATAGTCCTTTTTCAATACCGACAAACATATCTTCAAACTTGTCATTTCCTGGGGCAATATATGTATTACTCATGCGAGAAGTTGGTTCATATTTATACGATTGACGACGAGAACTTCCTGTGCTTTCCATTCCCATTCTTCGTCCATTTAAGGTATCAACCATATACGAGGTTAAGATACCATCTTGAATCAATACTCGTTTTTGTTGGAAATTTCCTTCATCATCCACATTTTGAGATCCCCACCCGTTTACGATCGTTCCATCGTCAATGGCCGTAACTTTGGAAGAAGCGATTTGTTCTCCCAATTTGTTGGTAAAAATACTTAAATTTTTGGATACAGCTGTGGCTTCTAGAGCGTGTCCACACGCTTCGTGAAAGATAACGCCTCCAAATCCATTGTCGATAATGACTGGCATTTTCCCAGAAGGACAATCTTTGGCGCTTAATAGAATGACTGCATTTTGAGCAGCGGCTTTACCAATTGATTCGGGACTTCTTTTTTCGAAAAATTCCAATCCGCTACTAGCTCCTGGTGCTTCCGAACCCGATTGAAGATTGTCTCCTTCTTTTGCATATGCATTCACTGCCATTCGCACTCTCGTTCGTGTATCTTTCACAAATTTCCCATTACTATTTGAAATTTGAACGTGTTGTTTCACCAATCCTAGTGAACTTTGTACTTTAAAAATTCGTTCGTCTACTTCTTTTGCCGATTTGTAGGCTCTTTGGAGCAAGGACACTTTTTCTTCCAAACTGACTTCAAAAGGTTCGATTTCAACAAGGTGCTTATTTTCCACAAGCGTTTCTGTTAAAACGATTTCTTTTTCTTCGTCTTTTCCAAAAGCCTGGGCTAAATCTTCGACCATAGCTAAAATGGATTCCATATCGGTTTCGTTTGAGTATCCATAGACCGATTGAACGCCTTTGTACAAACGAAGACCCAATCCGGAACGACTCGTTTGATTCATACTTTCCACTTGATTGTTTAATAGAACGACGGATTCATTCGTTCCTTCTTCTTCAAATATTTCAGCAAAATCAGCCTTAGAAGACATGGCTTTTCCTAAGATGATTTCACACTCTTTTTTTGTCAACATAGTATTCCTTCTTTCAAAACTTACACCCATTATATCATTATCTATAACAATTATATGATATAATTGTTGGTGAATTATTGAGAGGATAATGTATGAGTACAAACAAGAACAGAAAAACTAAAACGAACAAGAAGAAAAAAAGAAGAATACGTTGGGATCGAATCTTTCTTTTATTATTTGCCATTCTTGCGATTCTAGCACTATTGATTTTCTCTCTTTCTTTTGTGTTCAAAATGTTGTTTGGAAAAAAGACGAATGAAGATGTCAATTCAACTCCAAATACAACAGAAATAATTTCTCAGAAGCAAAAGAAAAGTAACTTGAGTAAAGAGATGCAAGAAAGAGTAGAAGCTTATTTGGATGAAAATCCAAATTTGAGTGAGGAAGAAGCCATTCGATGTGTGAAAATGAACATGGATTTAGAACCGTACTCAGAAACAACCATCATTGATGACGACAGCAATCCTGCGCTTCTTTTAAACAAATTTAACGCATTACCAGAAGGCTATAAACCTGACGATTTAGTCGATATTAAATACGCTTGTACACAAGGTGTTGATTATTCTTGTACAACAATGGAAGAAGTACAACTTCGTAAAGTGGCTGCCAAAGCGTATGAGGAATGGGTTGAAGCGGCTGAAGAAGAAGGCATTGATATTGTTGCCATCGCTGCCTATCGAACATATGAATACCAAAGAGACTTATATAATTATTATGAACAAGCAGAAGGTAAGGCCTATGCCGATGCCTATTATGCTCGTCCAGGGCAAAGCGAACACAATTCTGGTTTGGCTGTAGATATTACATTTAATGGATATAACTTTAATGAAATAGAAAATTACGAAGGGTACGATTGGATTTTAAATAATGCTCATAAATTTGGATGGATTCTTCGTTATCCTGAAGAAAAAGTAGATATTACTCGTTACGGTTATGAAAGTTGGCACTTCAGATACGTTGGAGTGGATGTTGCGACACTATGTTACGAAAACAATTGGTGTTTAGAAGAATATTATGGAGAACAATAATATGGCAAAAAGTACTAAAAAAAGAAAAAAAAGAAGAATACGTTACGACCGAATTCTCATACTGATCGTATCGTTTATTCTTTTGATTGCGCTATTCATTGGGGCGATTCGTTTTGTGATGAAACTTATTATTCCTTCTAAGAGTAATTCGGAAGAAACAATTACGGAAGTATCTTCTTCAAAAAAAGAGAACAAACCTATTGATGAAAATACCATTTCTTTAGTTGCGGTTGGAGACAATTTGATTCATGAAACAGTTTATTTAGACGCTCAACAAGCCGATGGCTCATATGATTTCAAAAAAATGTATTCACACATTCAAGATAAGGTGAAACAAGCGGACATTGCCTTTATTAATCAAGAAACTGTATTGGGAGGAACAGAATTAGGATTAACTGGATATCCTACTTTTAACTCTCCTACCGAGATTGCTCAGAATCTTGAAGATGTTGGATTTAATCTTGCGAACTTAGCTTCTAATCACTGTTTGGATGAACACGAAACTGGTATCATTAATGAACTTGAAGCTTTTGATCAAACAAATATCGTTGTAGATGGTGTTTATGATTCTCAAACTCGTTTTGATACCATTCCTACTTTTGATGTAAAAGGCGTTACTTTTAGTTTTCTAGCATATACGTATGGAACAAATGGAGTTATCCCACCTAATTCGTATAACGTGTCTTATTTTGATGAAGAACAAATCATCGAGGATGTAGAACGTGCAAAAGAAATGAGTGATGTCGTAATTGTATCGGCTCACTGGGGAGATGAGAATACTTTCGCACCAAATTCTTTCCAAGAAGAATATGCACAACTCTTTGCCGATTTAGGTGTCGATTTAGTCATTGGAACACATCCTCATACTATCCAACCTATTGAATGGATTGAAGGAGAAAATGGAAATAAAACACTTGTTGCTTATTCATTAGGTAACTTCTTAGGTGGAATGTTAACAACGGACAACGCTATTGGAGGAATGTTCTGTGTTGATTTTAAGAAGAATGGTGATTCCGTATCGATTGAAAATGTGGAATGGAAACCTACAATCATTCATTTTGAAGGAGACCAAGATGACATTTTAAATTCAAGATGCAACTATGCCACATATTTCGTTTCAGATTATTCGGCTGAATTAGCCAAAAATCATGTATTAAATGGATATGATGGTAATGTTGTTTCTTTAGATTATATCAACGAAGTTACAAATGATGTGATTGATTCCCAATATTTAAAATAGAGGCTGTAACAGTTGAATAACAGTCAAAAATAAAAATAACAAAATAAAAAAGCAGAGCGACCTTGAACTGAACCCAATATGTTGGACCAGTGAATTATGATGTATGGCATGCCATACATCATAATTTCGCGACGACATGGAGGGCTCAGTTTTTATTATGACAAAATTATCTATAGAAGATAAAACATATAAGAATGTTCCGAAAAATATTAAATTGGAAATTATTAACAAAGT
>JAUNDJ010000105.1 GCA_030526175.1 Bacillota bacterium
CAGAAATACACATAAATTAAAAATAACTATTGAAATATATTATCTAATTTTTTGTTTTGAGAAATAAATTTGTAAGTCGGCGCGTTTTTCTTGTTTTTTGGGCTATATTATTTAAACATAATGAAAAATGTGCCCAAATATTATATTATATAAATAACTAAAAATACGTATTTTTCCAACAAAAACGATATTTATATGACCCCGAAATATTTATCCTTTCTTTTTCCTATATAGGTGGAAAAAGTGAGTTTGTTTCCAATTTTGGGAGTTGATATTATTGTATCGTAACTAGAAGTCGACATCTAGATTTATAAAGAAGAGGAAAGAATAATGGAAAAATTTCAAGCTATTTTGATGAAGTACTTGATGCCTATCGCAAATAAGTTGGAACAACAAAAACATATTCAAGCGATTAAAGATGGAATCGTGGCATCTGTACCAGTTATTATTGTGGGATCATTTTGTACAATTTTCTTGGGAATAAGCAACTTGATCGGTAGCGGTCCTATTTTTGATTTCTTATCAAAGTACATGGGAGTTCTTACATATGCTTCGGCATTCACAACGGATCTATTGGCGGTTTATGCGACTTACTTTATTGCGAAAGCTTTATCGGAAAGATATGCACTTAAAGGTAGCCAACCAGCTATTACGTCTTTGATTGCGTTCTTTATTATTTCGGCAGTGATTCAAGATGGACAAATGTCTACAGCTTACTTAGGTTCAACAGGATTATTTACGGGGATTCTTGTGGCTTTGGTTAGTGTAGAGATTTATCGTATTTGTATTGAAAAGAAGCTTTATATCAAAATGCCTGAAAGTGTACCTCCAATGGTTGCGGAAAGCTTTGGTGCTCTAGTTCCACTTGTGGTATCTACGTTTTTAGCGGTTGCGGTTGCGAATATTTCAATGGCAATTGGAGGCGTTCCTTTCCCTCAAATGATTATGAATATCTTAGCACCAGCGGTTTCTTCGATGGATACATTACCAGCTTTATTAATTGTGATTTTCTTAACACAATTGTTGTGGTTCTTTGGATTACATGGACCATCGATTACTTCTTCGGTTTGGGCAACGTTTGCGATTGCGTATGGAGCCGAAAACATTGCTGCTTATGCAGCGGGTGAACCAGTTTCTCATATTTTTACGTTTGGAATGTTCTATGCGGTTCTTCAAGCGACAGGATCTGGTTTAACTCTTGGATTGAATATTTTAATGATGCGTTCCAAAGCGAAATCGTTGAGTTCTGTTGGTAAAGTTGCGATTGTTCCAAGTATTTTTGGAATCAATGAACCTTTGATTTTTGGTATGCCAATGATCATGAACCCAATTATGTTTATTCCTTTCGTATTTGGACCACTAGTTTGTACAACTGTTGCTTATTTAAGTATGACATTAGGAATTGTTGGTAAGCCAATTGTCAATCCTCCTGGATTCTTGCCTCCTGGGGTAGGAGCTTTCTTAATGACATTGGACTGGAAAGCGGTTGTACTAGTCTTTGTCTTATTGGCATTAATGACATTAATGTATTATCCTTTCTTTAAAATGTTAGAAAAGAAAGAAATGGAAAAGGAAAACGTTTTAGAAAATAAATAGTAGTAGGAAAGTAGTATGCTGACAAAACGCCAACAAAAAATCTTGCAACAAATCATTACCCAACCTGGTATTCATGGAAAAGAAATTTCGGATATTTGTAAAGTATCTGCGAGAACCATTCGTACGGAAATTTCGAATATTAATAAGGAAGCCAAGTGCATGTTGATTCGTTCGAATGCGAAAACGGGTTATGGAATCCAACAAGACTGTATGGATCTAGCCTTCCAGCTTCTGCAACAAGAAGGTAGTGAGGACGAACAAGAAGATCGTATGTATAAGATATTAGGAGCCATCTTTTTTGAAGAAGAATGTTCTCTTTACGATCTATCGGATCTTTTGAATTTGTCTTTGTCAGCGATAAAAAAAGAAGTGAATCGAACGCTTCAATTTATCCAGCAACGCTATGATTTGAAAGTGTTTGTGGTAAAAAAAGAAGTTTGTTCACTTTGTGTCCAAGAAAAGGAAATTCGTGAATTGATTTTCCGCATGATTAAAGATTCGTTATTCAATAAGGAAAATCGAGTGGATCGAATCGTACGTATGATCTTAGTCGATTCGTATTTATTAGAAGAAACCGAAGTGGTTTCCCAAAAAGTCCAGAGCGTACTTCATAAATTTGACATACAGTTGTCGGATGTTGACTTTATGATGTTACTTTATGGAATACAGATATGTAGAGTTCGAAACTCGTTTGGTTTTGGATTGGAGAAGGTTGGAAACGATACGGAAGAAGTCATCCAATCAATGTGTCTCTCTCTTACCTACTTACAAAGTGAAGATGTTGCTCCATTATCCAAATTGTTTCACACGTTCAAAATGTCCAAAAACGATTTACAGGCGGAGATTTCGGACTTTACATACATTATTTTTAATGAATTCTGCAAAGAAGTGTTTGATAAGTATTCTTTGGATTTGAAAGAATCGAAGGAGATGGCGCACAATATGTTGATTCATATTGAATATATGAATCGACGTGTACTATCGGGTTTTGAACTGAGCAATCCTTTATTGGATGAATTGAAACACAAATGTCCTTTTTCGTTTGAAATTAGTATGATGATCGTTCCGATTGTCTTTAAGTACAAACGAATTTATATAAAAGAAGACGAAATATCGTATTTGTCTTTATATGTTGAACATTTTCTTCAAAATGTCAACAAGAAGTTACGAGTTGTGGTCATGACTGGTCACACACATAAGTTTAAAAATAACTTGGTGAACTGGATTGAACAATACTTTCCGAACCAAATAGAAGTTGTGCAAATCATTTCGCGTTACTCAACGACTGTGATTGATTATTCGCATGTCGATATGATTATTGCGATGAACGAATGCATTCCTGTGGAAGGCATTGAAACGTACGTTTTCCCAGGACTTCCTGGTATTGCGGATGTTCCAAAAGTGGATCGTTTGATCCATAGAATTCGTATGCACAAAAGAGTTTCTAAATTGATTCATGAATACATTCCGATTTCGAATGTGCATATTATTTCCAAACCAATCTCGTTTGAAGATAGTATTTTGGAAATTTCTAACGTATTAATGGAAAAAGGATGTATAGTAAATGCGAAAGAGTTTTGTGAAGATCTAGTACAACGCGAAGTCAATTATCCAACGTATCTAGCCAATCGAGTCATGATGCCTCATGCCTTATTTACGTTTGCGACAAAAACTTCGATTGAGGTTATTTTATTAAAAGAAGCAATCACACAACAGGAAATGGAAGTGCAATTGTTGTTTGTCTTAGCTTTAGAAAGAAAACATGATGCCAATATGGACGTATTATTTCACTTCTTTCATCAGGCTGCGAATCATAAAACGTATATTGATGGTCTGTTAGCGTGCGCTTCAAAAGAAGAATTTATCGAAAATCTGAACAACTTGAAATTATTAGAAGAATAAAACCAAACATATCTAATGTATCAATTTATTGCCCAAATAACGAATATTGACCAGATTTTTGATTGGAAAGGATGGACTATGAAAATTTTATTATGTTGTAATTCGGGAATGTCCAGTTCTATTTTGGTCAAAAAAATGAAAGATGCGGCACAAATAATAGGAGAAGACATTGTCATTAAAGCTATCCCTGGTTCGGCCATTGGTGAGGAAGTCGGGTTATGGGATCTTTGTTTAGTAGGACCACAATTGGTTTATGCGGTAAGTGTTTATCAGGAATTATTAAACATTCCAGTGGCTGCAATCGACGCTAAAATGTATTCAATGGCGGATGGTGAAGGTATCATTCGATTTGCGAGGGAAATATTAGAATAATATGGGAAATGTAGAAAGAATTTCAGAAATTGCGATGCAAGTCATTACTTTTTCTGGTTTAGCGAAGTCAAATTACTTACAAGCGCTAAAAGCGTATCGTACAAAAAATTTAGAAGCATATAATAATTTTCTTATACAAGGCGATCAAAGTTTTACCCAGGCACATCATGCCCACTTATCTGTGTTACAAGAAGAAATGAATAGTGGGGAATCGCAAATCACAATGTTGATGGCGCATGCCGAAGATCAATTGATGGCAGCTGAAACAATTAAAACTTTGATTATTGAAATAGTAGAAATTTTGGAAGAGAGGATGAATGGATATGGCAGCACCTTATAATATTTGGGCAGCAAGTAAAACGTTAAATGGTTATGAAACCGATTTGGTGGTTTCTATGTTACAAAAAATGATTCGTCGTGCAGAAACAGAAAAAGCTTGTCAAGCAGCGTACGAATTATACACTTCAGGACCTGTTTTCTTAGAAAAATTATGGCGTCGTTTATTAACGATTTCGGTAGAAGATATTGGTTTTGGAAACTTAGATGCAGCGGTGCAAATTAATACATTGAACCAAATGCGTAAGGAATTCCCTTTTGACGATGGAGACCAACCAATGTATTTCATCCATGCCATTCGTATTTTATGCGAAAGTCCTAAAGATCGTTCGAGTGATTACTTAAAAAATATCATTATTAAAAATGCGGCAATGGGACAATTGTTTGAAATTCCAGATATTGCTTATGACAAACATACTGTTAAGGGACAAGAAATGGGTCGTGGATCAAAACACTTCTTTGAAGAAGCGACAAAAGTGATTCCACAAATTGAAGTGGATAACGATTATCGCGAACGTTATGGTAAAATATTAGAAGAATACGACCCAAATAATGTTTGTGAAAAAGCTTTTAAATATAATACAGGACAATATTAATACAATTTCTAGACCAGCTAGTCTGGTCTATTCGTGTGTAAGAAAGTGAGGGATTAAACATGAACTATGACGTAATAATTATTGGAGCTGGACCTGGAGGAATTTTTTCGACCTATGAATTGGCAAAAAATTCATCACTAAAAATTGCGGTGTTTGAAGCAGGACATGCCTTGGAAAAAAGAAAATGTCCAATTGATGGAAAGAAAATTAAAACTTGTATTAACTGTAAAAGTTGTTCCATTATGAATGGTTTTGGGGGAGCCGGTGCTTTTAGTGATGGAAAATACAACATTACCAATGACTTTGGAGGTACATTATACGAATATATTGGAAAAGAAAAGGCTTTTGAATTAATGCACTATGTTGACCAAATCAATATGAAATATGGTGGACAAGGATGTAAGTTATATTCAACAGCTGGATCGGATTTCAAAAAGCTTTGTATGCAAAACAAGCTGAAATTATTAGATGCATCGGTACGACACTTAGGTACGGACATCAACTATATCGTATTAGAAAACTTATATAATGAATTAAAAGATCGTGTGGATTTCTATTTTGATACACCAGTGGATACCATTGATATTTTAGAAAATGGATATCGCATTCTTTATAAAGATACATATGTGGATTGTGAAAAATGTATTATTTCCGTTGGTCGTTCGGGCTCAAAATGGATGCAAAAAACATGTGACAAATTAAAAATCGGAACGAAATCTAACCGTGTGGACTTAGGGGTTCGTGTGGAATTACCAGCAGTAATTTTTTCACATCTAACCGATGAATTGTACGAAAGTAAGATTGTCTATCGTACGGAAAAATTTGAAGACTTAGTCCGAACTTTCTGTATGAATCCAAATGGAATTGTCGTTAACGAAAACACAAATGGAATTGTAACGGTAAATGGACACAGTTTCGAAGGGGAAGATATGAAAACGGAAAACACAAACTTTGCCCTATTGGTGTCGAAACAATTTACGGAACCATTTAACGATTCGAATGGATATGGAGAAAATATTGTAAGATTATCGAATATGTTAGGTGGTGGCGTTATTGTTCAACGCTTTGGTGATTTAGAACGTGGAAGAAGAAGTACACCACAACGTATTGAAGAAGGATTGGTTCGTCCGACTTTAAATGCGACACCTGGAGATTTAAGCTTAGTCCTTCCAAAACGAATTTTAGATGGAATTATTGAAATGATTCATGCCTTGGACAAAATTGCTCCTGGTACAGCTAACGATGATACTTTACTATATGGAGTGGAAGTAAAATTCTACAATATGGAAGTGGAATTAGATGAAAATTTAGAAACAAGATATAAAGGACTATACGTTATTGGAGATGGTTCTGGGGTTACACATTCTCTTTCGCATGCTTCGGCATCGGGTGTGTATGTAGCGGAAAAAATCTTAGGATAAATTATGATACTTGAAATATTTGGGTATATTGGTTCTTGTTTGGTTGTCATTTCCATGTTGATGTCTAACGTGGTCAAATTAAGAATCTTAAATACCATTGGGAGTGTGATATCCGGAATGTATGCACTCTTGTGTCATGCCTATCCTTTAGTATTAATGAATAGTGCACTCATTATCATTAATCTCTATGGCTTTTACAAACTGTTGAATACGAACAAGGAGTATAAAGCCGTTAAAACGAATGTGAACGATGGCTTGGTGCAATATTTTTTGAAACAATATAAAAAAGATATTCATAAGGCTTTTCCAAAGTTTGATCCCAAAAAATGTATGAACGACGATGCGTATATGATTCTTTGTGAAGATAAACCAGCTGGACTCTTTATTGGGGAAGTAAAAGGAGACGATTTCTATATCGAACTTGATTATACAACCCCAGCGTATCGTGATTGTTCTGTAGGACAGTTCATTTTTTCCGAATTAAAGTATACCTTCCATTTGGAAAGAGAAGTGTCAAAAAAACATATCGAATACTTAGAAAAAGTAGGGTTTAAAAAGATTGGTCAAAGCTATATTAGATGATGTAAAGAAACAATCACTTAGGTGGTTGTTTTTTTTCAAAGATCGTATACAAAATATGCTCTTTTTCTAAGTAGTCTCCTTGAAGACTTGCTTCAATATAAGAATCCATGACATTTCGTGGTACAGTAATTATTTTTGGAATCTTAGTATCGGCAATGTCCATTTTCAAAAGTATAGTTAAGAATTTACAATTTATACTTACTTCTTCGGCCAATGAAAAAGAAGGCGGAAAAAGAGCGAAATCTTGTTTGTTAAGAAAGACTTTTGTTTCTTTTGAATGGACACAAAGTTTTCCTTCATATACATATAACACTTTGTGAAAAGACATATCATCGTAGAGTGTAATCTTTTCTTGAGAAGTTTCGTTCAGATATTCGGTAATGATTTCTTGGATGGTAAAAGTCGGGCGTACAAAATGTGGTTGTAGAAAGTGTT
This sequence comes from Bacillota bacterium, assembly GCA_030526175.1. Taxonomy (GTDB): domain Bacteria; phylum Bacillota_I; class Bacilli_A; order Erysipelotrichales; family Erysipelotrichaceae; genus Floccifex. The sequence goes on from JAUNDJ010000105.1 coordinate 7,241, forward strand.
TTAAAAAGACATTTTCAATCACACAACTACCAACAAAGTTGAGTTCTAAAATACTATTTTCGGATAAGGCAATAAAGTTGAATACCATACCTTTTTTTATTTTAATAATCTTTTGTACGATAAATTCTTCAAAAGGAGCATTCACACTTTCACTAATCATAAGTAATATAGCGCCTCGAATTGGTTTCACATATATATCTTCGGATGGTTTAAAAAGACGATTTATTTGTTTGTCTTTAATATGCAGTTGGAAATTATTTGGATATACACTTTTATTTCCTGTATGATTTTCAAACGTTTCCCCATATTTTTGAAAACTAAGATTGGATGTACTTTGTATCATAAAATCGCTCCTTCCTAAATAAAAAAAACGTTCTACAAAAATTGTAGAACGTCGTTGCTCGAAATCAGTATATCATAAAACTACATGTTGAATAATTCTTTTCCTGACATTTGTCATATTTTTAGAAAAAACTAGGAATTCAAATTCTTTTGTACTAAACTTATTTTGTATTGAGGAGTATGGATATGAAAAAAATTTTAGTAACCGGAGCCAATGGATACATTGCAAGTTTTGTACGAAAAGAAAATCCACAATTTGAATGGATTTTAATGACGCGTAAAGATGCCGATCTTTCCAATCCAGATTCAGTCGAAGCGTTTTTGAATACACAAGATTTTGACATTTGTTTCCACACGGCGGCGAATGCGACAACGGCTATTTGTGAAGAACAACCAGAATTAGCGCATAAGATTAATGTGGAATCGACACAAAAGATTATTGAAGCTTGTCAAAAAAAGGGAGCGCGATTAATCTTCTGTGGTACGGAACAAAGCTTTAATGGAAAAGTAAATCATGGTCCTTTTGTGGAAGAAGAGCCTTTAGAAGCCGTTACTGTATATGGACAAAACAAGATGGAATGTGAAGAATTGATTCGTAATCAATTAAGCGATTATGTAATCCTTCGTTTTTCTTGGATGATGGGTCTTTCTTTTGATGGGGTAAAAGCGAGTCCTAATATTATTAAAAATGTCATGCATGCACTATTAACGAATACACCAACTTTATTTACAGTGAATGAAAAACGTGGAATGACTTATGCCAAAAAACTGGCGAAACAATTTGATAAGATTGTAAATCTTCCAACAGACATTTATCACGTTTCTAACTATAATCAATTTACGACATATGAATCGGCTGTCTATGTTGCCAAACAATTAAATGCAAACGAGGAACAAATTCAAAAATTAATTCTTCCAAATCACGAACGATATGCCGATCGTTTTAGAGATTATCGTTTGGATACAAAGAAAATTGAAAGCTTTGGCATTACTTTTGGAACTTTTGAAGAAAATGTCAAAGAAGTATTATCCGATTTTGGATGGAACTAAAAAAGTATAAGCTTCAAACTTATACTTTTTTTTATATTATCCGAGTAAGATTTTTTTAATTGTTTTTGTACGCTTGATATGTTTTGCCGCATTTCTAATTAAATTGACATAGTAATCTTCGACTTGTTTCTTCATCAGTTTTTCGAAGAACGTATCCGTATCTCCTTTTATCCATTTATCAATTTTCTTTTCGGTTTTAATGGCTTTGTCACAATCTATCGCAAACTTTTCTAATCGTTCCACTTGTTCATCGATTTGTGAACATTCGTATTTTCCATGTAGTTCCAATCCGTTACTGAAAACTTATAAAAAGCTAAAAGCTTTAATGTTTCATTCCTGCT
>JAUNDJ010000106.1 GCA_030526175.1 Bacillota bacterium
AAGCAGGAATGAAACATTAAAGCTTTTAGCTTTTTATAAGTTTTCAGTAACGGAGGAGTTATGATGTTTTATGAAATGTTGTTTGTGGCCACAGATTTGGTGGTGAATGGATTATCCAGAGTACAGTTTAAACAAATCTCTTGGTTTATTATGTTTTTATTGTCCATACGATTAATTTATTTGGAAGTGTATATTAATGCGCCTAAGCTCATTATTATTCCTGCTGCCCTATATCATTTTTATTTGGAGAAGTGGTTTGGTAGTAAAAAAAATGAAGATGAATAGTGTGATAAGAATCCGAATAATGGATTCTTTTTTTTGAAATCACTTTCAGAACTTACTAATAGCCTTCTGATAGGATAGAGTCACAAAAATGAAGGAGGAATGAGATTATGGTAATACTAAATCAATATTTAAGAGATCTATTAATTTCGATTGTTCATGAATTTTTTAGAAGTACGTTTAAGATTGGTTCTTCGGATAGACACGTATCGATTAAAGGAGATGTATCTCATTTGTGGAGCATGACTTTTGAAGAAATCTTGCGATTAGATGTGGATGGTAATGTGAAATTAGTAGATGTTCTTTTGGACTATATTGATAAGGAATTTAACGATTTTACTTGTGTATCTTGTGTAGATAATCATTTTGGGAAGAGTGTCTATTCGAAAGAAATGATTATTGCTGCTTGTTCGGAATTAAGACAAAAGCCTAGAAAATTGTTTGAGCTCATAGGACTTCATGGTTATACGTTTGAAGACATTATTAAATATGGTTCTAGAAACCGAAGAAGAATTACGCGTGGTGAAGCATTACGTTTTGATGCTTATTTTTCGTAGTATACACAGTGTTGTGTGCCCACAAATAAGTATATTATTTGATTATCATAATACGTATGAAAAGATAGGAGAGAAGAGTATGTTGTTTGATTTAATTGAAGATGTAAGAGACAGAGTAGAGAACATTATTATTTTTGGTCCTGTGGATGGAATTAAGTATAACATTGAAAGAGATATTGAAAAAATCCAGGATGGTATCGAAAATGTATTGGATACGATTCTTGATGTAGTCGATCCAGAACCTAAAAAAACGTCAAGAAGAGATGATAGTGTTCAATTAAAAGCTGGTGATGTTATTGCGGTTACTCGTTTAGGTGGTATATATCAACATTTTGCGGTCTATATTGGGAATAGACGAGTGATTCATTTTGCAGGAGAAAAAGGAGACTTTGGTGGAGAAAATACAATTCATGAAGCTCCGTTTGAAGACTTTATTAAAGATTCCTCATCGTTTGAAATCTTACAATTTGATACAACTCGAAGTGAACCGGATAGAATTATAAAAAATGCAGATATTTTTAATCCTATAGGGAGTACTGTAGTACAAAAACCTTATGATTATAGGATGGATATTTACAACTATTTAAAAAAACATTGGAATGAACAAAAGGACATTGACTATCATTTGTATTCTCCAGAAGAAACGGTTCAAAGAGCAAAAATGGTCGCTAGAGAATGGAAAGATGGAAATAAAAATAAGTACAGTCTAATGTTTAATAACTGTGAACATTTTGCGATTTGGTGTAAAACTGGAATTCATGAATCTAGACAAGTAGAAGAAGTCTTAGATTTCTTGATTACCAATTCAATCGAATCAAGAGATCTATTAATTCGATATTAGTTTTATTAAGTTTATAGAATCTGCACATTTTTTTATAAAAGTGTTCGGATTCTTTTTTTTAGTTACATCTATAAGTGTAAGAATTATTACTTTGATTGGAGGGGATTATTAAAAACAACATGAATATTTTGATTACGACTATGAGTGATCTTTCCTTGGAGATGAAACAACGTGTGAATTATTATTTTTCAGAATCGGGAATGTTATGTACGGGTATTTCTAAATTAGAAGCGGGGTCTAAGTATTTTTTATCGAATTATCCGATTGATCTGATTCTTTGTGTTGGAAATGCAGGTTATGAATTTTATCGTTCTCGTATAAACAAGTTTAATTTGGGAATTGAAGAGATTCCTTCTTCTGTTTCGAAGGATAGACAAGATTATATTCTTTCTTTGATTGATTCGATTCTTTCGGAAGAGGAGAAGAAGTATCCAGAGAAATGGTTTTCTTACTTTTTGGAGAATGAAGAGTATTTCCAATGTTTAGTTCTTGGTTTGCAGGCGTATAAGGGTTCGTTTATTGGGAATCTTCGTTCTTTGTTTGATAAGAATTCTCGTTATTGTTCGGATTTGGATTTTGCGAAATCTTATTTATATTCTCTTTCGGATTGTCGTATGAAGTCTATGAATTCGGATGTGGAATGGGTTTGTGTGGAAGATTCGGTGAATATTGTGGAAGAGCTGCATTCTTTGATTCCGTCTGGTAGGAAAGCGAATATCTTTTTGGATTTACAAGGTGGAAGTCGTGGGGATGCGTTTGTTCAAAATGCGCTATTGTCTATTTTATCCAATGAAAAGGATAGTTGTATTGCTTCGAAACGTATTGTGAGTACTTGTTTTGAACCTTGTCATTTGGCAAGTAAGATTTGTGATGAAACAATGCGATATTCGATTAGTGATTTAGTCTCTGGAATGAATATGTTTCTTCGCTATGGAAAGGCGGACATGATCAAGGAATATTTGGAAAATAATTTTGCGTTAGAATTATCGGTCAATCCTAGAATTAGTAAGATTCTATCTTTGATGCAGACCATTGATGTTTCTTTGTCACTATGCGATGTGGATTCTTTTTCAAATTCTATTGTGCAAATGAGAGAATTGTTTAATCAGGATGTGGAAAAGAAATCGGATTCTTTAAATTCTTTGTTTGCGGTATTGGAATCGGGTATTAAAAAGGATTATTCTATTTTGATTCATAGTCGTGAGAATTCTTTTATTTTGAATATGATCCAATGGGCTTTGGACAAAGGGTTTATTCAACAGGCTTTTACTATTATTGAATCAAAGATGCCATATCAGTTTGTGGAAGATGGTGTGTTCTATTATGGATTGGGATTGGGAAGACAAGATGTGATTGAATTGTTTGCCAAAGATTATTCGGACGATTGGAAAACGGATGATATGGATCACTTTTTTGTTCGATATACGTATACTAGCTTCTTAAAGCGTTTTCGAAGCAATCGTGATGATATTCTTCGTGTGAATTCTTTGTGTGAAGATTTTTTGAAATTAGAAAAGTTATATGGTTTGTATGAGAAGATTTGTATTGCTCGTAATTATCAGAATCATGCGAATTCCACTTTTACTAATTATGACAATGCGATTCAGATGGTGCGTGATTTTAAAGCCTTATACGAAGAAATCTTAGTGGATATTCGGGATAAAACACCACTTCGTATGCATATTTCCAAAGAAGAAGTTCGTAAAGTTTGGCTTCGCAATCGTAGTTTGAAAAAAGAATATTATGTTCAAGAACGTAATGAAAATCGTCCAGGAGAAGCGTATTTATTAGAGTGTTTATCGTATTTTAAAGAAGTGTATGAGCAAGGAGCGGATATGTCCTTTTTAAAAGAGATTCGTAAATTGTCTAAGTCAAAAGAAGATGAGGTTCGTTCATATTTTAGTACTCTTAATAACTTGTTTAAGGAAATCAAGAATATGGATAAGTGTTGGGATAGTAAATATGGAATACCTCGTTCGGATGTTGATTTTGAAGAAAGATTTCCTTTTATGCGAAAATATATTTTGTTTGCGAAAAACAATCCGGAATTGGATAGAAAACACATTTACTCCTTATTCTATGATAATGGTGGTTCTCGTTGGTTAGAAAGAATGATTCAAAGACCGGATAAGGTGATGAAAGCTTTGGGGTTGGATGAAAAAATGAGTTTTGAAAATAAATTCGTGTGGAAAAATTAAGAATAAAGTATTTATAATAAGAGAGGTAGGTGATTTCTTATGAAAAAATTTTATACAGTGTTGGGATTGAGTCCTAAGGATCCACAATCAAAATATGTGGATGAGTTTGGAAAAGAATATCCAAAGTGTACAGAAAAGGTGTATTTTCCAATTACACCATATATTTCTTCAGTTATTGAAGAAGGAGAAAAATTCATATTGTATGCGATTGATTCGGGTCAAAATGAACATACTCTAAGAAAAAAAGGATTATTAGAAGAAGAACTGAATAAGTATTATCCTGGGCAAGTGGATTTTCGTTATTTAGAAGCGAATTTGGAACAAGATACAAAGGGACAAGTTTCAACTTTTAAAACGTTATATGAAACGTTTGTGGAAGATGAAAACGAACACTACGATGTGTATTTTGACTTTACATTTGGTTACAGACCAACACCAATGACTATTTTTGTGGCATGTAACTATGCGGATAAATTTTTGAAAAATGTGAAAATTAAGAACTTAATCTATTCGCAATTTAATCATGCGAATCCAAATGGAGCACAACCGATTATTGATATCACAAGTCTTTATTTATTAAATAATTTAATTGATACGCTTTCTATGATGAATAGTTCCAAACCAATGGAATTTATTGATAAGGTATTTAAACTATAATAATTATGGAAGGATTTTATCGATATTATTCGAATGAAGAACGACTCGATTTTGCCAAAGAAGTTGTTCTTTTAATAAACGATTATAGAAAGTATCAAAAAGAAGACAATGTGATTGAAGAAATGAATACATATCAGCGTCTGGGAAAATATTTACTTCTCCTTTCCAATGCGGTATTTAATATCACAACAATAAAACATACAGGAGAAAGAGAGCGATTTCGTATTCAGGATGATGGGGTTGAAGAGAGCATTACGGATGCAGCACTAACCATGTTAGAAAAAATTGAATCGGACATAATCGATACAACAGGATATGAAGAACATCCGGAAAAAGTGATTTCTTTTATGAAATCCATTTTGGAAGGTAAGCTTCTAAATCTTAGAAAAAAAGAAAAAACGATTTATATTAAAGGTAAAGATCCATATACTGATTCTTATGGTCAAGAACACGATGGAAACGAGTATGTGACTTTTGAATCCATGGATCAAGAAGATGAAGAAGGAAAAACAAGAGACTATGCCGATCCAGGTTATGACCAAGACGATATGTTTCCTGAAGAACTGGTTCATAAACTTCGAGAGATTCTACAAGAAATTCGTGAAACAGATAAAGACGGGAAATATATAGACTATTTGTATGGTCAAAAAAAGTATTTGAAAAAAGAAATAGCGGCTATTTTTGATGTGTCAGATTCCATTGTGAGTCGAAAAGAAAAGAAGCTGAAAGAAAAGATTGCGAAAAAACTATTAGAATAAAAGCTATGCGCGTGCATAGCTTTTATAGTATACCCTCATCAAACATGTTTTTTAGAATTTTCCCTCTATTCGTAAAAGATCCACTCATTCTTTCCCAAGCTTCTCCTTTATCGGTTCTTAAAAAACATTTTCTGGCACTTTTATCTGATTTGGATTGTGCTGTATTGTCCCAGAATATGTATAAATTCGGAAATCTATCTTGGAATTCTGTTCTATTTTTTGGTGCATTGTATGGTGTACAATTCTTCATTTTTAAGATTTCTGAACAAATATTTTGGAGTTTGATCTTATAACTTGATAGAATATCGAATTCTGGTTGATTAATTAGTCCTCTTGCCTCATTCGTAGAGATGTTTCTAATATTGGTGAAATACGATTGTATTGTATGGTGAATCTTCTTTTCTGGCTCATTATGATATTCTTCAATTTCTTCAAAAGTGATAGTGGTTGGTACAAAATCTTTATTATCCATGGTAGAAAGAATTGTATAGTATTGTTCTACGAAAGATGTTAGTAATTCAACCACTTCCTGGATATTTCTTCTCTTGTTCGAAGAATGGTTGGTTTGATTTCGTAAACTACAAATATCAAAATATGTTTTTAGGAAAGCTTCGAGTTTTGGATACTCTTCTTTCTTACAAAGGGAGTAAGGAATCAGTTTTTTTTCATTTTTAGACAGTAATTCACTGACTATTTCTACTTCTTTTTGTGGAAAGTTTTGACGAATGAAGAAGGAATCTAAATCTTCTTTAAATCTCCAATTTTTCTTTTGATCCGGGTAGATGGCAGAGAGTTTTTTTAACACTTCTTCTTTCTTTTCGATACTTTCACAATAATAGAGAATTCCTTTTTTGACCAAGATACTTGGTAATCTGGATTCAATAATCGTAATCGCTTGTTGAATGAATCGTTTTTGAATGGCCCATTTTATTAATTCAATTAAGTCTCCACTAAAAATATCCTTATAGTCTTCTTTTATACTTTCTTCAACGATTGAGAATACATTGGTTAGTGAATCTTGATTTTCTTCTTTTGTGTTCAATGAATTTTGAAGAATAGGTAGTGTTTCTTGTAAAGAAGTGATATCGCACAACATTAAGGCTTCATCAATCTTTTTCATATTCGAAACGATATTTTGAATGCGTTGAGAAGGTTCTCTTTCTCGAATATAGGATTCAATATCGTCCGCTTTTCCATAGCGGATAAATGCGTTCATACCGGATACTAAATCAGTAATCTTGTACTTATCTGTTTCATCGACGATTTGACTAAAAAAGTATTCTTGTGAAAATTGGGTTGCGACAATTTGTCTAACTTTTAAATTACTTTTTGCATCGTTATTTAAGATGGAAATAACACTATTTCTTACGTAGCTGTCCGTACGAGATCCTCCTTGTACATCAATATACAAGTTGATTTCTTCTCCATTTGTATCCGCAATCTTTTCTAAGATTTCTTTAATATTTTCGTAGGAATTTCCTTCTTTTGTCGTTTTTTGCGATGGAATAAAGGTTAAAGAAACCTTTAGATTTTCTTTTGGATGCAGTTTATTTTCCACTGGAATATTTATATAAATATATCGTTTGATAAAATCTGTTTCATTTTGAATACGATGTTGTTTATTCGTGTTAATTTCAAATCTTAGTTTTGTGATTAGTTTTTCCAAATCATGAATAACTTCTTTATTCTCTTCTTGTTTGGCTACATATCTTTTTTGAATTTCTTCGACAAAATGGATGCAGAACAATTCTTTGTACATTGTCGAATACGATTTGTTGGATAAGACTTCTTCCATATCTTTTTCAAAACGATTTATTATTTCATGAATCTCTTCTTGTACGAATAAATCGTTGTCATTTTTTTGATGGAACTGTTCCATTAATTCATCGTATTGATCATAGTCACTTTGTTTCGCAAATTGATTCGTGATATTTTCTCTAATTTTCTTGGATACGGAATCAAAAATGCATTTTAATCCAATTGGGTCTAAAGATATTTCTGATAAGTTTTCAAATCCTTTCTTTTGAATTTCTTCCTTAAGCATATCTTGTAGTTCAACAATTCTCGTATGTGGAATTTGATTCGTATCTTTTGAATTCAATTCATAATCGAGATTGTTTAGAAACTGATACATTCGATATTGATACAATCCATAAGCAGATAAATCTTGTATTCCACTTATACTACTTAGAAAATCGTTATTTCTAAGATCTTGTATTTCTAAGATATCATTTTTAGAATACGTTTCATCCGAACCAATCGCAATAATACGATTAATAGAATGTCTGGAAAGGAAAAATTTAGAACCAGCTTCTAGTTGAGAAACTCCGGATGTATATTTATCATGACTTTGATAAAAGTTGATCGAAGGGAATTTTGGTAATTTAGAAAGTGATGTTAGTAAAATATTCATAGTATAATGCTCCATTTATTCTTTTTCCATTATACCAAAGATGTGACCGACATTGTTTTGAAACCAATAGTTTGTTAAGATGGAAAAATAAGATAGAAAGAAGAAATAAAAATGGATAAGGTTTTAGAAATACAAGAAAAAGTGAAACATGGAGTATTAACACATTCGGGAAATTTTCATGCCGACGATGTGTTTTCCACAGCCATATTAGAATTAGTATTTGGAAAAATAAAAGTCACACGACATTTTGAAGTACCCGAAGGATATCCAGGACTCGTGTTTGACATAGGACGAGGAGAATTTGATCATCATCAAGAAGAAAAAGAATATTATGAAGACGGAATTCCTTATGCTTCATTTGGAAAATTGTGTAAAGTCATCATTCCACATCACTATGGAAATGAAGTATATAAAGAGTTATTACCATTTATCAAAGATGTTGATGAACACGATAATACTGGAAAGATTCAAAGATATGGAGAAGCACATCAAATATCCATATTAATCTCCGATTTTAATCCAAACTGGAATTCAAAAAAAGATAGAGACGAAGCCTTTTTAGAAGCCAAAGAATTTGCGAAAAAAATATTAGTAAACAAAATAGACAAAATCCTAGGAGAACTAGAAGCACAAAAACTATTAGAACAAACACCTGTAGAAAATGGATGTCTGATCCTAGAACAATTCTTACCATGGAAAGATTATGCCAAAAATAATAATATACGAGCTGCCATATATCCATCTATGCGAGGAGGATACAGCATTATGGTAACCGATTCCGATGTATGGAAATTACCAGAAGAATGGATGACCAACAAACCAGAAGGAATGAATTTTATCCATACAGGGCTCTTCATCAGTCAATTCGATACAAAAGAAAATGCACTAGAAGCATACAAAAGTACTGTTTAAAACAAACAAAACTAAAAATAAAGAACATAAAAAAAAGGAGAAACAAACCAATGTCATTAAGATAATTTATTGACATACCATCCAGACATGATTGTTTGGATGG
>JAUNDJ010000107.1 GCA_030526175.1 Bacillota bacterium
TTCGAACGTATTTTCCTGATAGAAAGATCTTAGTGCTAGCTTAAGATCATATGCTGTACAAATCAAATCCTTCTTTTTCTCTTAACGTATTAAAGACATATTCTCTATAATACTTTTTTTCTAATTGCTCCTTTGTTTTTCCTGGATGTTCTTTCATCATTTTTTTGATAAAATCCCCATATATTTCATTAGTCATATTCCAACTTGGATCATATATACATTCTATCTCTCTTAATGAGCCATGAAGATATTCCATAAAATCATCGTTATACATCATCCAATTCCCTTTATTCAAAAGACATTTATTATCTTCATCTGTATAATCTATTAAGTTATGAATTGTTCCTAAGTACGTCGTATTCCCATCTTTAATCCCTGATATCCTTATTTTTAAAAGATTTTCATAATTAAATTGATTTTCTTGAACAAATTCTTTAACCTCTTGAATATCTAACGATTTTATTTTCTTTCTTTTTCCGTAATAACTTAGTTCATATTCAAAATCATTACTATAAAAAATTTCAGTAGCACCGATTATATCTAATTCAGATAAATTAATCTTCAGATTCTCGGATTCAAGATTCACTTTTAAGGATTCTTCTAAAGTTTTTATTTTTTCTTTATCCTTGACTCTTTCAAACATTGGGATTTTCCGTTTAATTTCTTTTTTCAAAATATCTTCAACAAACAATACTATAGCCAAAATGTTTTCTATTGATTCATATTTGGTAATAAACTTTATTGACGAGCCCATTTCCAACATAGGTTTAAACAGTTCCTCTATTTGTTCATTAACACATTTTGCTTTTAATTTAGCGACTGATTCACCACCAGTAAATTCCAACGTATTATAATCAATAAAAGTATTAACTGTTTTGTTTTTTCTAGAATTCGGAGACAAAAGAGTAGTTGTTTTTATTTCATCAAGTTCTATTCTTTTAGCAAATTCCATTCCAAAATCCTTATCACAATATTTTTCTACTGCAAAAAAGGAATGTCCAAATGATACTGCATACATATCGTTATTATGTATTATAGTAAATATTCCACTAGGTTGAGACTTAACAGTCTCTAATACTCCGTCCATTTCTTCTACAATCCATGCCCAATTTGGTTTTTTCTCCTCTTTAGAAAAATGGGTATATAGAGATACCAAAAATGTATTTGTCAAGTGAAAACTGTCCACTTATCCAATTGAAAACTGTCCAGTCAAAATAAAACCACACATAACTTTTTAGTTTCTCTTTGAAATCTTTTTCTTTTCCTTGCCCTATTTTAAATAGATTTATATTACCCATTAATTTACTCCTTTTATTAAGAAATATTTGAATATCCTCGCTAATTTAGAATTTAATAAATCAACACGATTGTTCTAAATACAACTATTATGTATATATAGTTGCTAGAATAAAGCCAAACATAAATATGTGTCTTATTCCCAACTTTTATTCGATAAGTATTCTGCAATTTGTTTTGTCGTTATTTTACTATTAAAGTTTTCTTCCTTTAATTCCTTTTCTAAATCAAAGTATTTAGTTCCCATTATTGCATTTGGTGTTATTTTATTAAAGTCTGTTTCATAAAACTTTTCTAAAATGAAAAAGCGAATTCCTTTGGATTCTTCTATTTCTTGTCTTTGTTTGATTCGTTCAACTGCTTTTTTTATTGGTTCTTTATAATTATATTCTTTTGGTAAGTCAAATTTTTCTATTACCAAGTTGCTGATATCATAGTGTTCGCATAAGATAATCGCTTTTATTTCTCCAATAGCTCTTACACTTTTGTTTTTATATAATCCTACAAATTTATGTGGTCTAAAGCCTTTGATTCCTTTATCGTAATAAATATTATTTTCCAAATTGAATTCAAAAGAATTGCCAGATAACTGTGCTCGCAATACTTTCCAAGAATCATGTCCAACAATTAGTTTGTCATCGCACAAACATTGATAATAATCTTCTAGTACATCAATCATTTCATAATCTCTAGAATCAATTACGTTTTCAACTTCCTTGTATAATTCTTCAAAAGTTAAGTTCACATGATAAATGTCTAAATCTTTTTGTTTGTTGTATTCTAACAAACTTTGTTCAAATTCTTTTTTCAATTTCTTATTCATTCGTTCTGAAGAAATTGTAATTAGAATATTGTCGTCTGATTTTGTTTTAAAATACGATAAATGGTTTTCCAATTGTTCTTTATAAAACCAATCCGAGATTTTTGTTTCAATACCAATCTTAAATCCCTTTTGTTCAATAGTTGCATCTAATACAGAATTCTTCGTTTGTGTTTGAAGATTAAAAACTATTTCTGGATCAAAAGAATCTCCCATTGTATCTATCATTATTGATTTTATGCATCGAAAGAATTTATCGGGTGAATAATTATATAATCTAGATAATAACAACATAGTATTACTAGTTGCTACATTCTCTTTTTGATGATATCTTTGAAAATAATGAATCTTCATATGTACCCTCTTTTCTCACAATTTTAATTCTATCACTTTCTAAAACAAAATGTGTTAGCAGGCAGCTAAGTTTTGCACATAAAAAGGTGTAGAATTCAATTCATCTACACCTATTTCTTACTTAAATGATAATTTTTATTTTTCTTCTTAAGAATACATCTCTATATCATTCTTATTTAAACACAAAATCAATATCCGCATTGATCAATTCAACTTCATAATAATTTGAACCATCATATGCCTCATTTTTATATATCCTTGCTTCAGTTTCCATGTCTTCATTAACACATGTAGCATACTGAAAATTAACAGAAAAATCTTCTGCTGCGCTACATGCTAATTTTAATGAAGCGCCATCAATATCAACAAAAAAATCTATTTTATTCCCACTTTTTTCCTTCAGCCAGCCACTTGTATCTTCAACATCTGAGACATAATATGTATCATCGTAATCTCCAAAAGAATAGAGTTTATACTCTTTTGGAATAGAAATAATTAAGTAAATTAACAATACAAAAGTCAGCGCTATTGAAGAAATAACTATCATTTTGTTTTTCTGATTAGATGAATAAAATTCTTTAACTTTCTTAAACAAAGCATTAGAATCTGTTTTCTTTTCTACAATAGGTTCTTCTTTCTGAATTTGTTCCACCTCTTTATTCACAACTTCTGAACTACCAGGTATACCATTTACAATCTTAACTGTCTCGTCTTCAAAAACTATCTTAAAAATATAAACTTTAATATGGTCCGCTTTATCAGTATCTAAATATACAGGTACCTGACTACCAAACGTGTCATCTTTTCCCGCTGATAAATTATGATAACTTACATTTCTTTTTGTCTCAATTTTATTCCCAGTTTCATCAAATACATCCACTTCAATCGCTAAAGCAGAAATCCTTGCATCCCCTGTATTCATAAACTTCAATTGAGCCAATAGCTTATTTTCTTTATTATCCCTAGTCAGCGCATAACATTGTAACGTTATAGGAAGATCTGGAAATAAACATTTATCATCCACTTTTTTTATTACTTCATATCTCATAAATGTATCCTTTAAATCTCTGGTAATTCCTCTTCTTCTTCCACATGTTCAATTTCTTTTTGATTAAAACTCTCAATAATAATATTTTGGTTTTTAATAATCATTTCCGTATTAATTACTAATTGTCCAATGGCAACCAATAATAATCCAGCTCCCCAAATACCAAGACTAACTAATAAACACATGAAAAATATCGTTCCATCTGTAGATATCACACCAGCAAATAAAATAATAACAATCGGAACAATAGTTGTTACACTCACAAAAACTTTAATTTTTTCACCAACATTTTCGTACATAACTCTTTCCTCCTATATAGAATTCATTCTTTATTTAAACCTTATACAGTTTTCTTGCCAAATCAATATATCCACCAATGGCAGCTTCTATATCCTGTTTTGAATATCGCCTAACATTCTCAGCATGATTTATTTTATTTCTTTCTTGTTTCAAAGCGTTGTGAAGAAGTAAGAAACGTATTAAAACAGCTCTATGTTTATTTGAACTAAATATACGAGAATTGCAATCTATGTTAACATCATAGTATTTATTAATTTTATTTTTTTTGTCTTTCATAATATCAATTCTAGCTTTGCGATTGAAGAATGGTTCTCTATCGTAAGTAAAAGAAATATATTCATTTCTTTTTTTATCCAATGGTAATAAATCATAATTTAATATAGAAACTATCCATTTAATGAAAATATAGTTAATATCTAATTCCCAGTTTCTATTACTAATCTTTTTTCCTTTTTGAATTACTTCTTTTACAGAACAACGATCTCCAGAATAACTCTTTTTAAAACCATTTTTTACTTCTTCCCTTACCATTTCATTTTCATCATAAGAAATAATTCCCTTTTTCAACAATTCCCCTGGCATCTTACTTTCAATCAAAGTCATCGCTTGTTGCAGGTATCCTTTTTTCAAACACCAATCGATTTCATCAATAACATCGTGGTCCTTTTTCAATAAAACACCATAGTCTAAATCGATATTATTCTTAAACAACTCCAGCATCGAATCGTCTTCAATATCGTGATGATTTAGCCATTCTGACATTTCCAAAAGCCCTTTTTGGAAACCATCCATATCACATAGTGTTAAAGAATCCGCAATATTATTCGCTTTTTTCGAAAACTCTTTTAAGTTCTTATCCTCAGACAAGAATTGTTCCTTCATACTAATTGGTTTTCCAAAATTAAGAAATTCATTCATTCCACTTACGAAATCAATAAAATCAAAATACTTCGTATCGTCTTTGATCGTATTTGGTTTTCCTTGATTCATGATGATTGTGTAAATCTTTTCTGGAGCAATATTCTCATGTTTCAACAAAGATAAGATTGTTTGAAAAGTCATTTGTGTATTTCTAGGACCACCATGCATATCTATATACAAATGAAGATTATTTTCTTTTTTCTTAAGCATTCTTAATTGAGTAATGGCTTCAATAATTCCTGGAAGAATCTTATCCACGTTAATATCAATAGAGATAATTTGTGGCAAAGAAGAAAATTTTTTATCTCCCTGCACTAACATCTTTTCAAATAGATCTTTAGCTGTTAGATTTTCATTTAAAGGAGATACTGTTTTGATGGTTGTATTAACTTCATTTGTATTAAAAGTAATTATGCAATCCAATTTTTGATTATCTTTTTTTAGTCTATCATTTAGAAACTTAGGGATTGGTTCTAATTGATAATATCCTTCAAAAGCTTCTTCTTCCTCATATTGATATTCAGATTTTGTTAATCCATTATTCGGAATTGTACTTAAGGCTAATAATAAAACATTCATATACTACCTCCTTTATTATTTTGGTAATGTGGCCTTCACAAATCCACTATGGTTAAAAAAGATTTCTTTTTTAACTGTTCCATCTTCTTGAAGAATATCTCGGCTTACTCTTTTTGAAAACGAATAATATGCTTCAATATTTCTCTTATTCAACTCAAAAACCAAATATGGCATTAAATACATAGCTCCGCCAATCATTGCGCTTGAAGCATTTAATGAAGCTGCATAATCAGAAATCTTCTGAGCAATAGAAATTAGTTCTTCTTCCGAAGGAATATGGTCAATGGTTAATAAAGATCGAATATATTCTTTATCTTCCGGTTCTATGACACCATCTAATATTTGATTTGGTGTCAAATTGTGTTGTGTTAAATTCAACATTTTGTCCCTTCTCTCTCCTCATGTAACCCCTATCTTTCAATAGGGAAGTAGATTATTATACATCAGAATCATTCTATGTCAAAGAATAAAATGTTGTTTCTAAAAAAACAAGCCACAATCAAGTTGCAGCCTGTTAATACATCCTTATTTCTTAGAATCCCATCTTCTATAGTCTAAATATCTATTTAAGAATTTTATAAACATTAATACTTCTTGTTCATCTTTAAAATAAGCAGATGGTTCTTTTTTTAAAAACTCTAATCTTGATAATAATCTTTCACAACGATCTAGATGATATTCAAAATCTAAATCAATAGAAAAGATGTTTTCTAAACGATGGAGTTCGTTCATAAACCCTAATACGTTATAGTCTACGCGTTCTTTATTATTTACTGTCATAATGATTTTTCTTTCTATGTAAGTTATTTTTAATAAGTAAAGTATTCTTCTATCTTCATATTAGTATTCTGTCCCCATAATGTAAATAGGATTCTAAAAAATATAATTTTTTTTTAATTTCCTCTTGATTATTCAGAATTTTTCTGTAAAATAAATATTGTTGTTAGAGACACGGGGTCGTGGCGGAATAGGCAGACGCAACGGACTTAAAATCCGTTGGTGGTAACACCGTGAGGGTTCAAGTCCCTCCGTCCCCACCATTTCAATAATTAGGAAGCTGAAAAGCTTCTTTTTTTATTAATTTTTAACAGTAAAAAAAGTGTTGACAAAAGTATAGTCAATCTATATACTTATACATGTTGTTGCGAGACAAACATGGTTCCGTAGCCAAGTGGCTAAGGCAATAGACTGCAACTCTGTGACCGCCAGTTCGAATCTGGCCGGAACCTCCAACTTGGGGTCGTGGCGGAATAGGCAGACGCAACGGACTTAAAATCCGTTGGTGGTAACACCGTGAGGGTTCAAGTCCCTCCGTCCCCACCATTTCGAAATTAAGAAGCTGAAAAGCTTCTTTTTTTTATTTATCCACAATTAAATACTAACTCATAACCAATATTAGATTTTGAATTAAAACTCTTACCAACACTATTACTTTTCTTATAATAAGATTTTCCTTTTGTGTTTATCTTTTGTACGTTCACAATTGAATAACATTCATCTTTTGAAACAAAAAATAATGGTTTTACCAGTTTAATATCACATGTATACATTTTTTCTTCACACAATATATTCACTCTACCAAGTAATATTCTATTCTTATAGTACGCATCCACTTTTGTATATGGCATTTCAAATTTTACACCCAAGTTTTTATTATTCGTTTGTCTAATAAAATCGAATGTATGTTTAGAAACCGTAATATTCAAATCTACTTTTAGTAAGTGACCATATTTCTGAACTTCTTCTTCGTAATCATCACACCAATAATATCTTTTTTCACAATCAAAGTATATACACGGAATCTTGTCATTGCTTCTACTTTCATCGTATAAATGTCCACTATATCTATATTTTCCCATCTTCTTTTTCTAACAAGGACATTGTATTCTTTTTATATCTTCTATCGGTCGCTTTAAATGCGACATTTCTTTCTCAAACAAAAAAGAGATCATTACAATCTCTTTCTTAGAAATAATCTATTCAATAGTCCTTATCCTATTTATTTATCACTTCAATATTATTGTTCTTTATTAATTCTGGATTCTTATCCAACTTTTCCATTAAAAGAATAGTCATGATTCTTGTTCGAGTATCCATATAGTATTATTCCTTTTTTAACTAAAACTTAATCCTAATTTATTAAAATCAAAGATATCTCCTAATGTATTTTGTGCAGGTTCTGGATTCATATATGCTTTGTAACAATCCACAATTCTATTGTCAGTACGAACAACTTTTAATAGCTTTGCGGTATTCTTTGCATCATACAAAGCATCGTGTAACTTTCCTTCTAATTGAATACCATGACTCGATAAGGCTTCGACTAAAGAACACTTATAATGCTTCTGTGTTTTTTCTTCATATTCTTCCTGGAAGTCGTACCAATAATCCAAAATAACATTTTCATAGTTACTGAACTCATATCCTTTTAACTCTGCTTCTCTCAATATTTGACAAAGATCATTTTCACTCCATGCATATACTTCAATTTCATCATTCAACGTTTGTATCCAAGAAAAGAATTGTTTCAAACCATCTTTAAAAACAGGTGCATCCTTTACCATATACGTTGTAATTCCAGTTAATCGCTGATACATATTTTCTATATACCGATTGTATTGTGGTTTCACATAAGTAGAAAAACTACCAATTATCTCATATTCTTCATTCAAAACTACAGCTCCAATTTGGATTATTTCCATCGAACAAACTTTTCTTTCCTCAATAAAATTAGAAGCCACACTATTCATTTCCAAATCCACTACCACATATTTCATATACTCTCTTCTCCATCTCTTTTCATACGATTTTCAACAATAAAATGATATACTTAATAGTGGGCACACAACACTGTGTATACTACGAAAAACAAATAAGAATTCGCCAAATTGTGCGAATAAGGAGCATTACCATGGCAAAAAAAGAAGTGTATCTAAATTGTAGAAAAAAACTAGACTTAACAAGAGATCAAGCCAGTGAATTATTAGAAGTAATTTCCGTAGACCGATTAGAAAGAATCGAAAACGGAAGAATTGATCCAACACCATCCGACATCAAAATCATGTCCGAGAAATACAAAAATCCAAGCCTATGCAACTACTATTGCACACACGAATGCGATATCGGAAAAGAATACGTTCCAGAAGTACAAATCAAAAATATTTCCCAAATCGTACTCGAAACACTATCCGCCGTAAATCGAATTCGAGAAAACCAATATCGACTAATCGACATTACTTTGGATGGACAAATCACAAACGATGAACTAAGAGATTTCATCCGTATTAAACACGATCTAGACTTCATTTCCACAACCATCGACTCCTTACAATTATGTAAGCGCAAAATAATGATATGTAATCTCTATTAAAAACGAAATCGGTAAC
>JAUNDJ010000108.1 GCA_030526175.1 Bacillota bacterium
CCGTCAGCTAACAGTTGATAAGTGAATTAGTTCCTTATCACTGTTTAGCCTTGGCATCGTTACTTTTTAATGTTGTGAACTTTAACTTCTTTATTGTTGATTTCTCTGGCGTTTGATTTTCCTTCTAAGTTGATTTCACCAGCAGCAATTAAGCTTCGTTTTGTCAATGTTGGACCAACTAGTTCGTAAATCATTACGGAGAATAGAACAACGTTACGGATAATTTTTCCATCGGCTAGAGAAGCAGCTGTAATAGCCATTCCTAAAGCTACACCAGCTTGAGGAAGTAGTGTGATTCCCAAGTATTTTTGGATGGCTTGGCTGCATGATGTCATCTTACAGCTAATGTAAGATCCGAAGATTTTTCCGCTTGAACGGAATACGATATATACAATACCGATTAATAATACCATTGGGTTGGATAAGATACCTAAATCTAATTCCGCTCCGGATAATACGAAGAATAATACGTTAATTGGAGAAGTCCAACGGTCAACACGGTCCATTAATTCTTCACTCGCATCACAGATGTTGCAGAATACAGTTCCTGTAATCATACATACTAATAATATTGAGAAGCTGCAGTGAATACCACCAATGTGGAATTCTGTTAATGAAAGACCAGCGGCTAATAATACAAATCCAACAGCTAAAGACATACGTTTTGAACGAGAGGCGAAGTGTACTTCTAAACGGTCAAGGGCAATTCCACAGATAACTCCTAATACAGCACTTAATACGATTTCTAAGATTGGTTCTACTAATACGCTTGTTACACTGATAGCTCCAGATTCTAAAGCTCCGGCAATTCCAAACGATAAGGCGAATAAGATCAATCCTACGGCATCGTCAATCGCAACAACCATTAATAATAACTTTGTCAAAGGACCTTCGGCTTTGTATTGACGAACAACCATTAATGTAGCAGCTGGTGCAGTCGCTGCGGCAATAGCTCCTAGAACGATAGCGGCTGGTAAAGAAATAACATTTGGCATCATGAAGTGTAACCCAATTAAGGCTACGTCAACGATAGCTGTTGTGATAACAGCTTGTAAAATACCAATGACGATGGCTTGTTTTCCCATGCTCTTTAAATCGTGCATACGGAATTCATTACCGATCGCAAACGCGATAAATCCTAAGGCAACTTGTGAGATGATTTTAAATCCTTCGACTTGTTCTAAAGAATTAAAACCAATTCCTCCAATACCTAATTTTCCTAAACAGAATGGCCCAATGAATAAACCAGCGATCAAGTAAGCTGTAACTGCAGGTAATCCTGTCTTTTTAGCGAGTCTTGAAAATAAAAGACCCATTATTAACGCAAACGAAATGCAGATTAATAATTGTGACATAATAACTCTCCTTTTTCCACCAAATCATTTTAGCACTCTTAATTAAAAGTGCAACGAAAAAATGAAATTTTTGTGTTAGAATGTACAAAATTATATTGTGAATTTGTTCACTTTTTTGGAAAAGAAAAAACCAGAAAAAATCTGGTTTTACTCATTAAAATAGTCTTTTACTAGTTCAACAATCTTACCGGATAGTAAGAATAAGGCAATTAAGTTTGGAATGGTCATTAAACCATTAAAGGTATCGGCAATATCCCATAGTAAACCTAATTCCATTGTGGCTCCAATAATGGATGTAAAAGAATAAAGGATTAAAAATGGACGAATGGCCTTTTCTCCGAATACGAATTCAGCGCATCGAGATCCATACAATCCCCAACCGATAATGGTTGAGAAGGCAAAGCAGCACATCGCAATGGCTGTAAAGATGGAGATCCATGTTCCATACGTATTGATAAATCCGGAGATTGTTAATTCGGCACCTGCACTTTGTCCATATTGAACACCAACGCCGCTACATAAGATAACTAGAGCGGTTAATGTACAAATGACGATAGTATCGACAAAGACTTCAAAAATCCCAAACATCCCTTGTTTCACTGGTGTATCTGTATCCGCACAAGCGTGGGCAATCGATCCTGTACCTAAACCGGCTTCGTTAGAGAAGATACCGCGGGAAACACCTTTTTTTAAGCTAATGAACATACTTCCAATAATTCCTCCTGTAATGGCACGAGGATTAAAGGCTCCTTGGAAGATGGAAGCGAAAACTTCTGGTACAACATTATAATTGATCACAATGACTCCAATGGCTAATACGATATAGAATAGAGCCATAAAAGGGACTAATTTTTCGGTTACTTGTCCAATACGTTTGATTCCGCCTAAAAGAACCATGGAAACAAGGATGGCAATAAAGATTCCTAATATTAAATTGGTTTGTCCAACATTTTCAGAATGGATAATATTAAATTCTAATAAGCTTGTATCGATGGAAGTTACAATGGTATTGACTTGGGTTGCATTTCCAGTACCGAACACTGTAAGAACTCCAAATAGGGCATATAGAATACCTAGCCATTGCCATTTTTTTCCTAACCCATTTTTAATGTAGTACATTGGACCACCAACATACTCTCCATTTTTATTTTTTTCTCGATAATGAACAGCTAAGGTTACTTCGGCAAATTTGGTACACATCCCAAAGAAGGCGGAACACCACATCCAGAAGACGGCTCCTGGTCCTCCTACGGCAACCGCACCAGCTACCCCGGCAATATTTCCGGTTCCAACGGTTCCGGCTAAGGCTGTACAAACTGCTTGGAAAGGTGACATAGCCCCTTCTTGGACTGTGTTTTTTTCAAAGATCTTTCCAATCGTATTTTGCATCGAAGCTTTAAATTTCCGAACTTGGATGCAACGCGTTTTTACGGTTAATAGAAAACCAACTCCCAGAATACAGACCATGGCTGGAAGACCCCAGATAAAGTTATTGACAACTTTATTGACGCTTTCAATGATTTCTAACATACTAATTCACTCTTTTCTCACAATAATCATAATTATACATGAAAGCGGTATCCTTGAAAAGGAAATAGTATACAAGGGATTCTTTTATGGTATAATCTTCAGTGATTTATAGGAGGAATCTTATGACGGAATTATTGGCTCCAGCTGGAAATATGGAAGCTTTAAAAGCCGCAATCTCAAATGGTTGTAACGCCGTATATTTGGGTATGCAGAAATTTGGGGCGCGTGCTTATTCTATTAATTTTGACGAAGACGCTTTAAAAGAAGCGATTGAATATGCGCATTTACGAAATGTAAAAGTATTTGTGACAATGAATACGATTGTCTTTGAAGACGAAATGGAAGATATGAAAGCCCAATTGGAATATATGAATTCGATTGGCGTTGATGGTGTAATCGTGCAGGACTTAGCCGTCTTTGATTATATCGTTTCTCATTTTGAAGATATGGAAGCACATTGTTCTACACAAATGGGAATTGATGATTTAGAAGGAACATTATTATATAAGGAATTAGGGGCAAAGCGTGTTGTTTTATCTCGTGAAGTACCAATTGAAAAAGTAAAAGAAATCAAGCGTATTTCGAAGGTTCCGATTGAAATCTTTGTTCATGGTGCGCTTTGTGTTTCGTATTCTGGAAACTGCTTAATGTCTGGTTTAACTGGAAATCGAAGTGGAAACCGTGGTCGTTGTATCGGTTCTTGTCGTAAAATGTATGAAATCGTGGATACAAGTGCAAATCAGGTTTTGGGCGAAAACTATATTTTGTCAATGAAAGACTTGAAGACCATTGATCATATCCAGGATTTAAAAGAAGTCGATTCTTTAAAAATTGAAGGAAGAATGAAGGAACCGGAATATGTAGCCAATGTCGTGAGTGCGTATCGTAAGGCATTGGATGGAAAACTATTAAAGAAGGATAAGGAAAATCTAGCCAAAACGTTCCATCGTACGTTCACAAAAGGGTATGTTTTCCATGAAGATAAAAAAGATATCACGAATATTGAAAAACCGAATAACTATGGTTTTGCGATTGGTAAGATCAGTGGCATGCACAAGGGTATGTATGAAATCACTTTATCCAAAACATTAAACCAAAACGATATTATTCGAATTTTCCATAACCAAGAAGATGTAAACTTGTCGGTCGCAAAACTTTACGATGCCGATGGAAAATTGATTAATAGTGCGAATAAGAAGGTTTATTTGCGTATTAAAGAACGTTTATCCATTGGGGATGTGGTTTATAAAACCAAAGACATTCAATATTATAAAGAATTGGAAGCTATGTTAGATCACGAATTCCAACGTTTTCCATTGGATCTAAAAGTATATGCCTACCCGGAATCGCCATTGATGATTGATGCTTCAGGACTTGGATGTACGTATTATTACGAGAGTGAAGACATCTTACAAGAAGCCATCAACAATCCAACGGATGCTGCCGCTGTTATGAAACAACTGTCACGATTAAACGATACTATCTTTACTTTGAATCGTGTGGATTTTGAGGAAAACAACGCGTTTATTCCGGCAAAACTTTTGAATGCGGCTCGTCGTGACATTGTTCAGGGACTGTATGAAGAAAAATTAAAGAGCAAGCCTTGTCGTGTGAAAGAAGAAAAAGTGCATGAAAAGATTTCTTTTGACTCGAAACAAGCATACCTTACTGCTTTTGTCACAACCCAAGAACAATATGAGGCTTGTAAGGAAAGTGGCATTGAAGAAATTTATTTTGAAAATGTCATTCGTCGTAACCAAAACGAATATGTAGACAAAGAAGGGGAATTATTAGTTGGTGGATATGGTGGTGTGTATCGCTATCGTCATTCCAATCCGTTTGTGACCGATTATTCTTTAAATGTAGTGAACGCAACAGCGGTGTATCAGCTTCATAAATTGGGTGCAAAACGTGTTACGTTATCGTATGAAATGAATAAAGAGCATATTGATGATTTGATTGCTTCGTATAAAGAAAAGAACGATGGCTATCCTAGCTTGGAAATGATTGTATATGGGAAAGCTCCATTGTTGTTTACGAAATATTGTCCTTTGAAAAAAATGGGACAATGTGGTTTGTGTAAGAAAAAGAAGTATATCCTTCGTGATGATAAAGATGAATTCCCAATTTTATCACATGAGGATTGTACGACTACAATTTTGAATGGAATGGTTTTAAATTTATTGGATGAAATGCCTTCTTTGGATCATATTGAGGCATTCCGTTTACAGTTCACGAATGAATCGGCACAAGAAGTCAAAAGAGTGATTTCTTTGGCTAAACAAAAATTAGAAGGGTCGTTATGCGAATCTGTTTTTGATGCGAATAGTGATACTCGTGGTCATTTTTATAAGGAAATTGTATAAAAACGTCTGTATTCAGACGTTTTTCTTTCGAAAAAGAGAAAAGTTGATATTCAGTTTACTTTTGGTTGATATCCTAAGCAAGGAAATAATGGAGGAGTATGTTTAGAGTATTAGTAGTGGATGATGAACAAAACGCTAGAAACTTAATTAAGACCGTCTTAGAGAGAGAGGGTTTTGAAGTGTTGTTGGCACAAAATGGGCAGGTTGCTCTAGAAATTATGCATCAGGAACAAGTGGATCTGTTGATTGTGGATGTGATGATGCCTATTATGGATGGTTTTTCGTTTACCGAAGAAGTCCGTCGCATCAATTCGTACATTCCAATTTTGATGATTACAGCCAAACAGACAATTGCGGATAAAAAACATGGTTTTCTATTGGGCATTGATGATTATATGGTCAAACCTGTCGATTTAGAAGAAATGATGCTGAGAATCTATGCTTTGTTACGAAGAGCGAAAATTTCATTGGAAAAGAAGATTATTATTAAAAATACGATATTGGATTATGATACGTTTACGGTTCAAACAGGACAAGAGTGTATGGAACTTCCGAAACAAGAATTCTTATTGTTGTTTCATTTACTTTCGTATAAGGGAAAGATTTTTACGCGAAGAAATCTTTTGGAAAACGTTTGGAATTTGAGTGATAGCGATGAGCATACTATTGATGTCCATATTAATCGTTTGCGAAATCGTTTTAAGGAAAATGCTGATTTTGAGATTGTCACTGTTCGTGGACTTGGATATAAGGCGGTAGAAAAATGATACGGTTTCGAAGTATAAGATTGTCCTTTATCATTTATATGTTCTTTCTTTTGATTCTTTCGGGAATCATTAGCTATAGCGCTTTTATTGTCATTAATCATTTTTTTGAAATTACCAAAAATCTTCCGATTGTCGTCTTATTAACAACTTTGACCAGTGCGGTTTTGGTTGGTATCTTATCCATCGTTTTTAGTTATACACTAACGGATTCGATTCGAAAGATTAGTAAGGCAACCAAAGAAGTGAGTACCGGGAATTTTGACATTCGTATTCCCGTAAACACGAAGAGCATCATCTATCAAAACGATATGGAAGAGCTGATTATAGATTTTAATAAAATGGTGGATGAATTGTCTTCGATTCAGATTTTGCGAGATGACTTTATTAACGAATTTTCGCACGAGTTTAAAACACCCATCAATTCGATTGTGGGTTATGCCAAACAGCTACAATATAATACGTTGAGTGATGAAGAGCGCGATATGTATATTTCTATTATTATTTCCGAATCCAAACGCTTATCCGATCTTTCGAGTTCGATTCTGCAGCTAAAAAATTTAGAGACACAAAATATCATTTCGAATAAAAAAACGTTCTTTTTAGACGAACAAATTCGCGAGGTGATCTTGTTGATGCAAAATGACTGGGAACAGAAAGATTTGGATCTGGAATTGGACTTAGAAGAAATTTCTTATTTCTCAAACGAGGATCTTTTGAAACAAGTATGGATCAATGTCATAAACAATGCGATTAAGTTTTCCAATCCACATTCAAAATTGACGATTACTTGTCAGGAAAAAGAAGAAATTGTAGTTTCGATTCAAGATGAAGGCGTAGGAATGAGTGCGGAAGTGCAAGCGCACATGTTTGATAAGTTTTATCAAGGCGATACTTCACGTTCCACCCAGGGAAATGGCTTAGGCTTATCTTTGGTGAAGCGAATTGTCGATCTTCTAGAAGGAAAGATTGAAGTGGAAAGTGAAGAAGGAAAAGGTAGCCTTGTTCGTATTCGATTAAAAAAGTAGGAGATAAGTAGTATGAGTGAAAAGATTTGTATTGTTACCGATTCGTGTTCGGATATTCCCGATTCCTTATTGGAAAAATACGAGATTCGAATGATTCCTATGATCATTCGTTCTTCGAAACAAGAATATAAAGATCGCGTTAATATTTGCGCCAAAGATGTTTATAAGTTGTTAGAAAATGAGATTTTAAAAAGTGCTTGTCCAATGGGTGAAGATATGTTGAATGCTTTGGAACAAGCCAAAGAAGAAGGGTTTACGCATGTCATTGCGATCATGTTGTCCGGAGGTCTTTCGGGAACATACAATGCGATGCGCTTATGGAGTGATAACGTAGATGGTTTAGAAGTAGCGGTATTTGATAGCCGTAATGGTTCTATTGGATGTGGAATTATTGCGATTCAAGCTGCAAAATATATCCAAGAAGGGTATTCATTTGCCCAATTAACAGACTTATTACCAAAATTGATTGAAAATACTTATGTGTATTTTTCTATCGAACACTTAGATTTATTGGAAAAAGGAGGTCGTATTGGTAAAGCGACTTCACTTATTGGTAGTGTGATGAAAATTCATCCAATTTTATCTTTTGACAAGGAAGGGGAGTTATATTCTCCGGCTAAGGTTCGTGGAAAAGCGAAGATTGCCAGTAAGTTTGTTTCCTTAGTCGAAAAACTAGTTGAAAATCATCCTGGAAAGCCTTTTAATTTATTGATTGCCGATGGGGATGATAAAGAAGGATTGGTTCTAGTTCGTGAAAAGATGAAAGAAGCCTTCCCAAATTTTAGAGATTTTGTGGAAGCGGAAATCGGAGCCACTCTTTCTTGTTACATCGGAGATGAAATCTTGGGTGCTGGTATCCAATTTTTAGAAGAATAGAGCAGAAATGCTCTTTTTTTATGCAAAATTATACAAATCCATACAAAAATGGAAATACGGAAATATTAAATCCATAATAAAATGGAAAAAGAATAGAATACGGAATGTAGCAATGTTCGATATTGAGATACAAGTATTCATAAGATATGGTATTTTACTTATATTTAGTAGCGTTTAAAAAGAGAAAGGAGTAAAGAATGAAAAAGCGTATCATTAGCTTTTTGACTTCTTCTTTACTTTTGACAGGGTTTTGTATTCTGACGAGCAAGACGATTTTTGCGCAATAAGACATGGTGGAAGAGGAATCAAACATTAGCTGGTTGGTCGAGTGCTCGTCATGGAGTCTATTCGGGTCCGATTGCCAGATTGTATGCCGGGAATATTTTGAATATAAAAAACTGGTTAGACGAATGGAAACAAGATGGTCAAACTTCTGGTTTGGTGAATACGGTTAAGAAAATTGAGGCCATTCAAATGGAATTGAGCGACTCTTTAAAAACGGAATAGACTTTTATGTATCAAGTGGAGGTCTATGGTCTTTCTTGGAGAGATTGAGTTTGTGTTGGACAGGTGGCTGGTCTTCTTAGATTGAATCGAGCGATTGAAGCCATTCGTGTCACTTTGGTTAAAAAAAAGGGATGGAGATATTTTCTCCATCCTTTTTGTTTGTAGAAAACCCCAAGATTGTCTTGGGGTTCAATATAGCTTTAGCGA
>JAUNDJ010000109.1:0-1207 GCA_030526175.1 Bacillota bacterium
TATACATTATACCAAAAAAAGCGCTGACCTACTTTCGTAGATCAGCGTCTTTTTTTATTTATAGAGCTACTTACTCGTTACAGCCCCTTCTATTTTTAATCATAATTAGATACAGGTGGTAATTTATCATTAATATATTCATATGCCATTTTATTAATTTCTCCCATAACTGGGATCGCATCTTCCCCTAAGTTTGTGAAAACAGAAATCACATAGGGTCTTCCATTCAATGATAAACCTGTCGAGTTAATGTGTTCTTTATAGAAACCTACTTTTTGGACCATTTCGACTTGTTTCTTATAGTTCAAGAAATCATCTGGTGCTGCGATGGTTAAATAATAAATCAATTGAGAATACTTATCTTGATTTTCATAAATATGCATCCAAACATCACACATAAATTCTGCATTTAAATAATTTTGTTTGCCGAAAAATTCTGTATCTTGTGGATGATCGCTATACTGAGTGATGTCTTTCTTAAATTTTGTCCATCCTCCGTATTCTTCATATAAAATATGTCCACCAACATTATCCGAATATTTTAGAGTAAATGCCAAGATATCTTCTAAGGAAATAAAATCTCCTTCTTCCCATTTTTCCTGCATACGTCCTTCTGTTTCTGTAACATAAGAACCCCATTCAAATTTATCCGAATATTTTACTTCACCTTCGTCAATCATGTCATACCATAATAAACTCAAAGGTAATTTGTATACACTTCCAGCTAACATGTTGCAATGTGAGTTTTCAGACTCAGCAGCTTTTCCAGTAGCTATATCAATTATTTTGTAAGAAATATCGTCTTCTTTGATTTTCTTCTTTTTTAGAAATGCGTTAATTTCATCTTGTAAATCAACCAAAGTTGTCATTTCCAATTCTTGTCGCTTAGTTTCTTCCGTGCTAGCTTGTGCTTTCAATTTTGCTTCTTCTTGAGCAATTTTACTAGAAGCTATTTTCTTAGCTACAGAATTAGCTGCTGTCGCAAACTTTTGACCATCTCCTAGAATAATAGTATTTACGGTTTCTTTATTTCGATACATCAACCATTTTACTCCAGAAGAAATTCCTTTAAATGTTCCAAAAACAGCAACAATAGCTACAGCCGCAATAACGACCAAGCTACAAATTCGTTTTATTTTTCGGATTTCCTTTTTCTTTAATTTTCTAAATCTATATTTATTTTTTTTCCATTTTTTATCCATTTTTT
>JAUNDJ010000109.1:1217-8589 GCA_030526175.1 Bacillota bacterium
ACTGGATTTTTCTTATTTTCTTCATATCTCGTTCATTTTTTATCCATTTTTTATCTTTTTTCCCCTTAAAGATAGAAGAATTATAACATACTTAAATAATATTTCTAGACTATTCTAGTATATACACACTTAAGCCTTCCTTTTTACAAGTGAAATGTCCATATCCATTTTCAATACGTTCTTTTTTTCTTGGATGGAAAATATCATAGAAGAAGCGTCCATTAAACTTTTCTCCTACATACATCCATTTTTCACCTTCTTGACGAATTGAGAATAACACTGCCAAACCACCTTCTCTTGTCCAACCCATTTGATAATCGTCTTCAAAATAATCTTTCTGCCAACCATAAGAAAACTGACTTCTTGCCATCAACATTAATTCCAATTCTTTTTGTATACCCGCACTTCCTTTATGCAGACCATAATAATCCCCATAAAAGATACAAGGATAACCTTGCTCTCGCAATAAAATGCATGCATAAGCCATTGGCTTAAACCATTGGTATACCCAAGAAGCTAAGCTTTTTCCTGATTGTGTATCGTGATTGTCCACAAAAGTCACTGCATGTCTTGCATCTCTTTCAATCAATGTATCTTTAAAAAGGTTTCTTAAATCGTATGTTTTCTTGTTTCTAGAACATTCCACAAAACGATAATGTAGAGGAACATCGAATAAGCTAATAGAATATTCTAGATTGGATAAATACTCCATTAAATCTTCCACTACACCACTCCAATACTCCCCGACCATAAATAAGTCTTTTTGTTTGCGTGCATAAGTGATCCATGTTTTATAAAACTCGTAATCTATATGTTTTAATGCATCTAATCGAAATCCGTCTACACCTGTTTTTTGTAAATACCAATCGACAAAACGATTTAGCTCTTCTTTCACATCTTTTTGGTTATGATCAACATTGGCTCCAAACAAAAAGTCATAGTTTCCAAATTCAGAACTTACATTGGATGACCATTCTTTCCCATCTAATAAATAGATTTCTCTTTTCCAAGTTTTACAATCCACATCTACACCTGTGAAATGATCGGCTGTCCACTTAAAAGCAGAGTATTGATTATTTCTTGCTTCAAAATTAAACTGTGTCGGTGCAAGGATTGTCTTTTTTCGTTTAGAAATCTTTTTTCTATCTTTTGAACTTACTGCATTCGCTTTTACAGAATTTACTCCATCCGCTCCCATTTTATGGTTGAATACTATATCTCCATAAACTTGTAAAAAGTTTCTATGACAGCTTTCAATCGCCCAAATATATTCTTCTACAGAACCATATTTCGTATCGCGTGCTCCTTTTTGATCGAACTCGCCTAAATCATACAAATCATAAATCCCATATCCAACATCTTTAGTCCCGCTTGCTCCTTTGAATGCTGGAGGAAGCCATACTGCAGTAATTCCGATTTTAGATAAGTTCCATGCTTCGTGCGAAAGCTTTACCCATAACTTCTCTTTATATTGAATATCATATTCAAAAAACTGCATCATTACTCCCATAAAAAATCTCCTTTAAACAAAAAAAGAGTAACTATACTCTTTTTAAATCAATGCTTCTATTTTCTTTTTAAAAAATCGATTAAAACAAGCCACTACACGACCAACAAATAATACTGCCATTAATGTTCCAATTCCGATTCCAATCACACGATGAATAATAAATAATCCCAATGTAGTTGTGATACACACATTAAGAAGATCGAAACAATTTTTAGTAAAGCCAACTTCTTTGCCAAAGTGATCCGCTAATGCTTGTACAATTCCATCTCCTGGATTCGGAACAATTCGAACATCTAAACTCATTGCAGCTCCCACACCTGTACATACAATCGCCAATGCCAATACAGAGATTCGAACCATATATCCACTTTGTCCAAAATCTGGAATTAGGTTTGCGAACAATCCTACGAAACGAGTAAATACCACACTCAATACAATCTGTAGGACATCTGATACTAGCACTTTTTTTATATTTTTTATTGGTCGTTTGGCATTTTCTTTCTTGGAATAATCCACTATATGAACAATCACCTCAAGAATAACTAATACCGTATATTCTAAAAATGTCATATCCGCAAAAGAAATTCCTGTAATCTCACTTAGGCAATATGCCACGGAAATGATTGGAGAAACCCCTAATGCTGCTTTTGTATTCAAAACCAACCCTAATGCCAATACTAATAAACCAATAATATATACTAAAATTCTCTTCTTATTCATAAAAAAATTATATCATACCTTTTTAGTATAATTATATGCATTCTTCAGAAAATATTGTAAAATCGTATATATATAAAGGAGTAGTTATGAAAATTCATGAACTTTTAAAAAATAGACCGACGTTATCATTTGAAATATTTCCTCCGAAAAACCATGAAAATGATATCGAATCCATTTATAAAACAATTGAGGAATTGGTGGATTTAAACCCTGATTTCATTTCAGTTACTTATGGAGCCGGAGGTTCTACTTCTCGAAATACGACAAAATTTGCATCTTTAATAAAAAATAAATATGGTGTAGAAGCTGTTGCGCATTTAAGCTGTATTAATACTACAAAAGAAGAAATTGACAAAATCCTAAAAAACTTAAAAGAAGAAAATATTGAAAACATTCTTGCTTTACGAGGAGACTATCCAAAAGATGGAAATCTTACTGCTCAAGATTTTCAATACGCTTCTCAATTAACGGAATATATCGAAGAAACTTTCCCTAATACTTTTTGCATATCTGGTGCTTGTTATCCTGAAACGCATTTTGAAGCTCCAGACTTTGAAACAGATTTAATGAATTTGAAAAAGAAAGTTGATGCTGGTGCAAAATATGTTGTTACGCAAATTTTCTTTGATAACCAATACTATTACCGTTTAGTTCGAGAAGCTAGAAAAATAGGAATTCATGTTCCTATTTTAGCGGGTATTATGCCTGTTCATAATCCTAAACAAGCCAAAAGAATTGCTTCTATGTCAAATTGTTCAATCCCTTACGACCTAGCTTGTATGATTGATAAATTTGCTCATTCCAAACAAGCTGGTATTGAGGTGGGTCTGCATTATGCAACTTACCAAATCATTGATTTGATGACAAACGGAGTTGATGGTATTCATATTTATACAATGAATAAGCCTGAAATCGCTCGAGAAATACTTAATAGAACGGAGCACTTGCGAAATGAATATTTCAAAGATCAAACAAGAGGCGCTTAAATATTTAGGATATTATGGACAAAACTTAGAATCTTCTTTTTTATCTCTATTTGATTCTTGTTTAGAAGAAATCATTTCTTTACAAAACTTTAAAGTCACTTATGCCACATACAAGCTTGAGGATTGTCCTATATCCCTTCAATATCCAGGTTTAGAAACCTTTTTTGCTGGATGCTCAAATGTTGTTTTTATTGGCTGTACTTTAGGTATTGAATTGGAAAGAAAGCTTAAGTATTATCAAGCAATCGATCTTACACGAATGTGTGTCATGGACAGTATCGCGAGCGCTTATGTGGAAGTCGCCTGTGATGCCTTTGAAGAAGAACACTTTCCCAAAGAAAGAACCTATAGATTTTGTCCTGGTTATGGAAAAGTTCCTATTGAACTGAATAAAGAAATTGCCAAACACATAGATTTGTATAAAAAAACAGGAATTACTATTACGGATACAAACTTATTAATTCCTCAAAAATCTATGATTGGATTTATTGGAATTGGAAAAAATCAGCCTAAAAAAAGTTGCATAGGATGTATGCATAGCGAAGGTTGTTCGTTTAGAAAGAGAGGGCAAACATGTTACTAAAAGAAAATAGAATTTATTTATTCGATGGAGGCTTTGGATCTCAGCTACAACTTCGAGGAATGAAGGCAAGCGAGATTCCAGAAGACTACAACATTGACCATCCAGAGATTATTCAAGAAATCCATAAAGACTACTTAATGGCAGGTTCGGATTTTATTACAACAAATACGTTTGGTGCCAATCCATTAAAATATGATTCTAAAAAATATAGCTTTGACCAAGTTATTCCAGCAGCTATAAAAAACGCAAAAGCTGCCATTCAAGAAGTTAAACCTGAAGCTTATATTGCTTACGATATTGGACCAATTGGTAAATTAATGGAACCGATGGGTAGTTTAACATTTGATCAAGTTTATGACAGTGTTAAATCTATGGTAAAACTTGTCAAAGACGATGTGGATGTATTCTTGTTAGAAACAATGACGGATATTTATGAAGTAAAAGCTTCTATTTTAGCTATTAAAGAAAACTGTGATAAGCCTGTTTTTGTCACAATGAGTTTTGAAGCCGGAGGACGTTCTTTATCTGGTTGTGATCCGTTCACAATGGTTAACGTACTAGAAGGATTGAACGTCGATGCCTTAGGAATCAACTGTTCTTTGGGACCAAAAGAAATGGGACCGATTATCGAAACTATTTTGAGCACTTCTAGAACTCCAGTGTTAGTACAACCAAATGCCGGTCTT
Organism: Bacillota bacterium; assembly: GCA_030526175.1. Classification (GTDB taxonomy): domain Bacteria; phylum Bacillota_I; class Bacilli_A; order Erysipelotrichales; family Erysipelotrichaceae; genus Floccifex. Next base: position 5,703 of record JAUNDJ010000109.1, read on the forward strand.
CCGATTCTTAAAGATGGACAAACATTCTATCCTCTAAAGGCTGAAGATTTTGTTCAAGAAGTCATGCCATATTTACAATCAGGAATTTCTATTATTGGAGGATGTTGTGGAACTACACCAGACTTCATTCGTGCTTTAAAAGAGAATTTACCAACTAAAAATGTAAAAGATAACGTATATACAACTCGTGTTTCTAGTGGAACACAAACTGTTGAATTTGGACATCATGTAGTTGTGTGTGGAGAACGTCTTAATCCTACTGGAAAAAAGAAATTAAAAGCAGCGTTAAAAGAAGAGCGTTATGACGAACTTGTGGTTGAAGCCATCAAACAAGATCAAGCAGGAGCACATGTATTGGATGTAAATGTGGGTCTTCCTGGTTTAGATGAACCAAAAGTTATGAAGCACGTCATCAAACTTCTTCAAGAAGTGATTCAACTTCCTTTACAAATTGATAGTTCCGATCCACAAGCAATCGAACAAGCTTGCCGATATTATAATGGGAAGCCTTTAATCAACTCTGTTAATGGAAAAGCGGAAACAATGGAGGCTATCTTTCCTATTGTAAAAAAATACGGTGGTGTCGTTATTGGTTTAACTATAGATGAAAATGGTATTCCTCCTAAAGCAGAAGAACGTTTTGCGATTGCCAAACGTATTATTAATAAAGCGCAAGAATATGGAATTCCTAAAGAAGATATTATCATTGACTGTCTTGTACTAACTGCTTCTGCACAACAAAAAGAAGTTATGGAAACGGTCAAAGCTGTTTCTATGGTAAAGGCGTTAGGTGTACATACAGTACTTGGTGTTTCCAATGTATCTTTTGGTTTACCAAATCGTCCTTTATTAAATAAAACATTCTTAGCAATGGCAATGTCTGCTGGATTGGATCTACCAATTATCAATCCAATGGATAAAGAGCTTATGGCAACAATTGATGCGTTCAATGTACTTTATAACTACGATGTGGATGCGAAAAACTACATTGCACATCAAGCGAATGCACAAATCACACCTGTTGCTTCCACTTCTTCTTTTTCATTAAAAGATGTAATTGTTCATGGAATTAAAGAAGAAGTTGAATCATTAACCCGCAAAGAATTAGAATCAAAAGAAGGATTGGATATTATTAATACGATCTTAATCCCTACATTAGATCAAATTGGTAAAGATTATGAGCAAAATAAGATCTTTTTACCACAGTTGATTCAATCAGCGGAAGCTAGTAAAGTAGCTTTTGAAGTGATCAAAGAATCCTTTACTTCTTCTAGCGAAGCCAAAGGTCCTGTACTAATTGCGACCGTTTATGGAGATGTACATGACATCGGAAAAAATATCGTAAAAGTAGTTTGTGAAAGCTATGGTTTCCAAATGATCGACTTAGGAAAAGATGTAGCGAAAGAAACAATCTTAGAAGCCTTTTATAAGTATCAGCCAAAGGCTATTGGACTATCAGCTCTTATGACTACAACGGTTATTTCAATGGAAGAGACGATTCAATACTTAAAACAAGTTGAAAATATGTGTCCTATTCTAGTGGGTGGAGCTGTACTTACCCAAGACATTGCAGAAAACATTAATGCCGATTTTTACACAAAAGATGCATTAGATTGTGTACAAGTTTTAAATCAAATTATTAACTAGTCATTCCCTTTGACTAGTTTTTTTCATATAATAGACTAGTCATTAGGTGCCTATTAATACAAATGGGAGAATAGGGAAAAAAGTGAGAGTCTTTTGCGTTAACTACACACAGTGATATGGACAATAGCACATAAACCATTGATTTTTCGAGAAGGGTGCTTGCGGATGATATTCAGCCTGGAGACCTGCCTGATGAACTTGATTGTGAAAGGAGAAAGATTATGAAAAAAAATGCAATCATTAAAGTTTTAGTTGCACTTGTAGTATGTGCCGCTGCCATCTTTGGAATCAAAACAATTACTGCCCCAAAAGTAGTTGAAGGTTCTAAAGAAATTACAATCACATTGGAAAACCAGGGGGAAAAAATTGGTACTGTTACCACAAGAACAGATGCTGAATTATTGTCTGAATTATTAATTGAATTACAGACTAAGAAAGAAATCCAATTTCAATATTCTGATTCGGCATATGGAATGTATATTACTGGTTTAGGAATCCAAGAATTAGTTGAAGAAGATGCTGAAAAACAATTATATTGGACATATACTTCCGATAATAATAAAGCTTGTCTTGCGACAGGATATGGTTGTGATGCAGCAAGCGCTGTAGCAATCGAAGATGGAGACGCTTTCGTATTTTCTTTATCAAAATTTTAGAATATGTCAGCAAAAAAAATTGTTTTTGTTTCGTTATGTGCCTGCATATGTGTCATCAGCAAAGAAATGCTAAGTTTTCTTCCAAATATAGAACTTGTCACTTTTCTTTTGATGATTTATAGCCTAGTATTTCCTGTTTCTTTTTCATTACTCGTCAGTATACTTTTTGTCTGCATAGAAGTTTTATTATATGGAGTGGGAATATGGAATATTTCTTATATTATTGCCTGGCCATTACTTGTTGGGATCACTTATATTTTCAAACATATACTTGCGAAAAATAAAGACTATATGGCTCTTTGTTCCGGAGCGTTTGGATTAAGCTTTGGAACTCTTTGTGCTCTTCCGTATTTATTCATCGGAGGTTTTCATACTTTTTTTTCGTATATCTTAAGTGGATTATTATTTGATGTTGTACATATGACTGGAAATTACATTATAATGTTGTTACTTTTTGATCCCATGTATAAATTAATTAAACAAATATACAAAAAATACTATATTTAAACAAAAAAGGTACAAAATCTGTCAATGTCATTTAGATAATTTATTGACATACCATCCAGACATAATTGTTTGGATGT
>JAUNDJ010000110.1 GCA_030526175.1 Bacillota bacterium
TTCACTTTCTGATTCGTCATAGCCAGCAAGCTGACCAGAAATGTAGATAATATCAGCATATTTTATAGTTTTAAAGGTGAGTCAGAAATAGAGTCAGAATTAAAGGGTAGGTGAATCACTTTTGATTACATTAATCCTCACGCCTTTTGGCATACAATAAAATAAAAGAACACATAAAGAAGATAAGAATATGTCAGTCAAAACAATAGAAGAATATAAAACAGAAACTAGAACTGTTAGAAAAGCTAATAGAGAACTAGCTGCTCAAATAAGAGAGCTTGAAAAAGAGAATGCTGAGTTAAGAAAGAAACTATCTAAGTCAGAAGCGACTATAGAACTTCTAAAGGAAGAAATCCTTAAACAGAATTCACATCTCTTCAATAAACAATAACCATTAAGATTTATCTAAAACTTCAAAGAGTTAAGGATAAATCTTTTTTATTTTTCCGTGCATAATCACTGAAATTCTTTAAATTTTTTCAACTATTTTTCTTATGTTCAGTATTTTGGACGTTGCGTTTGGTAGTATTCCTTAGAAGAGGTGAAATCCTATGCGTGATAAGAAGAAGTTTATGTTACCTATCAACATTATGAATATCCTTAGCAACAACTATGGAGAAATGGATAAAGAAGAGTTGATTCAAACTGCAGACTGTGAAGATAAAGAATACGTACTTGAAACAATAAAAGACCTAATCACAGCTGGCTACATAGCTGATGAAGGGAAAAGCGTATCAGTAATAGGAAGCAGGGTCATATCTAGATGGTAGTGATTAAGAATATATTTTCGTTTCTATTTAAGATCATCTTCTGCTTCTTTGCGTTTATATTTGGTGTGTTTTATTACTTGTTGAAGTCGGTGAAATAGTTAGATTGATACTTTACTATTTAAAATGTAACAAATATTCCGTTTTGAATATATTTCTCTAGTAAGAAGGAATTATCAATTATATAATTGATATTAATAATGATGGAGAAAATATAATATGTCAAAAGTGTGTTACAACAATTTGTTTCATTTATTAATTGATAAGAAAATGAAGAAAACAGATCTAGCTAGACTAGCTAATCTAACTCCAGCGACACTTGCAAAATTATCAAAAGATGAAACTGTATCAATGGAATCATTGATAAAAATTTGTGATTGTCTAAATTGCCAGATAGGCGACATAGTTGAGTTAATTAGAGAATGATTAGGGAGGAGGATTATAAATGACTAATACAATTAATCCAAGTTTAACTGAAGAAGATGTAAAGAATATTTATATTACTCCTGCGTTAGATACAAAATGGGATAAACGATCTTTTGAATATAGAATGGAAGTTAAAATCACTGATGGAAGAATTAATATTGCTGGTAATGTCTCAACAAGACAAAAGCCAAAATTTGCAGATTACCTTCTTTATTTTAATGGTGATAATCCGATTGCTGTTGTAGAAGCTAAAGATATGAATCATTCTGCATCATATGGATTACAACAAGCTATGACATATGCTCAGATGTTAGATATCCCATTTGCATATTCAACAAACGGAACTGAATTTTATGAACATGACTTTTTAACAGGAGCAGTTCGAAATTTTCCTATGGATCAGTTCCCAACAAAAGATGAATTAGTAAAAAGATATTACGGCGAAGTTAACGGCGGTAAGGGATTTAGCGAAAATGAATTAAAAGCCATTAACCAACCTTGTTATACTAGCGCAACTACAAATACACCTCGTTATTATCAAAGAATAGCTATTAATAGAACTCTTAGCGCAATTGCTAAGGGTCAAAATAGAATTCTTTTAACTATGGCTACAGGTACTGGTAAGACTTTTACAGCTTTCCAGATTGTATACCGTTTATTAAAGAGCGGATTAAAGAAGAAAATTTTATATCTAGCAGATAGAAATGTTCTTGTTGATCAATCTATTCTTCAAGATTTCTCTCCGTTAGATAATGTAATTCATAAAATAAATGTTAAATCAGAAGATCCAACAACAATTACTGCACATCAAGTTTATTTTGCACTTTATCAGCAGTTAGTTGGAGAAGGTGGGGAAGAACATTACGCAAAATTATTTAAACCAGATTTCTTTGATTTAGTTATTGTAGATGAGTGTCATAGAGGATCCGCTAAAGATGATAGTAGCTGGAAACAGATTCTTGAATACTTTACAAGTGCAACTCAGATTGGTATGACAGCTACTCCAAAAGAAACTAAATATGTTTCAAATATCAACTATTTTGGAGAACCAATCTATACATATTCTTTAAAACAAGGAATTGAAGATGGTTTCTTAGCTCCATTTAAAGTTTATAACATCATTACCAATATTTCAGATGGTTGGAGACCTTTAAAAGGCCAGATAGATATTAATGGTAATGAAATTGAAGATAGAATCTACAACAATAAAGACTATGATTACAACATTGTAATTCAAAGTCGAATTGATCAGGTTGCAGAAGAAATAACTAATTACTTAAAAACAACAGATCGTATGCAAAAGACGATTGTTTTCTGTGCGGATGAAGATGCTGCAGAAAGAATGAGAATAGCCCTTATCAATAAGAATAAAGATATGGTTAAGGATAATCCTGATTATATTGTTCGTATTACAGGTTCTGATGATTATGGTAAGAGTAAACTAGAATACTTTATTTCTGTATCTCAACAATATCCAGTAATCGCAACCACATCTAAACTTCTATCAACTGGTGTAGACTGCAAAATGGTTAAATTGATTGTTTTAGATCAGATGATAAATTCAATGACTGAATTTAAACAGATTGTAGGTCGCGGAACTAGAGTTCGTGAAAAAGAAGGTAAGATGTCTTTTGCGATTATGGACTTTAGAAACGTAACTAGGTTATTTGCTGATCCAGATTGGGATGGACCAATTGAAATTGATCCAGATTATAAGCCTGGAGGCAAAGGAGGAGATGGTCCAGTGGATCCAAAACCTCCTGTAGAACCAACGGATCCAAAAGTAAAACCAATTGTAGATGGTAATGAATGCAGTGTTCAAATAATTAACAAGATTGTTCAGATATACGATACTAATGGAAAACTTTTAAGAACTGAAAAGATTACAACATACGCGAAGAATAATATCTTAAGTTCGTATGATACAATCGAAAACTTCATTAGTAACTGGACAAAAGAGGAAAAGAAAGAAAAAATCAGTAAGCTACTTCTTGAAAAAGGAATTAGCTTAGAAGAAATGAAGAAAGAAGACCATATGGAAGATGTAGATGATTTTGACTTCATATTACATGTAGCTTATGGCCAAAAAGCTCTAACAAGAAAAGAAAGAGCTGAAGGCGTTAAAAAGACAGATTTCTTTACTAAATATAGTGGTGCTGCAAAAGAAGTATTAGAAGATCTTCTACTACAGTATGAAGACAATGGTGTATATGACATTGAAGATATCAATGTGTTAAAGACAAATAGGTTTGCTAACAAATATGGTACACCAGCAAAAATTGCAGGACTATTTGGTGGTAGAGATGGATTCTTTGGTGCACTTAAAAACTTACAAGATGCAATTTATGGAGTGAGGGTATAACGAATGGGTAATTATTCAACATTTATTAAAAGACTTCAGGATATTATGCGTAATGATGCTGGTATCAATGGTGATGCTCAGCGTATCGAACAAATTGCCTGGATGTTGTTTTTAAAAGTTTATGATGTAAAAGAAAATGACTGGGAATTTGAAGAAAGCAATTATGAATCATTTATTCCTGAAAAATATAGATGGAGAAATTGGGCCGCAAATGATGAATCTGGGAATGCGTTAACAGGGGATGAACTTTTAAATTTTGTCAATAACGAAGTTTTCCCTACATTAAAAACTTTAACAGTTACTAAAGATACTCCAATAAAAAAATCAATCGTACAGACTACATTCCAAGATGCAAACCAATATATGAAAGATGGCGTTCTATTAAGACAGGTCCTAAATGTAATTGATAGTATCGATTTAACTGATAACGAAGATATTCATGCGTTTGGTGAAATATATGAAACTATTTTAAAAGATTTACAGTCAGCTGGTAATGCTGGTGAATTTTATACACCTAGAGCAGTGACTGAATTTATGGTTTCTAAAATTGATCCACAAATTGGTGATAAGATGGCTGACTTTGCTTGTGGAACAGGTGGTTTTATAACGTCGTGGTTAAAAGCGCTATATCCAAAGGTTAATTCTGCTGACGATAGAGCTGCGTATGATCAGTCAATTTATGGAATTGAAAAGAAACAATTTCCTTACATCTTATGTATTACTAATTTGTTATTGCATGGAATCGATATGCCAAAAGTTATTCATGGGAACTCTTTAACTAAAAATGTATTAGATTATACAGAAGATGACAAGTTTGACAAAATTCTAATGAACCCACCTTATGGCGGGAATGAAAAAGATGATGTAAAGTCTTACTTCCCAGAAGATATTAGGAGTTCAGAAACAGCGGATTTATTCATGGATGTTATTATGTACCGTTTAAAGAAAAATGGCAAATGCGCAATTGTGTTACCGGATGGATTCTTGTTTGGTACAGATAGCGCAAAAACTAATATTAAAAAGAAATTACTTACTGAGTTTAATTTGCATACAATTGTTAGATTACCGCAAAGTGTTTTTGCGCCATATACATCTATTGCAACAAATTTATTATTTTTTGATAAAGCTGAACCAACAAAAGAAACTTGGTTTTATCGTTTGGATATGCCAGAAGGATATAAGCATTTCTCTAAAACTAAGCCGATGAAGAGAGAACACTTTGTTTGTTGTGATGAGTGGTGGGGTAACCGTGTTGAAATTGCTGACGAAAAATCTCATGACAATGCAACTCAAACTTACAAAGCGAAGAGATACTTAATTCATGAGTTACTTACTAAAAATGATAAAGGTGAAATAGCAGAAATCAATTTGGATTTATGTAGTTACCCAGTAGAAGAAAAGGTAATTCTTTCTCCTGAAGATACAATTAAACAATTCATTGAAAAGAGAGAATCTCTTGATGATCAAATGGATTTAAAACTTAAGAAGATTCTTAATCTTCTGGGGGTCGATTAATGGCTCATGTGTTAGCTAAAGATTTAAGAGAATCGGTATTGCAAGCGGCATTCTCCGGAAAACTTAGCAATGCTAAAACTGATGATACTCCAATAGAATTTACTATTTCTTTGATAAGAAAGATTAAGGAAGAATTGATAAGAGACAACAAAATAAAAAAAGAAAAAGAATTACTGCCTGTTTCTGATGGTGAAGAACTTTTTGAGATTCCAATCCATTGGAAGTGGGTTAGAATGCAAAGTGTTTTGGATGTTAGAGATGGAACGCACGATTCCCCCAAATATGTTAAAACTGGATATCCTTTTGTTACTAGTAAAAACCTTGTTGATGGGAAGATATGCTTTGACACATGCAAATACATAGCAGAAGAGGATTTTTTAAAGTTTAATGAACGATCAAGAGTTGATGACGGGGATATACTAATGGCTATGATTGGCTCAATTGGGAAGCCTGTTCTTGTTGAGGGCAAAAATTGTGAATTTTCCATAAAAAACGTAGCTTTAATAAAGTTTCTAGAGAATAGTAATATAAATAATAAGTATATATTATTGCTACTTAGTTTTTTTGAAACATATTTGAAATCTCAATCAACAGGGGGAGTTCAACAGTTTGTTAGCCTAAGTTATTTAAGAAATTTACCAATACCTCTTCCGCCAATTGAAGAACAAGCTCGTATAGTTGCTAAGGTTGATGAATTAATGGAAGAAATTGATGAATATGAAAAGATTGAAAATCAATTAGTTGAATTAAAAAAGAACTTCCCTGGAGATATGAAAACCGCTGTGTTGCAGGCTGCAATGCAAGGAAAACTTACTAAACAATTAGAGACAGATAGTGATGTTGAAAAATACATTAATAGTGTTTTATCTTTAAAAAATGAATTAATTAAAAATAAAGAAATAAAGAAAGATAAAACGACAGATGAAGTAGATAATGATATGCCGTTTGATATTCCTGATAATTGGAGGTGGGTTAAATTCGGAAATATCGCTACATTAAGACCTGGAAAAACTCCTCCTAGAGCAGAGACTATTTGGTGGGGTAAACCAACCGAAGTACCATGGGTTTCGATTGCAGATATGGTGAGTAATGGCATTGTTACAAAAACCAAAGAATTTATCAGTAATGAAGGTTATGAACAGAAGTTCGGTGGAATAATTTCACCTGCAGGCACAATGATTATGAGTTTTAAACTTACTATAGGACGTATGTCTATTCTCGGTATGGATGCATTACATAATGAGGCAATTATTTCTATCTTCCCGTTTATTGATAAAGATAAAACACTTCAAAAATACCTTTTCAAAGTATTGCCTTATCTAACTCAATATGGAAATAGTAAAAACGCAATTAAAGGAAGTACATTGAATGCGGATAGCTTATGCAATTTGTATATTCCCTTACCTCCTATCGAAGAGCAAAAACGAATTGTAGAAAAATTGGAATCTATTTTGCCTATCATTGATAGTTTGGGTGAGTAAAATGAATTTTAGAGAACTTGAACCAACCACTAGCAATTTATTGAGCTCATTAGAAGAAGATTTGATAGGTAGAAATAATGAATTGGTCCATTTTTATAAGTTGCTATGCAATATTGACGGTAAAATGTCTATATCAATTGATGGTGAGTGGGGCTGCGGTAAAACTTTTTTTGTAAAGCAAGCAGAAATGCTGATTAATTCTTTAAATATCAGCAGTAAAAGTCAAGGATGAAAAAATAGAATTGTCGGTATTCCATCTTTTAAAGAGCTATCAAATAATAACGATATGTTAGCTGTATATTATGATGCCTGGATTAATGATAATGATGACGATCCAGTATATTCGATGATATATGAAATATCGAAACAATTAAACATCCGGTATGAGATAACCGATACTAATATCTTTAAACTCGGAGCAACAATTTTAGAGTCATTTTCTGGAATAAAGATTAACGATTATATTGAGGTACTGAAATCTGAAGATACAGTCAGTAGATTCGTAGAAGAAAAAACCATAGAAGAGAAAAACAAAGAGTTTTTCACATCGTTACTGGAAGAGCGTGCAAATAAGCTAGTTGTTTTTGTTGATGAATTGGACAGATGCAAACCAACATTTGCAGTTAAATTGCTTGAAAGAATAAAACATTATTTTAACGATGAGCGTGTGGTATTTGTTTTTTCTACAAATTTAAACCAATTGCAATATACTGTTCAGCAATATTATGGTCAGGAATTTAATGCAACCAGATATCTAAATAGATTTTTTAACGTTAGAATTAGACTTTCACAGCCTGATTTAACGAAACTTTATGATAAAGTCGGCATTAATAGAGGGTATGCTGTGGATGATCAATGCAGAAAGATAATTGAATTGTTCGATTTTCAGATGAGAGATATATCTATATTTTATTCATCGGTGCTTCGGGCTGTAGACAAAACTCTTGAAAGCAAATCTATGGAGTTTTCTTTTTCTGACGGTGAAGGAAAGAGATTTATTATGTATGCAATTGTTCCGTTGATGATTGGCTTGGATATGCATGATAAAGAAATATACAGAGAATTTGTCGAAGGTTCAAATATGAAGCCATTGCTTGATTTGCTGAGTATTGAATCAAATGAATACTTGATTAGTCACTTAATGGAACAAGATGAAGATTTGAAAGGGCGTAGCGGGAAAAAACTTGTTTCCAGATCCGAGATTATAAGTAAACTATACAATTCCATTTTTAATAACAAGAGCGAAGGAATGAGTGGAGGTAGTGTCAAATTAGGAAAATGCGAGTTTAATGCTAAATCAAAGGGATTTGCATTGAAATGTATCAGCATGATATCGAAATACAATACTTATTAATCATACCCATAATTTAACCGCAAATAAGATGGGTATTATAACTTTCGGTGTGTGTAATTCCATGCCGTAGGCCCTAAAGGACATCTGCACACAACTTGCAAATGATATTTTGCATGTGTTAGAATTTGGTTACGAAGCAGCTTGTGGTTGTCAGGCAATTGGAGCCTGGGGATTGCCGGCTGCTTTTTCATCTATCAATTATCCATTCTGCATCTGTCCATGGTCTCAATCACATTGGCATCCTCAAACGGATTGTTCCATCCTTTCCACATCTATTCAACGAGGCGGGCAATCGAGGAAGGCTTCATCATGGATGTTCTTCATAGCTACATGGCATACAGGACCTGTACAGGAGGTTCGCGTTCTGCTCATGCCTTCTGAAGATGCTTCTGGTGGATCCTGTCGAAAGGGTTCTGGCCGAGTTCTTCGAGAAGTATGAAGCGTCGCTGAATGATCTGGGCATGAAGAGGCAGCCAATGCAATGGAAAGGATGCCTGCATGGCAATGCAGGGGTGGAACCGGATTGCGTAACCACCCCTTTTTATTTGCAAAAGCTGCTGCATTATGTTCTGCATGGGAGATGGAAAGTGTGAATCCAAATTGATTTTGTCCTAAATTTTAGATTATATTAGCACAGAGATTA
>JAUNDJ010000111.1 GCA_030526175.1 Bacillota bacterium
CCAAGATAGCAAGCTGCCGGGTCTTTTTTTATGCCTTCTCAGGAGGGCTTTTTTTATTTTTAGTTAAGGTATATTTAAGGATATCTTTAGGATCATCCATTATTCTATTTAATAGATATATGTATGCTTACAGGAGGTTATCATGAATTATATTGTCTCTTTGATTTGTTATGGTTTAACGATTATTGGAAAAGCATTTGTCTTTAAAAAAATGGATATTGAAATGTGGAAAGCTTTTATACCTATTTATAGTGAACATATACTATTCAGTAAGGTGTGGAATGTACGAATGTTTATATATTATTTAGCTACAAGCTTAATAGCATATTGTTTCATTAATATTAGTTTAATTATTGGACATCCTACTCTTAATACTATATTCCTTGTGATATGAATTCTCTTCTTAATACTAGAATTTATCCTTTTTACTATCTTACTGAGTAAATTGTCTTCAGCTTTTGGATATGGTTTAGGATATACATTGGGATTAATATTAATTACACCATTATTCCTCAACATAATCGGTTTTAATAGAGCTAAATATAACACTGTAAATTAGATGACAGAAATGTCATCTTTTTTCTTATATATTAAAGTGATACTATATAAGTAAAAGGAGAATAGATTATATGACAGAAAAATTTGGTAGTACGATGGGAAGTATTCCAAAAGGAATGGGTGCTGTTCCTAAAGAGATACTAGAAAATTTCACAAAAAAAGATAGTGATAATCCAGAATTGATTCGCGTATGTATATGTTGTGGAGGTGGATTTTCTAGCTCTGCAATGGCAAGACATGTGGAAAAAGAAATAAAAGAAAAAGGTATGGAAGATAAATTAAAGATTTATTTTTCACCATTCGTATTAGCGCCTACTTTATTTGATTATTTTGACGTTTTTATGGTTTGTCCTCATTTACAATATGAAGTTAAAGGATTTGTTTCAAAATATGGAAATGTTCATCCAGTATACGTTCTTCCTTCAAAAATGTATGGACATTTACATGTAGATGATGTGTATCAAGATGCGAAAGATATTTTATACATTTGGAAAAAAACAGGTATGAATCCTTTCAATTTTCCTGGAGAAGATCAAAACGTTAATCGTATGAAACGAATGAAAGCTTATCGAATAGAACACAAAGACTGGAATCCCGAGGATATGTTTTAGGTAATCTCTATGAAAATCAGTGCTGTTTTTTTTGATATTGATGGAACTATTCAAACTTTTGAAAATCCACCTCGTATTCCAGAAAGTACAATGATTGCGTTAAGAAAGATGAAAGAAAAAGGTATAAAACTATTTATAGCGACAGGACGACCAAAATGTGCTTTAGAAGATTTTCAGAAAATATGTGATTTTGAGTTTGATGGCTGGGTAACAATGAATGGTCAATATGTTTATACCAAAGATCAGTTAATACGTTCTTTAACGATTCCTTCTGTACAACTCGAGCCAGCTTTAAATTATCTAGAATCACATTCTATTTTTTCGAATTTTGCGACGCAAGAAAGAATAGTAAGCAACTCTTCTAATTATCCAGAATTTGCGTATAAAGGGGAAGTCTGGGAAAAGAAACAGATCCTTGACCACAATATTTATCAGATGATGGTTTATTTAGAAGAAGGAAATCCTGAGGAAGAAGGATTCTTTGACATTTTGACATCTTGTAAAAGTGCTCGATGGCATCCATCGTTTATGGATGTTATTCCTAAAGATGGTGGTAAAAACAAAGGTATTGATGCGATATTAGAACATTTTGGAATTCCATTGGCCGAAACAATAGCTTTTGGTGATGGAGGAAATGATATAGCTATGTTAGAACACGTTGCGATAGGCATTGCCATGGGAAATGCGAGAGATAATGTAAAAGAAAAAGCCGATTACGTAACTTCAAACATTGAAGATAATGGAATTTATAATGCATGTAAATATTTTGGGATTATATAAAAAAAAGGAGCTGTAGCGAAATAAATGATTTCGCTATAGCTCTTTCTATTTATAGATATCTTTAATAAGTTGTGGTAAAACAGGCTCAAATTTTACACCATACCAATGTGCAGGATCATTAATCGTATTTTCGATACAAGCAAGACAATAATTCGCAGCAATTTTTGCAGCATCAATCATAGGTTTTCCATTTAAATATGCGCCTACAAAAGAAGAAGCGAAAATATCTCCAGTACCGTGACAGCCTTTATCAATTTTTTTATGTTTATAGTATTGAACATCTTCCCCGTTATAAGCAAGAACACCGGTAGAAGAAGGGTCATAGCTTACCCCTGTTAATACTATGTTTTTACAACCCAATTTTTTTAATCCTTCTAAAAGTTCTGAAATATAAGCTTCATCATAAACTTCTTTGTACTCTATTCCTGTTAATAGACTTGCTTCTGTTATGTTCGGAAGAATTATATCTGCCTTAGAACAAAGCTTTTTCATATCTTCAACAAAAGTATTATTAAAACCAGGATATAAGGATCCGAAATCAGCCATAGCTGGATCTACAATAACGAGTCCTTCTGGCTTTAAAGTTGTGTTCATAATATTTATTACATACTCAATTTGTTTTGTGCTACCTAAATAACCAGTATATAAGGCATCAAAATTAATACCTTCATTTAGCCAATGCTGATTAATACTAGGCATGTCATCTGTTAAATCTCGGAAAGAATATCCAGAAAAACCAGAAGCAGTATGTGTTGATAATACAGCTGATGGTAAAATAGATGTTTCAATTCCACATGCTGAAATAATAGGTAAAGCAACCGTTAAAGAACATTGTCCAACGCATGAAATATCTTGGATAGTTAAAATTCTAGTCATAGTTTCTATCTCCTTGTTATTCACTGACATTATATAGATATTCTGATATTATACAAATATCCAAAATAAAAAAAAGGAATATAATCAGATGAAAAAAGAAACAAACTATCTCAAAATCTACAATAAGATGAAAAAAGATATTGTAGAAGGAGTATATGCCTTTGGACAAAAACTTCCTTCCAAAAGACAATTGGCATTTGATACAGAAACGAGTGTAATCACTATCGAGCATGCATATTCTATATTGCAAGAAGAAGGATATATTGAGGCTAGACAAAGAAGTGGATATTATGTGATTTATCAAGATAAAGATTGGTTTTTAGATACAGAAGAATATGAAGACAATATTCTGACACAAAAACAAACATCTTCTCAAAATACTATTTCTTTTAGTGTTCTTTCAAAAACCATGAGAAAAGTTTTGAGTGAATATCAAGAAGCGATTTTAGTGAAATCTCCAAATTTAGGTTGTGAAGAATTAAAAGTCGCAATAGCAAGATATCTAAAAAGAAATAGAGGAATGGATGTAGAACCAGGCCAAATTGTGATTGGTTCTGGATCCGAATATTTATATAGCTTGATAGTACAGATGTTAGGGACAAACCGGATATACGCTTTGGAAAACCCTTGTTATGATAAAATTCAAAAAGTTTACACTTCCAATGGTGCACATATTGAACTATTAAAAATGGGGAAAGAAGGAATACAGAGTAAAGAATTAGCAAGGACACGAGCAACAGTTTTACATGTAACACCATATAATAGTTTTCCAAGTGGAATTAGTGCTTCAGTATCCAAAAGAAAAGAATATGTATATTTTGCCCAAAAAAAGAATGGATATGTCATTGAAGACGATTATGATTCTGAATTTAGTCGTTCTTCCAAAAAGGCAGATACTATGTTTTCGTTAGAACCAAATCAAAGAATTATTTATGTGAACTCTTTTTCCAAAACAATTGCTCCCTCTATTCGTGTTGGATATATGATTCTTCCAAAAGAAAAAAAAGATAGTTTATTAAAAAGAATTAGTTTTTATTCATGTACTGTACCAACTTTTGAACAAATAGTAATTGCTCAATTATTGAATAATGGTGATTTTGAAAGACATATTAATCGTCTGCGCCGAAAAAGTAGTAAATAGATGTAACTTATCCTGTAGTTTTTACTGTTCATAGGAAAATCCTTTTCCTGCTTCTAAAAAAGGAATAAGGTGATTTCAGAAATGAGAGGTTGTATTATGGAAACTAGAACATTAAATACTATTCAAAAATTAATGAAAGCAGGAGGAATTATAAGTACGTTAATTCAAGTACTTTGTACTATCGGAATTGTGGGATGTGTAATAGGAATTGTAAGTCTATATGTTTTTCCAGCTAATCAAGCAGTGCAGTTATGTTCAATGGCGATTCATCAAATGATTCATGTAGAAATTGAGAAATTAAGTTTTTCTTCTTATATAACAGCGATGCTTATGGGATTGATTATTTGTTCCTTAGAAGTAAATTTAGCAAGAAGTGCAAGAAAGTACTTTAGAAACGAGCTAAAAGCAGGTACACCATTTACTTTTGAAGGTGTCGAAGAATTAAAACGCTTAGGTATTCGAATTATTGTTTTACCTATTGTAGCGGTAATAATAGCTAATATAGTACATAAGTCCATGTGTTACTATTTTAAAGATGTTGCGACTATGCATATTAATAGTTTTGTTGTTGGAAGAGCCGGACTACTATGTATCTTTCTATCTTGTATCTACAAGTATGGTGCGGAATTAGTAGAAAAAAAGTAGAAAAGCATTTTGACTTTTCTACACATAATTTTTAATAAAAGGAATTTTCTTTAATAAATAAACAATAGGAACTGTGATTAACAGTATACACAAACTTGCCAAAAGAATCATGTAAATTGGCGAATGCGATTGATACGCATTATGTCTCATTACGACATTCATAACCATGCCATGTATTAAATATACCCCAAAAGAATAAGGAGATAAGAAGCTTATAATGGAATACTTCTTATCTTTTATATTGCCATAAAGGAGTAAGAATGCAGAAATAGAAATAATATTTGTAAATAAGTTTTTATAGTTCAAATATTTTTCAATATATTCTCCTTGTGCGAGGGAGTCAAAATAAGATAGGCTCACCAAAATTGCTACTCCAAACAGAATAGATAAGATGTAATATACATTGTATTTTTTATAGTCAATTTTATCCTTATATTTGATAATTAAATATCCAATCACAAAATATCCTAAATAATATGTACCACTAATAACAGGAACAAAGTATTTAGGTTTTGTTTCAATAAAAAAGCGAAGTACATAAACAAAACCATTAAAAAATAACCATTGCTGAATAAATAATTTTTCTAGATGTTTATCCATATGGTCCGTAATCAGCTTAATATAAGGAACGGAAATATATAGACAAATAATTACGTATAAAAACCATAACATTTCTCTTCGTGGGTTAAAAAGTAAAGAAGTAATATCATCCACTTTTAAGCCAAGATAATAAGCATCCCAAAAATAATACACAATTGTAAAAAGAACAAGGGTGATAAAGAGTTTTAGTGTTCGATCTCTATGTTTTTTCGCCTCATACGGTTTGCTTAACATTAATGCACCACTAATCATAAAAAATATAGGAACTGCAGCTTTAGCCAATGCACTAAAACAAAGAGCAATAAAAAATGAACTGTGTGAAATATGAGCAAATGCACGACAATAATAGTTTGAAACGTGAATTACAACAACTAAACACATAGATAAAACTCTTAAAAAATCTAATTTCTGATCAAATTTTTTCATAATTCTACCTCGCCAATTATAATAGTAAACTAGCGTTTAAAATTCAATATTTGGTGCTATAATACTTTAAATAATAACAACGGGAGTAGAGTAAATGAGACCTATATCAAAATTTCAACAAAATTGGTTATACATCATAGGGATTGCAGTGTTATCCTTATTGGTTATTAATTTTTCATCTTTTATTAAAATACTATTATGGATATGGAAATCTTTTTCATCTGTAATTTATTCTTTTGTAGTAGCATACTTGTTAAATATCGTTATGATGCGTATTGAACGAGTTTTCGAACACTTTCCAAATGGTTTCTTTCAGAAAAATAGAAAAACGATTAGTTTGATAGGAACTTTAATCGTAGTAACTGCATTTGGTTATTTATTAATCGCGTTAGTAGTTCCACAGATTTATAGTGCGATACAAGTTATTATTCAAGAAATTCCTAGAGCATATAACTTATTCGTTCGTTATTTAATCCAATTATTTGATAAAAATCCACAATTTCAAGAATTATTAGTAAATATGGAAGTAGATTGGTCTGAAGTATTTCGAACTATTGGTGGAGTATTAACAATTGGAATTGGAAGTGTATTGGATGTAACCTTTAATATTGTAGGTGGAGCCTTTACTTTTATTATGAACGGTATCGTGATTTTAATATTATCCATCTATATTTTAATTGATAAAGAAAGATTCTTTAGATTTTTTGGGCGTGTTTGTTCTCTATATATGGATAAGAAAACAGTCAATAGATTGGATCATGTTGTTGATGTAGTAAATAATACGTTCTCAAATTTTGTGGTAGGAAAAGTAATTGAAGCAGTTATTCTAGGAGGGATGATTGCACTTGGTATGTATCTGATGAAATTACCATATGCGGTCATGGTAGGAACGCTAGTAGGAGCTATTAATATTATCCCGATGATTGGTGCATTTATCGGAGGTGGTATTGGCGCTTTTATGGTATTTACAGTCAGTCCATTACAAGCCTTAATTTTCTTAGTATATTTATGCATTGTTCAACAAATCGAAGCCAATTTGATATACCCAAAAATTGCCGGGGATTCCCTAGGACTTCCAGGTGTTGGTGTATTAATGTCCGTTATTGTTTGTGGCTCTTTAGGAGGTATTGTTGGAATGTTACTAGGAATACCAGTAGTTGCGAGTGTATACAAATTATTATGTGAACGCATTGAAGAAAAAGAAAAAGCAGAAGATTTACAAGTATGATAAAGATATTGGTATTTGATTTAGACGGAACACTCTTATTAGACGGAACAAAAGAAATCGACCCAAGAACGCATATTTCGATTGAAAAAGCAATAAAAAACGGGATGCATATTTGTATTGCGAGCGGAAGAGATCGCATAGGTTGTAAGCTAGGATCGGATCCTTTACAGCTAGAAAAAGGTAATCATTATCTATCTGTGCTAAATGGACGATTAATTTATGATTTTCAGAAAGAAGAATACGATATCTCCCTAACAATGAGTCCAGAAGAAGGATATTATATTCAACAAATTTGTAAAGAATATAATTTAGAAGCAATTGTGTGCTGTGGATATGATTTTTATTCTTTTGTGCCCTCAAACACGAAAGCGTTCCGAAAAAAATTGTTGAAAAGATATTTTGGTAAGCCAGCTGAATATGGATTTGCGTTTAAAAATCAACCTAGAAGTTATACAGACTTAGAATATGAACCTGTTCTTCTTTCGCATCCCATAACAAAAGTTATTTTCATAGGAAAAGGAAGTTTCTATAAACAACATAAAAAAGATATAGAAAGGAAATTAGAAGGATTTTCAATTCGTATGATAGGTCCAAGATGGTTGGAAATTATGCCAAAAGGAGTGCACAAAGCGAAAAGCTTAGAAAAGATAGCACAGAGGTGCGGTTGTACACTAAATGAAGTAATGGCTTTTGGCGATGGCATGAACGATATTGAAATGTTAGAAGCTGCCGGGATTGGAGTGGCTATGGGGAATGCGATGAAACAAGTAAAAGAAAAAGCCAATTTAGTTACCCGAACAAATAATCAGAATGGAATTGGAATTGTGATCGAAGCCCTTTTAGAAGGAAGAGGAGAAGAATTACGACAAGCAAAAAATATAGATGAATTGTTTTGAGCATCTGAATAGAAGATAAAAGCATTATTCTATATAATGGAATTACCAAATAGGAGGAATATTTATGTTAGAAATTAATCAAACTCAGTTTAATGAATATATGACACACGATCTAGTATTAGTAGATTTTTTCGCAACATGGTGTGGACCATGCAAGATGTTATCTCCAGTTTTAGAAAAAGTACAAGAAGAACTAGCTGGAAAAATTGAAATTGTAAAAGTGGATGTAGATGAAAATATGGAATTAGCCCAACAATTTGGAGTTATGTCTGTACCAACAATGTTAGTGTTCAAACAAGGAAAAATTGTTGGTTCAATTACAGGATATCAACCAGCAGGGGCATTAGTTCAAACTTTACAAAAACTATTATAGGATAAGAAAAAGGGGCAAGAGAAATCTTGCCTTTAACCAACTACCCCAAGAATTCTCCCGCTTCTATAAGCGGAGAGATGAATTG
>JAUNDJ010000112.1:0-7884 GCA_030526175.1 Bacillota bacterium
TTTTATTCTAGAGAATGGAACATGATGAACTCCTCTCATTACTTTTTGTACATAAGAGTCATCTCTTTTTATGAAATCTGGTGGCATGTTAACATTTTTAGCATCTGGGAATAACCATTCTATATCTTTGATACCATAATCATTAGCATGTGCTAAGAAACTTTCTTTTAAAGAACCATATCTTTTAGCGTCTTTTAATATAGTTTCCATACCTTCATGCATTAATTCATCGTCTCTCATTTCTGTTTCTCTACCTTCAAATACATTGTGTTTCATTTCTTCATCTCCTCCAAATTCTAAATATTCATCATCTAAACCTGATTGTGCCATACCTTGATCTTCTAATGCTTGACCTATCAAAGCATAAACAACATTTTTTTGTTCTTCAGTAAGTGTATCAAACACATCTTGTATAGTTTTTTCACCTTTATTATCCATTTCGGCATCTCCTTTATCATTATTATTTTGGTCGTCAGCATGTTGTAATACTAACTCTTCACCAGTATAAATTACAGCTTCATCTTCGCAGTCTTCTCCATGTCGTATTACATTATCTATAAATGCGCCAGGATTAGCACCAGCTAGAACTAAACTTACTTCTCTTATAGTACCATGCATTACATTACCACCATTTTGTTTAAGTTTATTAGCGTATATAGATAAAGCTGTTACGTCGCCATGTTCTACTAGTAATTTTGCATTCTTACCAGCTTCTGTGTCATTAAAAGTACAATAAGCATAAACACCTTCTTCTCTGTTTTCTAGTACAGCATGACCTAATACATTAGCTGATTCTTTATGTTGATGATTCCATACTAGCGGAACAGTTTGACCATCGTTATGCTTGAAAGCATCTCTTAAAATTGTTCTTCCATCCGAGCATTTAATATTATTTCTAGTTGCCCATCCACTAAAGTCATAATTCATTTAATTATTCCTCCTCCCTGATAGTATTGTCTACTTCATTTTGAACTTCTTGCTCAGGCTTCATTTCTTCAGCACTCTTGTTTAAGTTCTTGTTACGCAATTCATCTGCGTCAGGATCTTTAGATGGTTTCCATCCCATAATCTGTCTGATTTCATTTGATGTAGCTATTTCATTACGTGTTAATTTATCAGCAATCTCGGCAAGATCATTAACTGGAACTAGTTTGAAAGGATCTCTAAAATAAACAATGTCCTGATTTCTAGTTCTAGCAGTTTTAGTTAAGAATTTCCTTTTCATCTCATCAACTATAGCTGATACTATTGGTTCAATAGTTCTGTTATAGTAATTTAACATTGTTTTATCGTCAGCTGTACCATCTAATATAGTCTGAGTGATACCTAACTGGCTATAAAGCATACTCGTTAAGTATTCAATCTGCTTCATTAAATTGTTTTCAACTGGACGATTTAACTGTGTTATCTTTTCAGTTCCATCAGTGTAGGCTATACCATACTTAGAACCTGAAAGTTGCATTTCGATGTCTTTACGTCTTTTTTCAGCTTGTTGTCTTCTTGCCTCGGATTTGATAACATAAGGTAATTGTATAATTAAATCCAATTTACCAGAACCACTTTGCTCATCTATTACATCCAAAAGGTTAAGTTTTCTTATAAGACGTTGCATAGTCGAGTTTGGTTCATTTATTACCGCATATAAAGGGTTTTCTATGATAGCAACCATGCTTTTCGGTAACAGTAAATCTTCTTTCTGTCCTATTTTATCATTGTATAATCTAACTTTAACATGTTGTGGACGCCACTCCAGTATTTGTCCTACTCTTAGACTGTTTATATCATAAGAGCCAGATACATTAGGATTTATAGTTGTATCTACTGGAACTATTGCTACACATCCTTCATCCATCATTGACATAACCACATCCTGCATGAACGCTTTTGCGGTTTGGTCTATGTTAGCACTAAGAGTTAAGCATTCGTTCAAACTAGATTCGATAGCTTCTGTAAAACGACCATTGTCGTCAAGCTTAGCATGATACATATCAATAGCAGCAACATCTAAAGCTATTCTATTGTATACTGATGTAACAATGCTTCTTTCATTACCTCTAGTTAGTCGTGTTCTGTACGGATTATAACTACTTATATGTTCGCCATAATTATAACTTGGCGTTGGATCTTTATTTAGGAAGGCATTCCATGCATGTTGCAGTCTATCACTAAAAGCCATTTTGACATTTTCACCTCCTATTCTTTAATAGAAGAATCCCATAAATTCTTTACCTTTCTTAATGAATGCTCCAGCATCTCTTAAATTCTGAGCATTAAATCTTATGTTTTTACCATTAATTGTTACATTATTCGAGTCTAAACATTTATTAACGGCAGCTGCTCCTACAGTTACTGCTGCAGTAGTTGCGGCAGCTTTAATACTCATTGTCATAGCACGTTTAGCTGCTGCTTTTCTAGCGCTTCTTTTGGCTCCAACTTCAGGTGCTTTTCTGGCTCTAGCTCTTTCGACGTCGTGTTGACCTTTCATATAATCGTATTGTTTTTTAAGCTGTTTATTACCAGGGTCTTTGTTTAGTTGTTTCTGAATTTTCTTAGCTTCACTTAAGTATTTTCTAGACGCATCTTTCCCAACTTCTCCTCTTATAGCACCTTTTCGGTATGTTGTATTAGCTCTTAATGCTTTCTTGTAATCTTTATTCGCTTGTTTATATGTACTCTTGAGTTGTTTATTCTTTCTGTCTCGCTCATAATCCATTCGAGCAATATTAGCTTTTTTACCAAGGTCTATAGCAGTGTCTCTCTTCTTAGCGTTCTCTTGCCACTTCTTGAAACTTTTATCCACTTTTTCATTTTGACGTCTAGCTCTTATAACACCCCACTTCATACCTTTTACACCATAATGATATAGCTCATCGGAGTATTTGTATTCCCACAATTTAACTCGCCTCCTATTTCTTTTTCTTATTATATTCTTTAAGTATTTGATTATAAATTTCTTTATCCGTCATTTTAGTATTAGGATGTGCGTTCTTATATAATTTAACTTGTTTGTGTATAGCTGCTTTGTTAGCAACTACAGAACCACCAATCATTGTTGCTCCTCCAAGACCTAATGGATCTGCGAATAAATCAGCTGTATCTTTAACAAATTTCTTACCGGCATCGATAGTTTCTTTTCTACTTGAAACTTTACTATAGTTGGATATAATTTTATCTAATTGTTCTTTAGTATATGTTTTGGTATCGGTAGAGAATGAATCTTTATCGAATAATATAATAGGCATTTTTCCTCTTATATTAGTACTATATTTTTGATCATTAACATCTTCTATTGCCTGATAACCTTTTTCTTTCATTTTGTCATAGAAAATTTTAGCAGTTGATACTTTACTTTCATTATTAGTATCTACCAAACCGATATTAAATGCGTCGTAACCATATTTACGTAATATTTTTTCATCCATTTTACCTTCTTTTATGGATTCAGCCGCTTTATCAAATGCCTTTCTTCTTTTTGCGCCTCTAAATTGTTGCGCTATACCTCTGCTTTCTGCTTCTTTTCTAATTTGCGAATTTATACCTGCTCTAAAATCGCTATTAGAATTATATAATTTTACAAATTCATCCCTAGACGTCTTTTGAGATGCAACTTTAGTTTGACCTTTGATATTTTTACTTACTGCTGATACAGTTTCTTTTGAGTCATCCATATTCCATCTAAATCTACTTTCGATATTAGATCCAAAATATCGCTCAAATGTTTTCTTGTCTTTATTCAAATACGTAGCATATTGTTGATCTCTCAATTGAACTTTTTCACCTTTATTAACGCCAAGTATAGTTTGGAATTCTGTGTCCATATCCAGTATAGTATCGGTTGTATATTTTTTGTATTTATACGCTCCATATACAGCCGCAGATGTTAATGCTATAGCACTTGCTCCGGCAACTATTTTTTCAGCTTTTATACGCTTAGCGGCTTGCTGTTCAGCTTGTGATTTATTCATACCATATTTTTCTTGATAGTGCTTTTCTAAATTTTGTCTATGCTTCGACTTTTTTTCAGGTATATCATGTTTAGTAGATTCCGATTTATCGGAATATTTTGAACTTGACTGTTTTTTAACGATGTTGACCGTTGGCAATTTAGGTTTTTTACTTTTTCCTCCACTGTACTCATAATCATCATATCGTTTCTTTCCAGCAGGTGTTAAATGGCCACTTTTATCTTCGTAACGTCTAACTCCCCATTTCATGCCTTTTATACCATAATGATACAGTTCATCAGTATAATTGTAACTCCACAAGTATTTCACCTCCTATTCAAATGCATCTTTGTTTAATTTATAAGCAACATATGCATCCATCATAGCGGCAACTGCATCAATCTTTTGTTCATATCTTTTCTTTAATAATTTTCTATTACCATTTGTATCTTCAAGAGTTATACAGTTACCCATGGCGAATGTCATAAGTTCTTCGTCAAATAATAACATTCTATCTTCAGCTAATTTCTTTAATTCACCTAATGGTACAGATTCAGTTTTAGCACCTTGTATAACTTTCTCTATTCCAAATGGTCCATTCTCTGATTCCCATCTTTCAACAAATGCTTTTGCATTATATGGGTCAAATCCAAAGCATCTTACATCATAATCTCTTTCGATTATATGAGCGTCGAGGTCATCGTAAACTTCGGTCATATCTAACACTGTTCCTTCAAGTACTATAAGACTTCCTTCTTGCAAGAACTCATCATATTTTAAACGCATTGCTCCTGGTAGTTTATGAAGAGTCTTAGAAGTTATATAGTTTCTAGTCTTAACCCCAAATGAGCCATCTCGTAAAGGAAATAAGAATGTGAAAGCGCAGAAGTCATCTCCCTGTGATAAGTCGGCTCCTAATGCACAAGGCATTTGCCAGAAATCTCTTTTTCTGTGCGGAAGCGTTTCATCATAAGTGAAGAAATATGTATAACCTTCCATCGGAATACCAAAACGTTTTGCTAAAATGTCATTTCTTGTAGCTGGAGCTTTTTCAGCTCTTTCTACGTCTAACTGATAAGTTTCATAAGTTACAGTTTTTCCTAAATTAGGATTTGCTTTCAACCATGTTCTCGGATTATTAACTTCTTCTATATCATCAAGTCGATAATACCAAATCGAAACATGTGGATTTATATATTCACCTTTAAGTATTTCCATTAATTCCATTTTGATTGTATCGCCACTACCATTTCTTACTGTTCCTTCTGAACTTGTTGCTACTATCAAATAATCATCTAGTTTAGACGCCCCTTGTTCAACTGCACCTATGACATCTTCTCTTATATCTCCAGAAAGCCATTCGTCTATTGTCGCCACTTTACATCTTAACCCTTGAAG
This sequence comes from Bacillota bacterium, assembly GCA_030526175.1. Classification (GTDB taxonomy): domain Bacteria; phylum Bacillota_I; class Bacilli_A; order Erysipelotrichales; family Erysipelotrichaceae; genus Floccifex. The sequence continues at coordinate 5,343 of JAUNDJ010000112.1, forward strand.
TTTATTAACACTCATCGGTCTTATCTCCAACAGCGAACCTGTTAGGAAATTTTCTATACCTTTTTTAGTGGACGCTAATTTCATTCTATTAGCTTTGGATCCAGTTGTATTTTGCATGGAGCCTTCAGTTAAAAACTGGAATAAAGGTCCTCTAGATCTTGTTATAGCAGTTCTTATAGGTGATAATATTTCTTCAGCTTGTTTCATGGTAGGAGCTGTTGTTATCTGGTGAGTGGTTGTAGTATCAACATTTAGGAAATAATTCTGTATACATGAACTATACATAGATTTGGCCGCACCTCTGGCTACGATAAGATACTGTTTATTAACCAATCTTTTCTTAACAGTCTTAGTTACATATCGTCCATCATGACCATCAGGCGAAGGTTCAAATACGCTTCTTTCTACAAAATAATACCAGCCGAATATTTGTTCGGCCCAAAGTTTAAACGAGTCTAGTAAATGTAAATCCGCTCCATCGGTTAATGTAAGTTCGTTTTCGCAATAATCTATGAAACCGTTTATAGCTTGGTCGTCGTAATAGATTCCAGGATTAGCTATTAACTCATCTATACGGTTCATCTCCATGGAAATCTCTTTACATACTGGAATCTCTCCTCTTATAACGGCATCTCTAAACTTACCATAATAGATAGGAGTGGCTGTGTTTGATAATGCCATTTTGAGTTACTCCTTTCTGTTACTTTCTGTTGAGTTCTTTCATAACTGCTTCCAATCCTTTATTCATATACTTAGATACATAACTGGTAGCCGTTTGTTTTGCTGCATTAACCAATACATCTTTAACAAATTTTTTACCAGCGTTAACTTCTGGAGCAGTTAATTGCATATATTGTTTTTCCATCTGAATACGATTAATTCTATTTCTTAATTCTGTGTCAGACATCTTTTTCATCTCGGATTTTCTCTGACTAGTTGTAGTTTTTGCTGGTCTATGACCTAATTGTGCTGGAGTTCTTCTAATACCCCACTTCATACCTTTTATGCCGTAATGGTATAGTTCGTTATTATGCATTTACTCTCACCTCCTTTCAAAGTTATTCTTCAACGGAAGGTGGTGTTTGTTCAGGCTTAGGATCACCTTCTAAAAATATACGCCATTCTAGTTCGGCGATACTTCTGTTTATACTTTCAACTAGAACTGAACTTGTAGGTGGGTCAAATAACAATCTAACTTTTAGATAAATATAAGTTTTAACCATGTTTAAATTTGTTTCAGTCGTATACTCTTCCCATGCCGAATTTTCATCTACTATCATAAAGCCGCCTTTTGGTCCAATACCTAACTGATTCAGTGTTGCGAAAGCTGTGTTAATATGTATAATTATGTCGTCATCGAAATGCGTATACTCAGGCATGATTCCAAGTAATTTCTTTATCGAAAGTAGTATACTTTCCATCAAATGTATCACCTCCTCCATGGGCAAGTATCATTTTTAGATCGTTCTATAAATTCACCAAACAGAATGTCTTCATCTCCATAATGTATCGCATCATGAGTTCTTTTAGTTACACAAATCATATAATCTGGATTAAGTAAAAACTCTGTTTGATTAAGTACATCGTATTTTGTTAATGGGTTCATATGATGAATGATGATTCGGCTATTAATCTCTCTATCTGCCATACCTAAATCACATGCATTATCTCTTAATATTACTTGATCTCTGATTCTTTTCCATTCAGCTGACCTGTAAAACTTTTGATTAAGGTATCTATCAAACCCAAAGGTTTCTTCTCCAACTTTACCACCTAATTTTAGGTAGTTGTATCTTTCTTTGAATGTTTTCAATTTAACTAACTCTTGGTAAGTTCTAATAGTCGTCATCTTCATCATCCTCCACACTACTTAATTGTCCGCTATAGTTTTGCATAGCTTTAAGCGCATTGGAATATAACTCCTCGATTCTCTTAGCTGATTGTAAGTTCTCTGTTTTAGCGACGATTAACTCTTTCTGTTTCTCAAGTATCTCTCTTTCTATCTTTTCTTTAGTTGTTCCTAATTTAAGATAGTGAGTTATCACTTGAGATGACGCCGTACCCTCTATAAGTTGCTTTTCAGCCAAGTCTACCGCAAGTGCTATCAATTGATTCTCTCTTGCTTCGGGAGTCATTGCAGGTCTAATTTTTTTCTGAGTATCTTTGCTAGTAGTTCTAGTTCGTTTTGCCATTGTTTCGCCTCCTTTTCAACAAGATTAAATATAGTTTGTATGTAGTATTTAAGCAGACTTACAGACTTTTTTAGCGCCGAAAGGAGAGGAAAAAGCGCTAGCATTAATTAATGCACCTGTAAGCCCCCTTAAATACCACATGCAAACTAAAACTGTTTTTCAAAAATATACCCGCGGAGAATTTTTTAGGAGGGCGGCGATGCAGGGAGGGGGTGCGATTTTCGCCGGGCCCCCCGCCTCTGTAAATTAATTCTCTGAGGTATGCTATTCTTTTTTTATGTTTGGTTCCGTTACTTTTATATATAAATTCATGAAATCATATTTAATTATCTCATCAATAGCTCTTTCAA
>JAUNDJ010000112.1:7894-8173 GCA_030526175.1 Bacillota bacterium
TGATGTTTTTGCTATTCTTGCTAAGTATGCACATGAATTGTAGCCTTTTTCGACATCAAACAAAAACCAAGAATTAAAATCTTTAAAAGGATTAAAAGGATTGTCAATTGTTGATAACATTGTTTTCATTTTAATTAAACTCCTTTCAAAAACTAATTAAATAATAAAACATTTATTTATTATTAAAACTATTTAAAGTATTAATTACATAATTGATAAAGTTATTATTCATTTAAGTATTTAATAACAGTTGATGTTGATACGCCTAGTTTCTGTGCT
>JAUNDJ010000113.1 GCA_030526175.1 Bacillota bacterium
TAAAAAGTCCCCAATTCATCTCTCCGCTTATAGAAGCGGGAGAATTCTTGGGGTAATTGGTTAAAACCAAGTTTTTCCGCTTCTCTATACAATTCCACAACACGATCAAAATCGCTGCATCTTTTTACACCCGTGTATCCTGGCATATCGTCATATTCTTCAATGGTCCATGCCGTATGTCCTTCGACAACGCCATCCATGAAGATTTTTACACCGATAATTTGTAGATATTCACAATTGTATTTATCCGCCATTTCTTTAGCTTCACGAACCTTAGCTACATAATCGGGTTCATTTTCATCAATGTAGTATCCACAATACACACGTATTTTCCATTTTCCTTCTTGAATCAATTCCGAATAGAGCTGCAAAGTATATTCGATTGCCCCAGCTTCATAATACGCTGTAATTCCTAGTGATAAGGCAAACTCTTGCCATTTTAATAAGGCATATTTACTTTCTTCTTTATCCATTAGCGTAATCTTAGCCGTAATATCATTTACCGGTCCTTCTGTAATATATCCAGTTGGTGTACCATCTTCGTTAACACGAACAATATTTGGCCCCCATTTTTCGGCCATATTCGTATCTACTCCAAATTTTTCCATCGCCTTCGAATTCAGCCACACAGAATGCCCATCCACCGAATTTAACACCATGACTTTGTCCGGGCAAATCGCATCTAACATGGCAGCTGTAGGCTTACAATCAATTTCTCGCCAACCAGCCCCATAAAAGAAATGGTTTTCCAAATTTTTTTCCATAAAATCTTTCATGATTTTGACATAATCTGTCATATATTCTCCGGATGTCAAATCTGCAAAATAAGTAATTCGAGAAGCCGCTGTTAACCCATGAAGATGCGAATCGATAAATCCTGGATAAATATAATTGTCTCCAAAATCTAGCACTTCCGTATTTTCATCACAAAGCTTTCTGGCTATTTTTTCATTTCCTACATATTGAATAAGACCATCTTTAATGGTCATGGCTCTTAATGGCTCTATACACCCATCCATAGAATAGATATTTCCTAAAATCAATTTATCCGCTTTCATATCCATTATTCTCCTTTTTCATAATTTCTAATTCGTTTTATTTATATATATGTATAATCTTATGCTTAGATTAACATGAAACTTGGCTATTTTCATCAGATTCTGTTTCTACTTTTCTTTTTTTCGCTACAATGAAACTAGAAGCTTAATCACATATCTTGTACAAAAAAGAATGGAGAAATACTATGGAAAATATTGTATTATCAGACGAAGAAATTCGCCTATTGTGTACTATTTATTCAAATACTTCACAGATTCAAGAAGGAAATCTATATTCGTATCAGAAAGAAACATTAAAAGAAATTCGCGCAGCCAAACAATATCTATTGGATAAATATGAAAAAAACTTTTTGGTTACTTCGTATACACCAATCTCCAAACTCAATTCGGTTGGCGAATTGTATTTTAAAGAACAAGATACATTGTTTGAATGCAACATTATCAAAGAGAATCCATATCTTATTACGGATAATTACTATGGTGTACTAATTGAGGAAAAATACGATTGTGCACTTGAAGAATTGTTTCAAAATAAACTTCAAATCTCTTCGAAAATATATACTTCCTTTCCTTCTTTAAAAGGAAAAGAAATCAATGGAAAAGAGAGTGTGGAAACATTATTTTCCTTGCGTTCCAAGTTAAATCGTACGACATACATTTGTATGAATGCCGATTCAAGTATTATAGACAAGCTCCAAATACTTTTAGAAGATAACGGGCTATATGGGGCTTATCATATTTTCCTAGCGCCCGATTTATTAGAAAACATTTCTTCCAAAAGGACGATGAAAGAAGAGGCGCTTTCTCATCCAAACGTGGAAAGCTATAATTTTAATTTATTCCATATCCACTAGGAGATTATTATGACATATAGCACAAAAGAATTATTAGGCATTATCAATCTAATGTATATCACGAATACAGGCGGATTGATTAGCTGTAAAGATTACTCAGGACATACCGTTTTTGAATGGTTAAACGATATTGATATTCTTCATTTAGATCCTTATGCCCATTATGGTGTTGGTTTTTCAGCAGAAGAATATGTACAAACGATTCAATATGCCAAAAATACAGCTTCTCTATACGATTTAGAAATCTGGGAAACAAATATTGATAATAAACCTGGAGGCGGTGGAGGCTTTAGCGCTCTTTTTGTGAACACTCGTTATAAAGTCGCAATTTTCGCATTTCGAGGAACCGCTTCTGGAGAATGGAAAGATAATTTTATAGGAGGAGGAAGAACCTCACAAAACGATGGTGTTTCCACTGCCCAACAAGAAAATGCGCTAACCTGGTATAAAGAAGTGTATGACAAGTATCACCTACAAGAATACACAACGATTGTAACAGGCCACTCCAAAGGTGGTAATAAGGCAAAATATGTCGCTATTCTAGATGATACGGCTAACCTTTGTGTTTCTTTTGACGGACAAGGTTTTTCCGATGAGTTTATGAACAAATATGGTGAGCGTATTCTTCTAAGACAAGAGATTATTCATAATCGTAGTATCGATTACGATTTTGTGAATATCATCTTAAACGATGTGGGTCAAAAAACGTACTATAAAGGTTTCCATATTGGTGCTGGAGGCTTTGCGGAAAATCATGCACCAAATACATATATGAACTATGATGATTCTTCTAATTTTTCTTTAGAAGAGTGTGATCAAGCTTTTGAAATGATCGAATTGGACCGTTTTATCAACAGTTACTGTCGTTCACAAAACTTCAAATATAAAGCCACTTCTTTAGAAATGTTCGGTGCTTTAGCACAAGCTATACTGGTATTTGGTGATATCGAAGCAGTAAAAGAAATTTTATTCGATCAAACATACCAGAAACAAGTCGCATATTTACTTGCGTATACAATAAAATACGAACAGACCATTCCTGTTTTTAGAGAAGCCATTGCTTCCATCTTACAAAGTTTTAATATGGAACAAGCTTTAATACTTTTTGAAAATATTTTGGAGATTGTCAACAATCGAAACTTTAATAAGATATTTACTATCCTTATGTTCTTACTAAACATTGGTACAAAATTTGATTGGTTACTTCGTTATGTACAAAAGCTTTTAGAAAAAAAGATGAAGCTCTCTTTTTCAAAAAAAGAAGTTCTTCACTTAGTAACCATTATGAATCTATTAAAAGAATATATTCTTACGATACATATCCAAAAAGGAGATGGAGATGATTGGAAAGTGGAAGACAATCCTTCCTACCATGCCCTTGGACTACATATTCTTGAAACGCAAAACGATATAAAAAATAAAATAGAATCCATGAAAATTCTGAATACAGAAGAAGAAATGGACGAAGAAGAATTCATGCACGAGATGGATCAAATCTACTCTCTTCTTACAGAAACAAAGGAATAGGAGAAAATTATGAAACCAGCTATACTTTTTGATTTAGACGGAACTCTTTGGGATGCCACAGGGTGCATTGACAAAATTTGGAATCGTGTTCTAGAAAAGCACGAGAATATTTCATTTCGGATGACCCACCAAATTCTAAACGACGTAATGGGAAAAACAATGGAGGAAATGGGAAAATGTCTATTTCCCGATTTGTCAGAAAAAGAACGAGAACAATTAATTGATGAATTGGGTATAGAAGAAGTGATATATCTAAAAGAACACGGGGGAATTCTTTATGATGGTGTCAAAGAAATAATCCCTATTCTTTCTAAGAATTACGATTTGTACATTGTCAGCAATTCGCAAGATGGTTATGTACAAGCTTTTTTAACAGCACATGGGATGGAAACTTATTTTAAAGATATTGAAATGTCTGGTAGAACCGGACGAGAAAAGAGCTATAATATCCAACTTATTATGCAAAGGAACCAAATTGAAAAAGCGTATTTTGTCGGTGACACAAGATTTGATCAAGAAGCTAGTTTAGAAAACAATCTCCCATTTATCTATTGCTCCTATGGATTTGGGAAAGATTTGGATGCACTTGCCAAAATCGATTCGTTCAAAGATTTACCAGCTCTTTTAGAAACATTGTAAAAATGGCATTTGGAAATTTCCAAATGCCTCTTTCTTTAGATTTTGAAATCGTAATGATCGTCTCCTTCTTGTGGAATGACAGAAAGTGTCAAATGTTCAATATCGTATACAGATAAATGTACGGTTTGCCAAGAAGGCGCTTTGTCGCTACGTGTTCGATGTAAGAACTTGTCTACCATATCACCAATGACATCTTCGTATTCTCCTGCATTACAAACATCTCCTTTTAGATTTTTCAATCCACGATTTTTCATCGTTAGATCTCCTTTACTATATTCTGTATACCAGAAGTTTTCATCGGATAAATCGTATGCACGAGTGTAATACACTTTTTTCATTAATTCTCGCATTCCCGCTACTGTATTTCCCATTTCGTAGTTTTCAAATAGAACTTGGTAGCGTTCATAACCCATTGGGTGTTCGGTTAAGCTTTCTTCACTTCCATCAAAATCTGTTAAGTGGAAGTTTGTCATAATTTCTTTGTCTTCTACAAATTTATCAATGACATGCATCTTATACACTTGGTTTTCATCGGGAATAAATTCGATTGCGATCGTTTTAAATGTTGGATTGGTTGCACTTGTTTTTCCTGTAAGCATAAAGTGCAATTCGTTTTCATCCGCCATTGAGTATACATCCATTTGGTCGATTAATTCTAACGCTTCTTCAATATTGGCAGCATAATCAAGCACGAGACGAGGAATCATCGCAGGGAAGATATCATCGCTTGTATCTTCGGTTTTCATTCGAAAATCTCCTTTTTCTTTATAATTCACCACGTTCATGTTGATAGTAAGTCCTTGATCATTCATTCCATCTAACGTACCATATGGAGTCAAACGCAAGATTTCAAAATCTTCACCAGATTCAATTAGAGCAGGTGTCATCCCTGCCGAACGAGCCACTCCTACACTAGCATATCTGTTTTCTGTCGCTGGTACATGAATGACAAATGCTGGTTCTTCATCATAAGTCCAATCGTAATTTCGACCACGGATCATTCCATTTTGAACCGAAGAGCATCCTCCTAATTTAAATCTTTTTTCAAAAAATTTGCGTGTTGGTTCAAACGCATAATCGTAATCATAAAATGTTACTTCATATAAGTAGTCGGCAATTTTTGTAAATTCTGAACGATAATCATTTCTTTTCATATTTTTTCTCCTTAAACTTTCTTTTATCTTTCCTTATTTCTGTCTATAGAATAATGAATCATTCTGAACTTACGATTGGTTTTTTCTTAACAAAATCTTAAAATGAAAAAATGAACGAATCTTTTGTTCGTCCATTCTTACTTTCTATTTTTTTTACATAACTGCCAAAGAGCAATTCCACTTGCCGAAGCAACATTTAAGGAATCCACTTCTGGATTCATCGCAATCTTAACAACATAATCGCTTTGATCAATCGTCTCTTTTTCTAAGCCATATCCTTCGCTTCCCATAATAATGGCTAGCTTTTCTTCTTGATTCAAAGCTTCGTCTTCAATATCCACACTATCGTCTCGAAGCGCAAAAGAAACGATTTTGTATCCATTTTCTTTTAAAAGCTGGATATACTCTTTCTTATTTACATATGTCCAAGGAATATTGAACACATTGCCCATGGAAACGCGAATGCTTCTTTTGTATAATGGATCGGCACAATCGTCGGTTAATAAGACTGCATCACAGAATAAGGCAGCTGCATTACGAAAGATAGCGCCAACATTCGTTGGATTTTGAAGATTTTCTAAGACAACAATGCGTTTGGATTGATTGAGTAGTTGAGAAAGATTTTCCTTTTGATTTCTTAAAAAACAACCTAAAATTCCTTTTAGTAAAATAAATCCTTTTAATTGTTGGAAGATTTCTTCACTCACTTTATAAATAGTAATATCTGAATCGCATCGATCAAACACATCTTGATAATTCGAGTATTCATTTTCCACAATCAAAAATGACAATGGTTGATATCCCGCATCCAGTGCCCGATGAATGACTAAAGAACTTTCGGCCATAAATACGCCATTTTCATATTCCGTATGTTTAAATAATTGATTCTCCTTTTTTCGATAATATAAATCTAAACAAGAATCGTTAATATCTGTCACTTTTATTCTCATAGTAGTATTAAAACATAAATGTAAGGAAACCTCAAAAACAAAAAAGCCCAATCGGGCTTTTCTAAGTGTCTGATTTTTCGTTTGTACCAGAAATATAAAAAATCGTAAGAATTCCTAATTATTAGTAGCTTTATCCAAAATAGTATAAAGCGCAGATTGTGAACTACTATGTGACCAAATTACATCTGTTGACTTTGGAACACACTCCACAGCACTTTTTACAGCCTTATGAGATACTGTATGTGTAAACAATATCAGTAAATCTGGAGTTCCTATTCGATTTTCCATACCAGCTTTATATTTACAGAATACTTTTGACTTACATCCATGCTTCTTACAAATATCTTTGTACTGGCGCTCCATACATTCATGACCTCCGATAATTACTACACTCACGTTATTTTCTCCTTTTTTTGATAACTCATTTCCCAATTTTTTTGTGAACTAAGCTAAAATTTCTCCTAAACATTTGCATTGTTTCACAGCATCTTCATCTGGTGCGTCATTTACAATTAAACTCTCACAAAGTAATTGAGCTCCTGCTTCTTTACATCTTTCTTCCCAGTCTCTCATCCACTGTCCGTCTCCCCATCCATACGAACCAAAAAGCAAAATATTTTTCCCCATTAGTTTTTTTTCAATTCTTTCAAACATAGGTTCAAAAGATGATTCTTCTAATACTTCCATCCCCATAGCCGGGCATCCAAATGCGATGGCATCAAATCCATCTAACATTTCAACTGAAAACTCATCTGAAGTAAAAATATTTACTTCTGCTCCATTTTTCTTTGCTCCTGCTTCTATTTCAAAAGCCATTTTTTCGGTGTTTCCTGTTCCACTCCAATATACAATCGCAACTTTTTTCATTTTTATTCTCCTTTTCTCTTCTTTTTTCAGTTCTTAAGCACATACAACAATTAACTGTTCTAAAGTTTTACCTAGGCTATTTAATTTTTGAAATACTTCTGTACATCTTTTATACTTACGAAATATACTTTCAGCTTTTTCTGGTTCAGAGTATGCTTTCCAACATCCACAACATTTCACACCAACATTAGGACTATTTATGAATCCCAACACATCTTTCGGTGGATATCCAAGAAATAGACCTACTTCGTGTGGAAATTCTTTATTATTCTTGAAACGGTCAATCAACTGGCAAATACATCTGTTCGCATTCACACATTCATACCCTTTCTCCTTTAGTATTTTTTGAGCCATTGGATCTAGTAAATCTTTTTCCAAATAATCTGGACGAAAAAGATAAACTAACACATGCTCAGTAGTGTTTCTAAAAGGAATGATACACAAACCTTTTTTTACCATCATTTTATTCAGTTTCCGAAACTCGTTTGTTACATTTTCCTCACCTTTTCGTTTCATCAAAAACATATTTCCTGTCTTTATTCCAGCAAGTGTAGGAGCACAATACTTTACTATCATTTCATCACTCATTATCTTCCTCCAATCTGTAAGTTAGTCTTATCTAACTTTCGCTAAGTCTATTGTAGTTAGTCTTTGCTAACTTGTCAACTTTTTTTGAATTTTCTAGTTTTAAATAGTTAATAACATAGATAATGTGAGAATATATATAAATGTATGTATTCTACAAAGATGAAGACCTAGCAGCTGCATCATCTTTCTAAGGAAAATATGATTTATCATAATTCTAAAAGTACTTTATACAAAGGGACCGAGAAAATCTTATTTTGCCGTTACTGAAAACTTATAAAAAGCTAAAAGCTTTTATGTTTCATTCCTGCTTCT
>JAUNDJ010000114.1 GCA_030526175.1 Bacillota bacterium
GCGGTCAGAACGATTATTTAGAATATCATCATTTAACACCCGTTTCAGAGGGCGGCACAGATGATTATGATAATATTATTCTTCTTTGTGCCTGCTGCCATGCTGCGGTGCATGGTAGAACCTACAACCCACAAAAGCCAAATTGTAAAACTTCCATAGATTATGAAACTGCCAAGCCAATATTAGCCGCTTATTTTGCGAATGAAATTGGCAGCAGGGAAACAAAAGAAAAACTGAATCTGTCTCAAAAGACACACTTAACCGAAAGTTCCCTATACAAGAGATACAAACGAGAACACAACATAACCAAATTTTATAATAATGTAGATTTAGTCAATAGCAAAAGGAGAAAAGACCATGTATAAAATATTTTACGATTATTTTATTCAATTATCAGCGGAAGACCGCTTAAAACTTCTTATAACCTTGCTCAATGCTCCCAACGATCGGAAATTGCTGCCACTCCTAAGTTAGCTTAGGAGTCTCTTATTATCATGCTCTCGGTCAATATTGCATGATTTTATTTTATATAAAAATTTTGATAAAATAATTATAGAAAGGAAATAAAAAATGCTTCAAAAACTAGGGAAAGACAGATATTCTTTTTGGGAATCTCAAATTGAAAATAAAGAATATCGCAACTATTTTAAGCAAAAAATGGAAATCCAAGAGAAAATAGCAGGCTCACAATTTATCAATTCATTAAATAAATCTGCTGCAACTACTTTAAGAGAAGAAATTCAAAAAGCACTTGATACAAAAAGAAAGTAATCTCAATCATTAAGAAAGGAGAACACATGGAAGAAAAAGAACTGGAATTTGCGGAAGAATGGTTAGAACTCGAAAAATACCACTTTAAAATTCTGACAATCGTAACAATACTTGCGGATGAACAAAGAGCCTTTCGTGGTAAATTATCAGACTTATGTGAAAATATTGGTATTCAAAATTCATCCGCCAATAGAGCCAAAATCAAAAACAGCCTTACTATTCTTGCGGAAAATGATTATATCCGCCTTATCATAGACAAAGATATTTATACCGTATCTCTCGCCCAATCCATAGAGAAAAGCAAAAATATTATTAAAATCAAAAAAGCATGGTATAAACTAATTCGAGACAATAAAAATACTGCTTCATGGGAAAGCACTTTAAAAGTTTTTCTTGTACTGCTTGAACTCCCAAGCAGCCAGACATTTACTTATGATGATATTGGAAAACTGGTAGGACTAAAAAAATCAACTGTAAAAAATTGCGTAAATGCCCTTAAAAAAATCGACTTTAAAGACTTTGTATTCAGCGTTGATTTGGAACGTGTCCAACTTTCTAACGGGGAATATCGTTCAAAAGGGCAGACCTATAATCAAATACTTATTTTTGAATAAAAATAATAATTTTTTTGCTTCTCTATAATTTATAAATAGGATAACAAAAAAATTATATAAATGATATACTTTAACTGACGTAGGTCGAGCAAGCTCGACCTACGATAGAAAAGACAAGAGGAAAGAATAATTATGGCAAGTGATAAATCAGAAAGCAAGAAATTGGCTTTATTATATTTGCAGGATTTATTTTTAGAAAGAACAGATGAAACACACTTTATAAGAATGCCCGATATACTTGAATATCTAGCAGAAAAAAATGTATTTGTTGATAGAAGAACCGTTTATACAGATATAAGCATATTAAACCAAGCCGAATTTGAAATAGTCGGAGTAGCGGAAAAAGGCGGTTATAAATATCATCATCCCTCAAGACTATTTGATACATCAGAATTAAAATTCTTGATTGATTCTATAGCTGCTTCAAAGTTCTTAACAGAGCGAAAGTCAAAAGAACTGATAGCAAAAGTAAAAACACTCGGCAGCAGCTTTGATAACGCCACTCTGAATCGTGGTGTCTTATCTCCAAAAAGAATCAAGAGCATGAATGATAAGGTATTCAAAAACCTTGATTTGCTTTATGCTGCTATTTCTTCCAATAGTCAGATAACCTTTCAATATATGCGTTGGAACACCATGCGGAAATTAGAACCTCTAAGAAGCGGAAAGCTCTTTTCTGCCAGCCCTTGTGCGGTGTCTCTAAGTGATGATAATTATTATTTAGTTGCTTTTGACAGTAGGACAAACACACTAAGACATTATAGAATTGATAAAATGAGTTCTATAAAACTGACTTATGAGCCAAGAGAGGGAAAAGACATTTTCAAGTCTTTTGATATTGTAGATTATTCTCGGAAAACTTTTGGAATGTTTAGCGGACAGGAAGAAACGGTCACAGTAGAAGCCCCTAACAATCTTGTAGGCGTTTTTATAGATAGATTCGGAGAAGCCGCCAATATAAGGAAAAATTTCAACAATCCAGACACATTTCTTGTACGAATTGCGGTAAATGTCAGCCCCCAGTTTTTTGCATGGATTTTTGGACTTGGAAAAGACGTAAAAATTATTTCCCCTCAATCCGTAAGAGATGAATTTGTAAAAACGACGAACGATATTCTATCGAATTATAACCCGTAAATCGTAAAATCCCCTTTTCAAATAATGAAGAGGGGATTTTATGTAGAATCAATAATTTTTTTGCTACCGTTATTCAATTTTAAAAATGGATTTGGAAAGGGGGCTAGTGTAGAAAGACGATAACGGGCAATCTCTATATTTTTCATCCCGAAATACACGCCCCCCGTACTTTGATTTTGTACTGCTGCCATAGAAACTCCTTTCTATTCTATGCTGCTGCCGCATTTTCTTCATGCGGAACGGGCTTTATAATTCTTTTTGGTGCGGTATCCACTATCATATCTCTATGATATGGATAATTTTCCAAAAACCATTCCTTTACACGATGATAAACTGCTGCATTATCATCCTCATAATTCTCATAATAAAGAATTACTTTTTCAAAGGTTAAAAGATTCTCACTATCCATAGTAGATATAAACTTTCTCATATACTTATATGTAAGACCTTTTGTTTCTGATTTCCTGCTGCCAGTTCTCACACTTCTAGTAACTATTTTCATGTTCGGGAAATCCTCTCTAATACACTGTAAAGTTATATATTCTTCTGTTCCATAAATTCCCGCTTGTTCAAGAAAACTCTTTGTTACTACGATTGCATTTGCTGAATAGTCGATTCTGTAATTATGTTTCATGGTAATTTCTCCTTTCACTTTATGCTACTTCATCCATTTCAATATCTTCAAGTTCATTCTCAATCTCATCAATTTCCATTCCGAGTTTAAGAGCTTCTAATTCTTTGTCATAATCTTCTTTATATTTGTTTAAAAACCATTTTTTTGTAATCGCATAAGAACCTTTTTTTTGCTTTGCAATTTCAACGACTTTGTCAAATAAGATAAGTTCGTTTTCACTTCTACTTTCGATAAATCTTCTCATTTCCTTAATTGTCAATCCATTATATGTTTTTTTGCCTTTTTTCTTTTTGATTTCTTTAACTTTAATGCTGAACTCTGGGAAATCTTTCATTAAAGTAACCAAATCCTTGTATTCATTTGAACCAATAACATTTGCTGCTTTTTCAAATTTCTTTGTGATGATGATTTCCTTTGCTGCTGCGTTGATTGTGTAGTTTGTTGTTGTGTTTTTCATAGTTTTAATCTCCTTTTCTTTTGCTTTGTTGTTTTGTTTTATCTTATGTACTTATTATATTTCTTTAGGTGTACATTTTTTTGCACTTTGTTGTTTTTTCTTTTATGCAATTGTTAAATCGCAATTAATTCTGTAAAATGTATCAAATAACTCTTCATCACTTAATTGATTCAGCATATTGTAAATTGTTTCACTATCATATCCTGTTTCTTCATCATAATAGTAGAAAAGAACATCCATCATTGTCTCTTTTACTGTTAAATTCATTTCATTTGCTAAACTTTGTAGCTCCTTATAAATTTTTTGTTTCATTTTCTTCATTCTCCTTTTCATGTTGTTATTAGTTGTTGTGAAGTTGTTCTTTTGTTTTGCTTCATCTTATGTACTTATTATATTAATTAAGGTGTGCAAATTTTTGTACTTGCTAAAATTAATTAAAAAGTTTTTTCATAAAAGTTTTAAAACAAAGTACCAAAAGTGACGTTATTTGTTTTAGTATTAAAACTATTGACTTTTTGTGTAAAAAGTGGTATATTGTAAGTACCAAATGTGACGATGGTTACATTTGGTATAAATAGTTGTAAAAGGAGAACAAGAAGATGTGTATTTATGGTTATGCTAGAATCTCAAGAGCGAAGCAGAGTATCGAAAGACAGATAAGAAATATTAAGAGTAGTTATCCAACAGCTACAATTATTGAAGAAGTTTTTACAAGAACAAGTCTTAACCGCAAAGAATGGCAGAAGTTATTTAATAAAGTTAAAGCAGGAGATACTATTGTTTTTGACAGCGTAAGCAGAATGAGCGGAAATGCCGAAGAGGGGTTTAATGCTTATCAAGAACTTTATAATAGAGATGTAGAACTTGTTTTCCTTAAAGAGCCACACATTAACACAGCCACTTATAAAAAGGCTTTAGAGAACAACATTGAATTAACAGGAACATCCGTAGATTATATTTTAGAGGGTGTAAATAAATACCTCATGGCACTTGCCAAAGAGCAGATTATTCTTGCTTTTGAACAATCAGAAAAGGAAGTCTCAGATTTACACCAAAGAACAAAAGAGGGTATTGAAACCGCAAGACTTAACGGAAAACAGATAGGGCAACCAAAAGGAACAAAACTTACCACAAAAAAATCATTGGCAGCCAAAGAAGTCATCAAAAAACATAGCAAAGATTTTAACGGAACATTATCCGATGATGATTGTATGAAACTTGCAGGTATTAGCCGCAACAGCTATTATAAATACAAAAGAGAATTAAAGCAGCAGGACTAACACCTGCTGCTTTTGCTTAGATATCTTAATCACTTATTCTCCATTCATCAGAAATACCTAAAAAATTGGAATCAAAAACTAAACCGTCGTATTTTTCAGATGTTGTCAATGATGTGAGATGCACGATTTCTTTTTCTTCAAATGAGTATTCTTTTCCATCACATTCAATCACACCACTCTCTACAGTTTCATAATCATATGTTTCTGTAGTTGTTTTGGATGAATCTAAGTATTTACCAGTCGGTGAACTACTATTATCACTATAATAAAGATGTTCTACTGTTACCGTATCTTCTGTAAATTCTAATGTGTATCTTTCAGATTCACCTATATCACAAAAAAATTCTTTTCCTTTTAATGATTTGCCGCAAGCTGTTAATGAAAAGCAAACCATAAGTACACTAATTAATAATGCTACTTTCTTTTTCATATCCTTATTCCTCTCAATTTCTTATTTTAATAATTGTTTCTTTTTTTCATTAAATTCATCTTGAGTAATTACACCACAATCTAGTAATTCTTTAAATTTTTTTAATTCATCAGCCGCACTATTTTCTTTGGTAATATTAGTAATAGTTGTATCTTTTTTCTGTCTCTCTATTAAAATCTTAGTAATGGTTGCATGTATTTCATCAGCATTATCAATATATAAAAACTTGATTCTCCCAGAAGAGCTAGAAACAACTATTCCATCCCAAAAGCTAATTGTTCCTACTGCTGATATACTATCTATTGGAATATCCACCCTTGCCCCAAACGCTGCTTTTCCATAAATTCTTTTGTCTGTTACACAGATTTCACAACTATTCACATAATATAGCATTATCAAACTACCTATAATTATCCCAATGCTTACTACATACATGACGGGTACAATATCATCCCAAGACCAGCCAGTCACAGCGGTAATAATAAATAGGACAACACCAATAACAAAGACTATTAATGGAACTTTCTTTATTCCTTGCGGCTTCCCCTTTATAATAATTTTTTCTTCCATTTCCGACCTCTCCTTTGTAATAATATATTACATTGATTATAGCCCGTATACGGGTAATTGTCAATAAAAGTGCAAGTTTGTACGATTATCATAAATACTATAAAAACAAGGGAAAATAGGTATTATGATAACGTTTGAACCTCTCTGGAACACCATGAAAGAAAAAGGCATATCTCAATATAAACTAATCAAAGAATACAAAATCAGTACGGGGCAGCTTGACCGATTGAGAAAGAATGGAAATGTCAGCACCTATACTTTAAATCAACTCTGCAAAATCCTAGATTGTAGATTGGAAGATATTGCCACCTATACAGAAGATAAAGAATAAAGAAGCAGCTACAAAAATATTTTGCAGCCGCTTCTTTTTCTATTCACTTATTATATATGTATCTAACTTTGTTATGTACTCGCTTAATTCTTCCTGCAAAGAATCTATCTGTCTTTTGATAACAAGAATGTTATCTCTTAATTCTTTTTTACCATCAAATTCATATGCTTCTTCCAATGCAGCTAAGACCGTAGAAAGAGAAATCAATCCACACTCTACTTCCACAAAATTACTCATAATCATATTTAACTCTTCCATTATATCCCTATCTCCTTTTCTAAAATGCTTCTAGCTTCTTTACAAAATCTTCTATTCCGTCCTTAGAGATAGCAATATAATATTTTTGTGTTACGTTAATGCTGCTATGACCCATTTGATTGCATAACAAGTGTGCAGGAGTATTCATTTCAGCCAATCTAGTTCCGTAAGTATGTCTTAAATAATGATACTTAAAAGTAAGATTATATTTTTCCTTTAAAAGTCTGGTGTGGTATTTCATAGAATTAACGGTCTGTATTTTCCCGTTTGACAAAGAATTTACCAACTCTAAAGAAGAAATCAATTTACCATCTGTATCTCTCATAAAGATTTGCTTTTGTTCTCTCTGTAAAGCCAGTTCTTCTTTGTTGATTGCCTGCTGCCGCTTCAATTCTTCAAAATACCGCTTTAAATTTTCACACATATATATTTTTCTTCTTCCGCTTCTGGTTTTCACGGGCATTAATTTTATTACTCCATTATGATAATACATTTGTCGGTCTATTGTGATAATCCCTTGTTCTAAATCAATGTTATCCCATTTCAAACCGAAACACTCATTGATTCTTAAACCACAATATTTTCCTAACATATAAGCGGTTTCTACATTAGTTCCTTTGAAATATTCATCCAATATATTCATTTCATCTCTCGAAAAATACACAATGTTTGTATCTTCATCAACTTTTATTTTCGGCATATGAATTTTTGTATCTTTATTTACACACATTTTGTTATAATCTTCTAAACTTATATATCCTCTTGTGTATGCCTGCCCGTAAATCAAATAAAACATTTTCAAAAAAGATTCTACATAAGAATATGCTCTATCTTCTGTATAATAAAGTTCGCTTAAATAATCTTGTATATCTGCGATTGTAATATCATCTAAATATTTCTTTCCAAATCTATCTTTTAAATGATTTTCCCATAAACTATCTTGTTTTCTAATAGTTGCAAAGGCTTTTCCGCTTCTTCCTTTCTCACAATATTCTTGAAATATTTCTTGAACCCTTTTTCTTTCGATTCTCTTTTGTAGCGGTAATTGACTTTGTATTTTCTCTTTTGCAATAATCTGTTCTCTTGCCTTGGCTGCCTGCTTCTGTGTTTTAAACGGTTTCCCCTCTTCATTCCTTGTTTTCTTTCCCTCTTTTCTCTTTCCGTTAAGAACAACCGTATATCGGAATCCCCAATAACCATTTTCCAACTGATAAACTCCTGCAAATTCTTGTTTAGACATGATAAAACCTCCTATAAAAGTGTACTTTTGGTGTACTTTTTTACAGAAAGTTCTTCATAGTTGTTATAAAGTTGTGTACTAAAAAGTGTACTTTTTTAGTTGACAGAATTTCCATTAAACCCTTATAATTAAAGAAGCTCGAAAACGTGCAAAAGCTGCTAACCTTGACGCAATCCATGACACAGTTCATGA
>JAUNDJ010000115.1 GCA_030526175.1 Bacillota bacterium
CAGAAATACACATAAATTAAAAATAACTATTGAAATATATTATCTAATTTTTTGTATACCCTTACATTTATCAAAAATGGTGATAGAATTTACTAAAGGAGTTGATGTTTATGATTCGATTAGGACTTAAGATGATTATGCGAGATAAAAAATCATCCTTATTTTATTTACTAGCTATGTTTATCGGGATAATGGTTACCTTTACTTTTACCACAATCGCAACCGATCCGACTGTTACAAGCTCTTTAGGAGAGTTAGTACAAGGTCCCAATGCTCGCGTTCCAATGAACGAGTATTTAGCCTTAATTATTGTATCGTTCTGTTGTATTCTAGTATTTTACGTGAACAATTATTTTATTCTTTCGAAAAAAGATGAAATAGCTGGCTTACTTACCTATGGAACAACTACGTATCAAGTCATTGTTTATTTTTTAACACAAACAGCCTTTTTATTTTTAATCGCTAGTATCCCTGCTTTCATTATTGGGTATGGCTGCTTAGATTGGATTTACAAATGGATTGATTCCGTCTTAATGACAAGCAATCACGTTCTTACTTTTCAAAGCTTTGGGTTTACCATTGTTCTTTGTATGACAATTTATTTATATTTAATACTTTATATTGTCTTACACATTAGTAAACTTGAAGTAAAAGATATCCTTTACGGAGAACGAAAATCGGAAAACGAAAAACCAAACAAATTTTTAGAGATGATTAAAAACTTTACAAAAGGAAAAGATGAAAATGGAAATGTATCTAAAGAAGCCATCAATCCAATGACAATTGTAAATGACAGTTTAAAAGATAAAAAGATTCTTTATAATCCAGCTTTGGCAATGGATTCGGAGTTTATGAAAAAAACAGAACAAGAACTGGCTAGGACTCAACAAAAGAAAGAAAAGTCAGCAAATAAGATAGCTCTTGGTTCTTCTTTAAAATTTTATTCACTCTTCTATGTAGCAGGTATTTTATATTTCCCTTTCACCAAAGATAGTAATACTATGTTGCTCGCCTTTTTACTCGCATTTTTTGGTGTATACGGTCTGGTTCGAAAAGGCATTCCTCTTTTGATTAAATATTTAAAAGAAAAAAATATGTATACCGATCGCTATTCGATGGTTTATCTTTCTAATTTAAGAAATACGATCAATCGTTCTCGTATCATTATGATCTTACTTATTCTTTCTGTCAGTGTCGTATTTTTCTTATGCTTAATGTATCGCGACAATGTCCACGAAATGGTCATTTGTGTTATTGGATACGCGGTAGTTGTTATTTTGTTAAGTGTATGTATCATGTTCTTTGAATTAATTGAATCCAAACAAAGAGCGCTTGTGTACTCAAATATGTGGAAAGTAGGATATGTTCGAAAGGAATTAATCAAAATCATGCGCAAAGAAATGATTTTCTATTATGCATCGTTCTTTATTTTACCAACAATACTATGTATATCAATGTCATGCCGATTTATCCTTATAGATTCTACATATGTATCTTTATGTACTGGATTGATAGTTTATTATTTAGTAGTACTACTCATCACTGGAATGATTTCCTACATTGTATATCGTCGTACGATATTAAATACCATTGTAAAGGAGAGATAATATGTCCGAGTATATTTTAGAAGCCAAAAATCTTTCTCGTATTTACAACAAGAATACGGAAAATGCCGTAGAAGCGCTTCATAAAACCGATGTAAATATTGAAAAAGGAGACTTTGTCGCTATTATGGGACCAAGTGGAGCTGGAAAAACGACTTTGCTTATGATTTTAAGCCTATTAGATGCACCAACTACTGGTTTTATTAAGCTGGATGGTCGTCCAACGTATGATTATTCTGAACGAGAATTAGCCCATTTTCGAAATAAATCCATGGGCTTTATTTCCATGGATCTAAAACTTTGGCCCAATCTGACAATGGAAGAAAATATCGGTCTTCCCATGAGCATCGCGAATAAGAAGAAAAATGAAATTCGAAAAAAAGTAAAAGAAGTGGCTACATTGTGCGGTATCGAAAGTATTTTAAAGAAAAAACCGGATAAATGTAGTGGCGGTCAAAGACAAAGGGCTATGATTTGCCGAGGCCTTGTTAGCGAGCCAGCCTTTATTGTAGCGGATGAACCAACCGGAAATCTTGATAGTAAAAACTCTCACGAAGTCTTAGAATTGTTCCGTTCTTTGAATTTACAAGGAACAGGTGTCCTTTTGGTAACGCACGATTGCCAGGTGGCTTCATACTCTACTAAAACTTTATATATTGAAGATGGTAAGATTTCAAAAGTTGTAGAACGAAAAGAGCGTTCTCAACAAGAATACTATGAGGAATTAGTCGAACTTACTTCTGACAATATCAATGAATTATTCTAAAAAAAACAGCCATGTGGCTGTTTTCATATTGGGTAAATCAACTGAGTATATGTCATTATCCATATCCAAAGAAATAAAGTAAAAATTGATACAATCGTGCTAATACTCACTAGTTCCCCGGCTAAAGCGCCCTCTCCTCCCATATTGCATGCCATTGAATAGCTAGCTACCGCCACTGGTGTCGCAAATAAAAGGAAAAAGGAGAACAATTCTACATTTCTTAATCCAAAAAGAAGACCTGCACAAAGGGCAATGGCTGGAAAGATGATCATTTTAAATACTAAGGTTGGAATGATATATTTTTTATTCTTTTGTATCGAAGAAATCTTTGTAGTTCCACCCAATACCATTAGTGCCAAAGGTGTGGTAATGCTGGATATACTTTTTACGCAAGGATCTAGACTATTTGGAAGTGAGATGTCAAAAAGAGAAAAAATCAATCCTAGTATCGTCCCTTGAAGAAGTGGATTTTGGATAACTTTTTTTATTAAAACAAATAAGGTTGGACGACTTCCTCGATAGTATTCCAATACAACAATAGCGACGACATTGTACACAGGAACGCAAAGAGCCACTACAATAGAAGCTATACTTAATCCTTCTTTGCCAAACAAACATTCCGCTAAAGGAAGTGCATATAGTAAGATATTGCTACGATATAAGGCTTGAATAATTACGCCACGTTTGGCATTTTCTTTTACGAATAGCGGAACAACCAGGTTGATTCCCACTAATAAGACCGTTAATGTGAGAAGAGAAATGAATACCAAGCTCGTACACGCTTGTATATCCATTTCCATATTCCGTACGTTATTAAACATCGTAAAAGGAAAAAATGCTACAAATATAATTTTGTTTACTCTATTGAGTATGTCTTCATCGGCAATTCTAAGAGCTCGAAGACAATATCCAAAAAACAAATAGAATAAAAACGGAAATACGGCATTTACAGAAACTAGAAAACTATTCATTTTCTACCTCATAAGGGGCAAAGATACGGGCTAGTTGGCTTTCAATTTCCACTTCGAAATACATTCCTTCTTCTTTATTTTCCTGATTCTTTATTGTCGCATGAGAAAACAATGTATCAATTAGCTTTCCTTGTGAATATGGAATACAAATTTTCATCATTTGTGTATCAAATAAAACGTTATCTACGTAATCAAATAATACTCGCAAAGACTCTTCATCTTTCGCACTAATATACACATTATCTTCTTTTCGCACCGGATACTCAATTTCGGTTAAATCGCATTTATTGTAAACTCGAATTTGCGGAATGGTGCTTGCTCCAATTTCTTCCAATGTTTTTTCAGTCACTTGAATATGTTTGGAATATTCTGGATTGCTGGCATCGATGACATGCAACAATAAATCGGCTTCAAATACTTCTTCTAATGTTGAATGAAACGCTTCAACCAGTGAGTGGGGTAAATCTTGAACAAAACCAACTGTATCGCTTAGCACGAAAGAATGTTTGTTTGGAAGTGTGATATTTCGAGAACTTGTCGTAAGTGTGGCAAACAACATATTTTCTTCAAAAACCTTCTTATCTTCCTTTTTCAAAATTCCATTTAGGATCGAAGATTTTCCTGCATTCGTATATCCTACCAATGCCACTGTTTTAATCTCACTACGATTTCTTTTGGAACGTTGAATGCTTCTTTGTCCCTCAATCTTTTTTAATTCCTTTTGCGCCTGTTGAATTTGGCGAGAAATATTTCGCGTATCGATTTCAATTTTCTTTTCTCCGACCCCTTTATTTCGAGAACCTCCACGTTGACGGTCCATATATGTGTACGATCCAGCCAATCTAGGAAGTACATATTTCAACATGGCGACTTCTACTTGAAGACGTGCTTCTTTTGTACGAGCTCTTTTTTCAAAAATTTGTAAGATTAGATAGGTTTTATCCATGATAGGAACACCCAACGCATTTTCCAAATTCCTTTGTTGACTCGGAGTAAGCTCTTTATCAAAAAGTATCCAATCCACTGGCTCATATACTTCTGTCAAAGTACGGACTTGTTCTACTTTCCCTTGATTGATATATGTTTTCACGTGTGGGCTAGTCAACGATTGCGTAATTTCACTAACTACTTCAATATCACATGCGAAAGCTAAATTTCTTAATTCTTCTAATTCTTCTGGAGTGGTATTTACTCCTACTAATATTGCTTTTTCCATGCGACTAGTATATCACATCACAAAAAAAGAATGACACTATTTTTGTATCATTCTATTTACACTTATTTTTTACTGAACCAATGGTCTTCTAAATAGTTTCCGACTCCATCTTCGGAAACGGAATATTCGGTAACAGCTTGTGAAACTTCTTTACAAGCATCACATCCGTTTAACAAACAAACACCCCATCCTGCACTTTCTAACATTCCTAAATCATTTTCCATATCTCCAAAGGCAATAACTTCGTCCATTGGAATGTTCATTTGTTTCGCATAGCTTTCTAAGGCAATTCCTTTATGTACACGAGGATCTTGGAATTCAATAGTCGTATGATCGACAGACGCAAAAGTTTTTACCCAATGCCACTTATCTGTTTGATGTGGGTCAATACAGTTGATAAACTCTGTTGGATCTACTCTTAAATGAACTTCAACTTTTCCTGTTGGATCTTCACTTAAGAAATCAATATCTCCGATTTCTACATACGAATGATTACGCTTTTGTGACTCTTTTAAGAAATCATCCATTCTTTTGGCTTTAATAAAAGAATATGCATCTTTATAAACAATCGCATTAATATCAAAGTCCCAAATTAATTCTAAAACTTCACGAATTGTTTCTGGTTCTAAATAATGAATTCGCTCAATTTTTCCTGTTTCTTTTGTCCAAAGGTCTCCACCATTCATTCCGATTGCGAAATCGAATTCAAAATCCAATCCCCATACTTTTGCCTTATCCAAAATACTTTGATCCAATGGGCGTCCAGAAGCAACCCCAACTTTGACTCCATCCTTATATAATTTGTTTAATGCCTCTCTAGTTTTTGGCATAAGAGTATCTCCTTTTAATGCCAAAGTACCATCAATGTCGGCTGCAAAAATACGAATATTTTCAATCATAAATACATACTCCTTTTTTATATTTCAAACTCCATTTTCTTTATTTCATACTGACGAATCATTTCTTTTGAAGCGTGATGTACCACAAAAGGTATTTTCTCTGGAAGACCCGTATTTTTACCCCAATATTTTGAATTGTCTAATACTAAATTCATTTTGGCTGCTTTTGAAAACACATATCCGCATATTTCAATGCAAGAATCTTTTAAAAGAGTAAAATCTCTTTTTTTTGAATAATAATTCCTTTGTGCATCCTCCTCTAAATCATATAAGGAGTATAAGCATTGTAATATTGTAGTTTCCTTTCCTTCGTCTAAATAAGAAATAAATTGAAGAATCTCATATCCTATCTTTTCATTGCTGAATTTTTGTTTGGGAAGTCGCATAATTCTACCGCCTTTCTAAGATAGAATATATTGTCTAATTTTTCACTATACATGTCACTTTTGTATCCATGCACAATAATTTTACACCTTACCTTACAAAATGAGAAGTTTGTCCTTACGCTTGTGAAATCCATTCACAAAATTTAGTACCTATCGTGTAATTTTCTGAAGAATCTGCTTAATTCTTCAATGAATCTATTAAAGACAATCAAATACAATTATAATTAGAATAATAGAGGAGATATTATATTATGGAATATACAACCTTAGGAAAAACCGGATTGAAAATTTCAAAAATGGGATTTGGTGGCATACCGATTCAAAAAGTGGATGAACATGTCACAAAAGTATTAATGGAAAAACTTGTATTGGAAGGTGTTAACTATATTGATACGGCAAAAGGATATACGGTATCGGAAAGTTATTTAGGATATGCGTTAGAAGGCATTCGTGATAAATTTGTCTTAGCTACTAAAAGTATGTCTCGCACAAAAGATTTGATGGCCAAAGATATTGATACTTCCTTAGTTGCGCTTCGAACAAACTACATTGATTTGTATCAAATCCACAATCCGAGTATGGAACAATTTGAACAAGTACTTGCGCCTGGTGGTGCTCTGGAAGCTCTTTTTGAGGCCAAAGAAGCTGGTAAAATTGGTCATATTGGATTAACTGCTCACTCTTTAGAAGTGTTTGAAAAAGCTTTAGAATACGATTGGATTGAAACAATCATGTTCCCTTACAACATTATCGAAAACCAAGGTGCTGAACTAATGAAAAAGTGCAAAGAAAAAAATGTCGGATTCATTGCTATGAAACCTCTTGCCGGAGGAGCCATCGAAGATGCAAGCTTAGCTTTACGATACATTTGTGCAAACGATGAAGTTAGTGTCGTCATTCCTGGAATGGCGGATTTAAAAGAAATTGATCAAAATATTGCAGCTTGTAACGATACTTCCCCTTTAACACAAGAAGAATTAGATAAAATGGATGTAATTCGTAAACAATTGGGAAACCACTTCTGTCGTCGTTGCAACTATTGTGCGCCTTGTACAGTCGGAATCAACATTCCTGGTGTCTTCTTATTTGCAGGATATCTAGAACGTTACGATTTAGAAGATTGGGCTCGTTCTCGTTATGCTTCTGTGCCAGTAAAAGCGAGCGCGTGTATCGAATGTGGACTTTGTGAAACACGTTGTCCATATCAGCTCCCTATTCGTGAAATGTTGAAAAAAGCTGCCATCGAATTTGGTGAATAAGTAATAGGGGCTGTAACGAGTAAGTAGCTCTATAAATAAAAAAGACGCTGATCTACGAAAGTAGGTCAGCGCTTTTTTTGGTATAATGTATATACCAAAACCTATATAACCATGACTAATAATAACTTATATCAACCAAAATTGCTATATAATTTTAAGATTTGTTACGATCTTGATATCCCTCAAAATGATATCTCTCGTACTGTTGCTGAAGTTGTAGAAGGAGTAGATGTTTTGGATTATGTCGACTTCTCCAACAGAAACTCTTATGGTTATGATGGCCTTCTTATGTTTGAAGCTCTTATCCTGGCTATGGCTATTTATGGATATGCTTCTACAAGAAATCTCGAATCACTTTGTAAATTTGATATTCGTTTTAAATTCATCATGCGAGGGGAAACTCCTTCCCATATGGCTTTTCAGCGTTTTATCAATAATGATCTTAAGAAACCTATAGAAGATATTTTCTATGAAATCAACCGATATATCGAAAATAAGGATAAAGATCTGAATACGGATATACTTTATATCGATGGTTCAAAATTTGAGGCGAATGCCAATAAAATGACATTTGTATGGAAAAAATCCACCATCAAATATAGGTCAAGAATATGGGAAACGGTAAATAAAAATATATTTCGAATGAATAAGTATTTTCTGGAAAATAATATACGTACACAGTTTTCTATTCTAAAAGCACCTAATCTTGATTATCTTATGGAGATATGTATCCAGATTGAAAAGATT
>JAUNDJ010000116.1 GCA_030526175.1 Bacillota bacterium
TATCATATTTTCTGAAAAAAAACTGCTGACAATTTAATTTGTCAACAGTCTGAGAGGAATCATTGTGATTCCTCTTTTTTCATTCTTCATTCGGAAATTTAAAAACTTGCTCTCCTTCTTTTGATAATTGGTATTTACTTCTTGCCAAATATTCTAAATATTCTGGATTGGTCAAATTCTGTTTTTCCTGTTTTAGCTCATCTAATTCTTTTGTAAGTTCTTTTGATTCTTCTTGGTTTTCCACAATAGAATGATTTATTTCTAATGTAACCAGAATTTTTTGGAGTCCTACCCAGAAGAAAAAGATGGTTAGACAAATAATAAATAAACAGAGTAAATAATGTCCTATTCGTTTCTTTTTCTTGGGCATCGGATTTCTCCTTTCGGTTCTAAGATTTTACTCGAGCAGCTAATATAGCGATATCACTTGGATTAATTCCTGAGATTCGGCTTGCTTGCCCTAATGTAGTAGGCTGAATTTGCGATAATTTTTGTCTTGCTTCCAAAGAAAGGTTATCCATATTTTGATAATCTATATCTTTTGGAAGTTTAACGCTATCCATTTGTTGAAGATGTTTTGCATCTCTTTTTGCTTTTTCAATATAACCAGCATATTTCACATCAATTTCAATTTCTTGCGCTACTTCTTTCGGATACTCTTTTCCAGTAATTGGTGCTAAACCTTCAATAGTCACTTTTGGACGTTTTACTAAATCTAGAGCTGAACAGCCATGAGCTAATGGATCAAATCCTAAAGTTGCCAAGTATGCATTAACATTTTCTCCTGGTTTGATATGTGTTTGAGCCAATTCTTCTTTTGCTTCTTCAATAGCATCCATTTTTTCTTGGAATTGTATGTATTGTGTCAAATCAACCAATCCTACATGATAAGCTTTTTGAGTTAATCTCTGATCTGCATTATCGTGTCGTAATAATAAGCGATATTCCGCTCTCGATGTTAATAATCGATATGGTTCATTTGTTCCTTTTGTGCATAAATCATCAATCATTACACCGATATAAGCTTCGTCTCTTCGCAGTACAAATGGTTCTTTTCCTTCGATTTTTAAAGCAGCATTGACTCCAGCCATTAACCCTTGCCCGGCAGCTTCTTCATATCCACTTGTTCCGTTTACTTGTCCGGCTGTGAATAAATTTTCAACCACTTTATTTTCCATATTTGGTTTCATTTGTAGAGGATTTATTGCATCGTATTCAATTGCATATGCATATTTTTCAATCACACAGTTTTCTAATCCTGGCAATGAATGAACCATTTCTTCTTGTACTTCAATAGGCATAGAAGTCGAAAATCCTTGCACGTAAATTGTATCTAAAGATCGTGATTCTGGTTCTAAGAACAACTGGTGTCTTTCTTTATCGGCAAAACGTACTAATTTATCTTCAATACTTGGACAATATCGTGGTCCAACTCCTTTTACCAATCCCGAATACATGGCACTGTCTGTTAAGTGATCATTAATAATCTGATGTGTTTTTGGAGTTGTATAGATCAAATGGCATACTTCTTGTTCTTCAAAAGATAACACATCTTCAGGTTGGGTAGACTCAGAAAAACGAATAAAATCGTCTGTCCCTGGTTGTACACTTGTTTTGGAGAAATCAATTGTATCTTTTTTGATTCTCGGTGGAGTTCCTGTCTTTAAACGGAATGTTTCTACACCTGCTTGGCGTAAACTTTCTGATAAAGTATTTACTGTAATTTGATCTTCTGGTCCGGATTCAATAGCCGTATGTCCACGTAATACAGAAGAAGTCATATATGTACCAGTTGTTAAAATTACAGCTTTCGCAAAGATTTCTTCACCATCTGTCATTCTAACACCTTTTGCTTTTCCGTCTTCAATGATGATGGAATGTACAACACCTTCAATAACTTGAAGATAGTGCGTATTTAAAAGAATCTTCTTCATTTCTTTTTTATATTCTTCTTTATCACTTTGTACACGTAAAGACCATACACCTGGACCTTTTGTCGTATTTAACATTTTGAATTGTAAAGCGGTCTTATCTGCCACTTTTGGCATTAATCCACCCATAGCGTCTATTTCTCGAACAACAATTCCTTTAGCGGGTCCTCCAACACTTGGATTACATGGCATAGATCCCATCATATCTTTGCTGATTGTGATCAATGCGGTATCTTTTTGCATTCTTGCACTAGCCATGGCGGCTTCAATCCCAGCGTGTCCTGCTCCAATTACGATTACTTCATATCTTTTCATACTTATCTTCCTCTGCGTAAAAATTTTCCTTCTAATCCAGCAACGTTTACGTGAAAAATGTTTTGTGGCACTTTTAGTGCAATTGTTACGGCTAAGAACGCAATTACACTTAACATACCGTTAAAACACATTTTTATCATACATGTTAATCTT
Organism: Bacillota bacterium; assembly: GCA_030526175.1. Taxonomy (GTDB): domain Bacteria; phylum Bacillota_I; class Bacilli_A; order Erysipelotrichales; family Erysipelotrichaceae; genus Floccifex. The sequence goes on from JAUNDJ010000116.1 coordinate 2,400, forward strand.
GAACCTTCAATTCCTCCTAATCCTACTTTTGTTAGGATGAAACTAACGCATGTTAAAGCAACAATTCCTATAAAAGTACGAAGAAGCATATTGATAGTTTGCTTATATGATAAATGATATACACTACTAATTTCGATTAGGTTAAATAAAATTAAATATCCACCACCAATGATACTTGCATATACAGCTCCTGGGAATCCAAATAGCCATGTCATTGGTACTAATAATGCACCTTTAATAATTGTCGATACAATTAATCTTTTAATAATATTCTTCTTTAATTCCAAAGCAACCATTAAATTTGTTACTAATGGTGTAATCGTCCCTAAGAATCCTTCGATTGCCCACCATTGAGTTACGGCAGTACTCATAACAAGGTTATCTGTGTGAAATAAAGTGTAGAATAGTGGTTCTGCATATAAGAATAAGCAGAAACAAATTGGTGTGGCGATATAAAGAACAACATTTAATGAATCCTTAACGTTTTTGCGCACAAGCTTCATATCTTTTTTTACTAATGCGGAACTAATATGAGGAATAATAGCTGTCGCAAATCCTGGTGCTAGGATCATAGGAATAGCTGTTAGTTTTGTTCCTACATACGTAGCTGCTGAGATAATCGTTGATTGTTCAGCTGTTGAATATCCATGCATCCGAAGTCCAGTAGGTAAAACCATAGAATTATATACGGATTCGATGTTTCCTAAAATCGCAACGGCCATGTAAGGTATAGCCAATAATAAGATTTCTTTGAATAATTTTTTTCTATCTACGCCTTCTTGTGTTTGATTATTTGCTAAATCATCCACTTCATGTCTATGCTTCTTATCAAAAAACATAAACTGAGCTATTGCTGCAATCGCTGCAATAGATGTTGATGCAACAGAAATATATAAAGCCCATTTTCTTTCCATTCCTAAAGCGTAAATGGCTAAACAAGATACACCTAATAGAAATCCTACTCGGAAAAATTGTTCAAATGCTTGTGAAAAAGCATACTCGGTCATTTCTTTTAATCCTTGATAATATCCTCTAAAAGCTGATAATACAGGTACAAAAAAGATAGCTAATGACAACAATTGTAAGCATCGAGCCATGATTTCAATATCGTCACTGACCATAATCGGAGCTAACACGCCGGATAAGGCAGCAAATGCTAACACACCAACGAATCCTGTTAATCCTAAAATTGCTAATCCTAGTTTTTTTACTAATTTAACAGTTTTAGCATCTCCCAATTCCATATATCGAGCTACTAAGGTAGCAATCGCAAAAGGAATTCCAGATTGGAAAATCGTCAGTACATAGGAATATATACTATATGCTTGTCCATAAATAGACATATAAGAATCCGATCCTAAAATCGTTGAGAAAGGAATTGCGTATACTAATCCAATGAGTTTTGATACAAACAATCCACCTGTCCCAATTAATCCGGATAATAAGACGGATTTTTTTACCGCAGACTTTTTATCAATTGATTCTGACATAAAATATTCTCCTTTACGATAAAACATTATAACATACCAAAAAATATTTAATATTATTTATTTTTGTTTTTTCGATGTATTATTAGAGCAAGGAGTATATTTTATTATGGACAAAACATTTTCTATATTAGATGCCTCAAATGCTCGGAGAATTGATTATCAAGCTATTCAAGAAATCGGTATACCATCATTGGTTTTAATGGAACATGCTGCTTATCAGTCGGCAAACATAATTAAGAAATACATTTCTCAAAATGATTCTATTTGTGTTGTTTGTGGCCCTGGAAACAATGGAGCCGATGGCTTAGCTATTGCTCGGTTGCTGCAACAAGACAACTATTGCGTACAAGTTCTATTGTGTACAAATCATTTATCTGAAGATGAACAAATTCAATTGGATATTGTGAAAAAACTAAACGTTCCATTTTGTGAAAATATCCAAAACGTAAATGTAATTATTGACTGCATTTTTGGAAATGGATTAAATCGTGAGATAAAAGATCCGTATTTTTCCTTAATCGAACAAATAAATATGTCTAATGCTAAAGTTTTTAGCATCGATGTACCTAGTGGATTGGATGCATCGAATGGGCAGAGTTTAGGGATTTGTATAAAAGCAGATTATACGGTTGCTTTGGATTGTTTCAAGATTGGTCATTTTTGCACCAATGGTCTTTATCACTGTGGAATAATTCACCCAGTTCATATTGGTATCCCTTATCAGCTTCATAGCGAAGATAGTTGTAAGATGATTACTTCTTCTCTTGTTTCAAATCTACTTCCTGACCGAAATCCTTATTCGCACAAAGGGACTTTTGGTAAAGCTCTAATGATTGGGGGAAGTCAAGCTATGCATGGTGCTATCACTATGGCAGCTAAAGCAGCTTATCAAAGTGGTATTGGAACTTTAACACTTATGATTCCTGATTCTATTGGTGATATTATGGCTCAAAAATTTGATTTCGCAATGAATTTAAGAGCACCTAGTGAAGAGGGATATTTTGGAAGCGGTGCAGTTGATTCTTTAAAAATACATTTAAACGATTATAACGTTATCAGCGTTGGAAATGGAATGGGACAGCGTGATATTTCTACTCACTTAGTAATAGAAGTGCTAAAAAGTGACATTCCTGTTATTTTAGATGCGGATGCTTTTTGGGCAATTCGTCATCATACGAGTCTTCTCCATCGTAATGCCGATACTATTTTAACCCCACATGTAAAAGAGCTGTCTAGAATCTTAAATCTTTCTGTAAAAGAAATTGGTGAAAATCCTATTGCAGCTTGTAAACAATTTTGTCTTGAATTTCCAAATTGCACACTCATTCTTAAATCGAGTGTATCTGTAATTGGAAAAGAAAATCAACAATTTGTATTGTTCAACCCTAATAGTCGCTTATCCAAAGGTGGTAGTGGTGATATCTTATGTGGAATTTTGATGGGAATATTTGGTCAAAGTCGAAATGCATTAGAGAGTGCTATTGTGGCAAGCTATATTCATAATCAAACGGCTAACTGTGATAAGGATGCAGCTTGTTTTTTACCTGAAGATTCCTTAAATAATATAGAATTAGCTTTTAAAAATCTTCGAAAAGAAAAGACTGGATCTTAATGCGATCCAGTCTCTTTTAGTTAATTTGAAATTGAATATAGTAGACATTTTTGTGAAACATTTTTGTATTAAAGCTGTATGCACAACAATCGTCTCGTTCTCCGTCCAAATCGTTATTAATTTGGGATAAGAAATGATCTATTTCTTCGTCGTTTAAATTTGCGGTTCCGAAAAACTCTAAACAATTTGCTAGCGATGGCTGTTCACGCCATGGTGAGTAAGAGAATTTTGATTCTATTTTTCTTAATGCTTCTATAACTTCTTCTACTACCTTTTCATCTTCTGGAGTTACTACTACATGTACTCTGGCTAACATATTATCTTCCTTCTAAAACGTAAGAACATAGTTTCTTTAAATTCGCATCGTTTTGAAGTGTAATTACTTTACCTAAACTTAAGTTTAAAGCTGCAATAATAATTTTTCCTTCGCTTTCTACCATGTTCAACGTTCCAGTACAGTTTTCATAAAAAACATCATAAAGGTAACTAATTCGTCCATCCTCTTCGTTTTTTTCTCTTAAATCAAAGTGGAAATCATTTTTATTTTTTAAAATGATACGAATAGCTCCTGAACCAGAACTTGGAATTGCTTTTCCCATCTTATTTCCTCCTATCTTTTTTGTGCTTCATATGTAACTTGAATACCAAGTTGTTTAAATGTATTTAAATCTACTTCGGATAAATCACTAGTAATGTGTGCTTGAGTATTTCTTAATTCCTTTAAATGATTTAATGCTTCTTGTGCATCCTTATTCGTTTGTGCACTTAATGAAAGAGCAATTAAGATTTCATTAGAATGTAAACGTGGATTCACGCTTCCTAAATATTCTGTTTTTAAATTTTGAATTGGCGCAAATGCAGATTTTTCAATTAAGTCTTTTCTATCATCAATTTTTGCTAAGTGTTTTAATGCATTCATTAATACGGCAGCACAAGGCCCCATTAAATCTGAGTTTCTTCCGGTAATTACTGTACCATCATCTAATTCTAATGCCCCAGCTAAAGATTTACATTGTTTTTCTTTTTCTCTTGCCACTTTAACACATTGACGATCCAATTCTGTAATACCTGCTTGTTGCATAATTAATTCTTGTTTATTTACTTCATCGATTAAACATTCATCGTTGATAAATCTTGTTTTTGATGCAAAATAACGTCGAATAATCTCTTGTTGACTCGCTTTTTTTGTAGCTTCTGGATCACTGATACAATTTCCAGCCATATTTACACCCATATCTGTTGGACTTTTATATGGACATGTTCCATAAATTTCTTCAAAAATATTTCTTAAAACTGGATAAATCTCAACATCTCTATTATAGTTTACAGTTACTTTTTGATACGCTTGTAAATGGAATGGGTCGATCATATTTACATCGTTTAAATCTGCAGTAGCTGCTTCGTAAGCTAAATTGACACAATCATTTAAATCTAAATTCCAAATTGGAAATGTTTCATATTTCGCATATCCAGCTTTGATACCACGTTTATTTTCATGGTATAACTGACTTAAACAAGTAGCCATTTTACCAGAACCAGGTCCAGGTGCAGTTACAACAACTAATGGACGTGTTGTTTTAATATAATCATTTTTTCCAAATCCTTTTTCGCTAATAATAGCTTTCGTATTAGTTGGATAACCATCAATATAATAATGATGATAAACGGCTATATTTTGTTTTTTTAATTTTCTAGTAAAACGATCGATTCCTTGTTGTTTGTTGAATTGAGTAATTACTACACTACTTACGTATAATCCTTTATTTCTAAATTCTTCTATTAATCTAAGTACATCTTCATCATATGGAATTTGTAGATCTGAACGAATTTTATTTTGTTCAATATCGTTTCCATTAATAACCATGACAATTTCAGCCTTGTCTTTTAGTGTCATCAACATTTGTAATTTTGAATCTGGAGAAAATCCAGGTAGTACACGACTTGCATGAAAATCATCAAATAGTTTACCACCAAACTCTAAGTAAAGTTTATCTCCAAATTTCTCAATACGCTCCATAATGTGTTCAGATTGCATTTTCAAATATTTTTCATTATCGAATCCTAATTTCATATGTTTATTCCTTCCACTCATATTCCACCTCGAATTCTATCATAAATCTGTAATATATAAAAGGAAATACAAATGTAATGAATATAAAAAAATCCCTCTGGAGAAGGCAAAAAAAAGACCCCCGTCTTTCGTAGTTAGCACTATATTTTTTAGGAGATACTAAAATCCAAATTT
>JAUNDJ010000117.1 GCA_030526175.1 Bacillota bacterium
CATCATAGTTACCATCTTGAATTGTAATGTTGTTACCATCTACTTTTAAAACAATGCCCACATGATTTTTACCTATACCAGAAAATACAGCTCCTGCTTTTGGCATTGAAGATCTTTCGAATTTATCAGGATGTGCTTTTACAAGTTGATCTACACAATCCCAGCCATTACCAGTAAAGCCAGGATCATAACCATATAATTCGTAGAATCTTCCCCAGGCAAACCATGTGCATTGGCCATATAAGCCTGTTTTAGCATATGGATTCTTTGTAATCCATGCTTCCATGTTATTGAAATTTGGATTAGTTCCACCTCTAAATGTAATTCCAACATAACGCATGACATGATCTACATAAGATGGATCTCCATATCCTGATACATTCAATTCTTGCTTTTTCATATCTGAAAATTGTTGTGCATTGTATTTGGAATAACCACCAAAATTAGAAATTGCCCAATCAATATATCCAGATCCATAGTTGTATCCTTGCAAAGCTAGATAGATGTGTTCTGTATCTGACGGATCTTTTACATTTGACTTTTTAACACAATCCGAAAAAGTATGTGTACCAACATCTATGGAATACTCCGGTTCTGTAATACCATTAGGAACTCTAGGATATTTTGTATTGTATCCTGATTCACTAGCTTGCATGGGATCATTTCCTTTACCACCAGATTCCTGCATCATAATCGCTTGAAGTAAAGATACATAATCTTCTATATCGTATTCTATTGCGTATTTTCGTATTGTATCTTCATATGCAATAACTTCTTCACTTAAAGAAACAATTTCACTATTAGATCCACCATCTTGTGCCAATACGCTAAATGTTCCAATAAACAGAGTAATCACAATCAATAAAATCAATCCTGTTCCAAAAGAAAAGAGTGTATTCAATGTAGATACACTCTTTTTAACAATATGAAATGATTTCTTTATAGCTTGAGTTGTATTTTGAACAATCGGTTTAGAAACAAATTGTTCTGTAGTTTGTTTTATCTTTGAAGTATTCATATTATTTATAACATGCTTCTTTGCCTTGACTACATAAGAGATCCTTTGTGGTTGAATATCATTACTTGATTCAACAATAGACTTCTTATTAGTTGATTTAATTTTATATTCATTACGTTTCTGTTTAATAAACTTAGTAGCACGATGTTTAGATTCAATTACAGTTTGTTTTGCTGCAATACTCACTTTATTTGTAGCTAGTACTTGTGGACTGGATTTAACTGAAGCATCTTCTTTTCGTTCAACATTTTTATTATGAATTGTTTGTTGCTTAATAAAATGCTGAATACTTTCCTTTGTATCTTTTGTTTTAATAGTTTGCATTTTTTGTTTAGTTTTTATATCTCTCAAATTCATCAACTCCTTTGTATGTAATAAAGCAGAAATTAAATTCTGCTTAGTTCAATAGGAGTTTTCTATCCCCTGGTTTCGTTGTATTTAAGTCATACAATAATCCTTTTGGCATCTTATTTACAAACGGGACAATGGAACCACCATACTTGATTAATCCAGATCCTGTTGGTGCATTTGTGATGTATCCCATCTGTTCTTCTGAAATATTAAGAAGTCTAGCTAAATCTTCTCTATCGTTGGAAGATTGATTTAACATTACAATGAATTCAGAGTTTGATAGCATACTCGTTCCTTGTTGACTTGATAATAAGTATTTCACATTTTGTGTAATACCCGTTGGATAGGCATCTCTTTTACGGAATTGTCTCCATGCAGATGCAAAGAAGGTTGCACTTTCTTCATTTTCAAAGATAACGTGAATCTCATCAATGAAGACATGCGTACGTTTTCCTTTTCTCCAATTTTCATTGACACGATTGATAATGGCATCTGTAATTACGAGTAATCCCATCGTCTTCAATTGTTTTCCTAAATTAAAGATATTGAAAGATAGGATTCTAGACTTGATATCAACATTGGTTTCATGAGCAAAAATGTTCAAGGATCCATTTGTAAATAATTCAAGCTTAATAGCTAATGATTTAGCTTCCGGTTCACTTTGTTCTAATAGTTTGCCGTAAAGATGCTTTAATGTCGGGATATAGTTATTTTTCATGGCATCTTGATAAACCAAAGATACACAACGATCGATAATAGAACGGTCAATAGGGGATATACCACCATGATTAGTATCTAACTGTTCAAATAAAGACATGATAAATTGAGATTTATCTGCAATCGCATTACCACTATCTCCATATCCTTCTGACATATCCATGGCATTAATATAATCTTTACTGTTCGTTCCAATACGAATGATCTGTCCTTTCATCGCTTTAATGATTGGATCATATTCACCTTCTGGATCCGCAATAATAATATCGTCATTCGTAGATAGAATTAAGAATTCAATCTCTTCTTTTGTAAGAAAAGATTTACCTGATCCAGGAATACCCAATACAAAAGAGTTTGGATTTTGTAATAAAGCTTTGTTACAAAGAATCGGATTGTTGGTAATGGCATTCTGTCCATACCAAATACCACCTTTTTGCATAATTTCATGAGCTCTAAAGGGAATAAATACAGCGGCACTTTCTGTAAGCAGCGTACGAGTGATGTTGAGTTTGTTGACTCCAATAGGAAGGGCTGTCTGTAGACCATCCAATTGTCTTTTTGAAAAGTAGAGTGTTTCAAGTTCACAAACATATTTTCGAGCTACTGCTTTTAATGTTTCACTATCTTTATCCAGTTCTTCTAAAGAGTCGGCAAGATGAACAACCGTAATATTACAAAGCATCATTCTTTGATCTCGTACAATTAAATCATCCAAAAATTCCTTACATTCCTTACGTTGTAGCTCCATGTCATAAGGGATAATAGCTGAAAAGTTATTGTTCCGATTTTGCTTCATTTGCCAATCGGTAATATTCTTTTCTACACCTAAAAACTTGTTTTCTACTTCTCTAACTGCTTCATCAGTAGGAATTGTAATAATGTCCATAGAATACATGAGATTCTTGTTTAAATCACAAAGTTCGGATACAAATTCATCCTTTAAAAAGCCAGGATAATTGCTTAAATAAAGAACTCTTCCATATTTACCATCAAATTCAAAATGTTTGTTGTGGTATTTACTCATTCTAGGCGTAATCAAATCCTTAAAAGAATGACCTTTCTTAGCCAAATCATTCATGTCGAGAGAAAACTCTTCCGTTTCACTACGATAAAAATCATGAAGCATTTTTAATCGTTCTTCCGCATTTAATTCAATACAAGAAGAGCCAAGACGTGCAAATAAGGTAGAGAATTCAGTGGTGATTCTAGAAAAGGTGAATCTTGCTTCTTCTATACTGTTTTTAAAAATTGTTACCGTAATATATTTTTCTTGAACAATGTCATCACTTTCGGATAATTTATCTAAGAGCATATTATTGTATTCTTCGCGATATGGATCTAAGTTATCTTGTTTTAATGGAATCAAGATATCCTCTTTAAACTTCTTGATATCTACTTTTCGATTGTTGATAGTTATCTTTGTCATAACAGAAGAATCGAAAGAATTCAGTAAATCACTGTAGCTTAAAAAGAGATTGTTTTTATCTTCTCCGGAAGCAATCTTATAGTTGATATCTAAAAACCTGTAACTCTTTATATATTTATTACCAGATTTAAAAATACCATCCTTATAGATTGTATCTACCGGGATGGTATCCTGAACTGTTCTAGGCACTCTTATTTTTTCTTTGTTGAGCTTTTTCAATCTTTCGTAGCTTTTTATCATGTACAATCGACTCCTTTCTTGATTGATTAATGAATGGTTCAAGTATTTCATAATAAAGATTAAATGGTACATTAATCAAATTCCTTGTAGATAATACAAAAGAATATATTGCCATCCTCACAATATCTTCTGTATACATCCCTTGAAATCGAATAAAGCCAAATGCTGCAAAGGGTGCAGCACCAAGCATACATAGCCAACTAGTAACTTCTGTACCAAGTCTTTCTTTGAATAAAAAATACAAACCGCACGCAACAGCACACGCTAGTATCGAAAAGATAGTTTGACGTAAAGATAGGCCAAGAAGTATGCTTTCGGTATAATCACGTATTTCTTTATTGATCTTGATTTCAAAATTAGATTTCATCAGATTCTCCATCATCAAATGGAACAGAAGTTGCAAATAATATATTTTCTACCGGTATAACAATTTTTCCATTATTGCTATGAACAACTACCTTATCTTCTTCATGTTCAATCTTATACATAATCTTTTGATTCATAGGTAAATTCAATGGTTCTTGAATTTGAATCGTATCTCCTGTTTTTAAAATAATTTGATTTAATATAGTTTCTTTCATATAAGTTCCTTCTTTCTATTTGGATAAAAGAAAAGCAGAAGTTGTGAGCTTCTGCCATCTTTTAATTGGCACTAACCGGTGCCATATTAAATTTAAGTGTTTTTGAATTTGCATTTATTGTGGATTCAAGTATATAGTTTGAATCAATAATTTTATTGAGAATATAACAAACAAATGCTCTTCCAATTAGATACTTTCCATTTGGATTATTTAGAATGCTACCATATGATATAAAGGGAAAACGCAAAGAGTAATCCTTGCGTTGGTAAATATCATCTTCTTATATAGGTGCTCAGGTAGTGTAGCTAACTATCTTTGCATTTTTAATTGTTGCTTGAAGAGAACTGTCATCTTATCTTTTCCTTTTTTTGTTCCTAAATCATCTATGCTCATTTCTCCTTTAAAAACTAATTCCATTATAGCGATATAAGCTTCTCCAAGTGCTGCGGTTATAACTCCGGCTGTGCTTGCTGATATAACACCACCGACAACTGTGCCAGCGCCTGGTATAAATTTTAATATGTTAGTGACCACAGTCTTTCCTAACAAAGTTGCACCGCCCGCACCAATTGACGATGACAACAGTGCAGTGATAACGCTCTTGTTTACATCAAAACCAAATATTACTGTAATTGAAGCTATCATACCTACTTGAGTAGGAATCAGTAATGCACAGTCAGAAAACGGAATAGGCGCAGCTCCTTCACCTGCCGCTGCAACTGATGCTGTTGCTACTGCTGCCTGTGCACGGCGCTTTTTTTCATCCAAACATGCAATCTGAACATGTTGAAGTGTGTCTATTAACTCATCTGGGAGAGCCTCTCCCATTACCTTGATTAACACATCTAATCCGTATGCTTTAGCAACACCTAAATCTTCAATCTCATAATCTTCTGCAAGCACAGGGATTATCTGGATGATATCCAAGTTTTCATTCAATAACACTTGTCTCATTTCCTGGGCCTTTTTCTTTGAAAATGATTGTGTAAGCACAACGATAATCGGAACTTGTGTGATTTGGTTCTCCATTGAGAGCTCTCGAAGCCATTCGATTTCTTCTGGTTCAATTCTATTTGATGCAGTATTGATACAATACCAAATACAATGAATAGCCATATTTATATTTTTAGTAGCAAGACCTTTATTGATTGTATCCATTACCTCTTGCTTTACTTCTGTCTGAACTTCTTTTCCAAGTTCAAACCCTCTCGTATCATAGATTGCAAGTGGTACATCTTTTTTTGTGATTTTCCGCATATGCGATGTTACTGGCTTACCCATTCCAGTGTCAGCAAGTTTCTCCTTGAATACAGAATTGATCAATGTACTCTTACCGACACCAGTTTTACCAGCAACAATTATATTAAGTGTGTTTAGGTTCTTGATTTTCTCTGCTATTGCATCAATTGCTTCTTGAGCAATTTTACTTGCATCTATTCCTGACATGTCTTTTCCTCCTGAGTTTTTGACTCAAATGGGACAATTTCAGGCCCCATATTATCGAAATCAATTTCCGATGTGTTCAGTGTATTTCTGTACACTTTAGTACCATATTTTTTGATGAGACGTGGGATGACGATGAAGCCTGCGGCTGTTAATGTGGCTCCTATTGCAAACCATTTCAGTTTTCCATGCTTATTTTTTTTATTTGTGTCCATTATTTATTGCCTCCTAAAATAGCGAATGTAAATTACGCGATGATTATAGATTTCCGTTTATACAGGGAATCGAGTTGTACCAATATAAATATCGATAATTATATAATAGAACCAATAGACTTTATTGATTATTTTCAATCACCGTTTCTCTTTAACATGATTGTAGCATATATGTGAATTAGTATACATTTAAGAGAGACAAATTTTTATAATCCCATCATCTCCTTTACTATACGATCTGACATCTTGATTGTTCCTACAAGTACTAACATATTGAATATTAATTCTCCAATGTAGCTCCATACCATAGATACACTAGATGCTGTTGAATCTACAACTGGCGGACTTGATGCAAAGACAGAGAAGATAATACATGCCAGGACGATGATAGCGCCTTCTAAACATACTCCAGCATAGCTTTTAATAAATGTAAAAGCGATATTTTGTGTGCTTTCTCCTGCAGCAGCTGCAAGTGGCATTGGAGATATAGCTGTATACATGTACAGTTTAAAGAATCTTCCATATACTGTTAAAATCATCACAAAAGACAAGATTGTGATAAATATAGATCCTAGTAAGGTTACTGCCCATAATGGAATAGATTCCAGGAAACCGGTGTTACTTACTGCATCTACAATTTCTTGTGGAATCACTGTTTCGTTAGATACTCCAAGTCCAACAGTTTCTGTAATCGATTGGATAATTCCTTGTACGATTTCAAATATCTTCGTCATAAGTTCCATTCCATAAAGCACTAAAGTTCTTGCGATGATAAATCTTAGAAATAGTTTGAAGGCTTGTTCAGGTCGTTTAACGTCCTGCCAGCTAGTACAAGTTCGTATTAATCCCCATACAAAGAAAAGTACAAGAAGGGCAAGTCCAATGGCTTGTAAGCCTTCATGTACTTTTACAATGATTTTCCATATATCACCACCTTTAAATGACTCTGGTGATTCAGTAAGCAACAACCATATTTCAGCAAGTTTAGAATTCCAGGTATTAATGGCACTTGTTAGGTTATCGATGATTCCATCCATACATTAACCTACAATAATATTTAAAATCTCTTTCGCAAACGTAATAATAATTCCACCAGCAACTGTCATAAATCCATTAGCTCTTTGGCTTGGATCATGGCTTTTTAAAGATAAACCAACCTGTACAATTCCAAAGCCCAATAGAATCATTCCAATTGCTCGAATGAGTCCAAACATAAAATCGCTGAAGTTATTGACTACAGTGACTGGATCATTAGCTGCATAAACAGGTGTTATAAAGTTTGTGATGAGCATTAATGCTGTATAAGCATAGAACACTACTTTTCTAATTGTTTTTACTTTCTTCATTTTCTTTGATCTCCTTTACATATTTTTCTGCTTCTTCTTGATCTAGCAATTCATATTCGTTATCAGTCAAAAGAATATTTTGCCAGTCATCAATGAAATGATGCGTTTGCCCATGAATATAAGGTTCTCGTCCTCCATCCAATGTCTGCTTAATATTTGGATGTTTTAATAAATCATATTTTTTATCTTTTATAGGTCGTTCTCCTTTAATAAAAAGAAGTCCGTAATTGTTATCCAATAAACGAACTTCATCCGCTGTTAATAATTCTTTGCCACAATGTCAAGTGATGAATTCAAAAAAGGGCAAAAAATATCCCC
>JAUNDJ010000118.1 GCA_030526175.1 Bacillota bacterium
AAAAGACGCCCAGATTTTATCCGAACGTCTTAACTGTTACAGCCTCTTTTTTAACATCTCAATTTCTTCTTTGTAAGGTGCATTACCATCCACATAAGGGGTTTCCAATATTTTTGGAACAGTTTCAAAACGAGGATCGTGAACAATTTGATGAAGAATATCAAAACCAATATATCCTTTTCCAATATTTTCGTGACGATCTTTTCTAGCACCAATTGGATTCTTTGAATCGTTAATATGGAAAACCAGAATGTTTTCAATCCCTAATATTCGATCAAACTCTTCGATAACTGCATCAAAATTGGATAAATCGTAACCAGCATCCCAAGTATGACATGTATCGAAACAAAATCCAATTCGATCCGACTTCTTAATATTCTTTCGAATATACGCCAGTTGTTCAAATGTACGACCACATTCAGCGCCTTTTCCAGCCATGGTTTCTAACGCAATCTTAATATCGCTATCATCTTCTTCCAATACTTCATTTAATCCACGAATGATCCATTCCATACCAATGGCTTCCCCTGCTTGCACATGCGAACCCGGATGTAAAACTAAAATTTTAGCCCCCAATTGATTCACTCGTTTTAATTCTTCTTTTAAAAACTCGACTCCAAATTGACTTGTTTCTGGTTTTTTCGAATTTCCCAAATTAATAATATATGGAGCATGAATCACAATGTGTTCCATTTTCATACCATAGGCTTCCATTAAAACTTTTCCTTCAGCAATTTTAAAAGAAGAAATATCTTTACGCTTAGAATTACTTGGTGGACCAGTATAAATCATCAAAGTATTAGCTCCATAGCTTAACGCCTCTTTGACAGACCCTAAAAAGTAGTGTGGTGCTTTTAATGAACAGTGTGAACCAAGAATCATACTATTCATCCCCTTTTAATTTAGCGATGGCTCTTTCCTTTTGTTGTCGCTTAATGTCATTTTTAATCATTTCTCTACGTTTTCTACGACGTAAATTATCAATTTCTCGTTGTTGTTTCTTATAATTTGGTTTTACTTTTGTCTTTTTCTTTGTAATTTTCCCAATTTCACTTCCCAATGGATCTTCTTTTTTTACTGGTTTACGAATTTTCGATTTTACATCCACAAATTCTTTATTCTTCACATCTTTATATAAGAAATGAATACCTTGTTTTTCTAAAGATTCAATGGCTTTTGCGTCATTTTCTTTATATAAGGCAATGCAGTTTCCATCACGACTAGCACGACCTGTACGACCAGCACGGTGAACATAGAATTTCAAATCTTTTGGGAACCCACAGCTAATAACGTGGGTAATTCCTTCAAGGTCAATACCACGAGATGCGATATCACTAGCTACAATATAGCTTTTCTTTTGTGTTTGAATCAAACGAATGGCTTGTTTACGCTCACGAGATTCTAAGCCACTGTGAAGTTCCACTAAGTCATATCCATTTTCGCGTAATGTATTGGCGATATTGTGCGCATCGTCTGTTGTATTCGCAAAAATCAAACACACATATGGATTGATACATGGAAGAACATCCAATAATTTTTCTCCATAGTTTTTGTGCTTACAATCGACCAAATAATGGTCTACATCACTTTGGAAATCCTCATTTTTATTAATTTCAACGACTTTTGGATTCGTAAGATACTTTTTCAAGAAAGGTTGTAAAGCTTCTGGAATGGTTGCCGAGAAGATCATACACTGCACTTTCTTATCCATTTTTGAAAGAATGGCATCAATATCTTCTAAGAAACCAAATTCTAATGTCATATCGGCTTCGTCAACAATAAAGATTCTTGTTGTATCCAAACGAAGCGTATTATCGTTTACGAATAAATCTTTCATACGCCCTGGTGTTCCGATGACAATATGTGGTTGTTGGGCAATAGTCGCTTTCTTTTGAATACCACCTGTCACCAATTTAACACGTACACCAAAATGATCGGCAATCTTTTTGGCACGTTCATACAATTGGAACGCTAATTCACGAGTTGGACAAGAAATAACAGCTTGTACTTCGTCCAATGTTTCATCTATTTGATCAAAAATGGGAAAGAAAAAGGCGTGACTTTTTCCAGATCCAGTGCTGGAAATCCCAATTACATCTTGTGATTTATTTTTTAAATTTAAAACTTCTTCTTGGATAGGGGTTAATTTTTTGAATTTCTCTAAATCCATAATTTCTTGAATACGTTTTGTGATCATTATATCTCCTCCTTACTGAAGCGAAGATAGTTTATCATACAAATTCTTTGAAAACAAACTATTTAGTCCTTATTTATATATAAGGATAAATACAAATATTTGTGTTATTAATTTTATGATTATGTTATAGTAATTTTCGGGTGATAAATATTATGAAAAAATTATTAAAAGCAATATTAGTATCAAGTATTTTTTTTACACAAATAAATCCAATATACGCAAGTAATACTAAAATTTCAGAGAAAAGCTCTACCAAAAATCAATTGTCCATCTATACATTAAAAACACAAAATGGATATTTAAGCGCAAACACAAAAAATAGTACGATTTACATAAACGAAGAAGATACTAGCGATAATGACCAATGGATTTTTAAAAAGAATAAGGATGGTTATTATATAATCTATTCTTTTGTAAGTGGTCAATGTCTTACCTTAAACAAGGAAAAAGAGATAGAGAATTCAACAGTTGTTCTTTCCGAGTACAAGGAAAACGCATTACAACATTGGAAATTAAGAAAAGACAGTAATGGTTCTTATTTTTTATCTCTATCTTTTTCTTCTAATTACGCTCTTTGGGTCGGAAAAGATGGTTATATTCGAGAATATGATTCAAAAGAAACACAAAAATTTAATCTATCAAAAAAAAGAAATATTCTGAATATTTCTAAACTAAAAACATCAATCGACAATATTTGCGTGGATGAAAAATCTGATGAACGAGGAATCTTCCATGTTAAAATTGACGGAATTGAATCCACAGGAACCGTATCATCACTAATTCTAGAGGTAACACCAAAAAACGACAAATCATGTGCTAAGAAACTATATTTCCCTATTGAAAATAAAACTAGCATAGATGCGACAATTTACGCAAAAGATTTTAATTATGAAAGTGGTAATTATTCAGTAAAAGCCAGTTTCTTGTTAGAAGGTTTATATGAATCTGAAATTGACTCATATACTTGTATGGTAGAAAATTCATTAGAAAATCTAAAAAAGTCACTTGAAAAATGTATTTCTTCTTCCATACCATCAACAGAAGATTGGCAAATCTATTTGTTCGATTTACAACGTGGAAAAGAAATGAATATCAATTCTCACAAGGCACAATCTGCTAGTATGATTAAAATGTGGGTTATGGGTGCTGTATATAAAGATTATGATCGACTAATCGAAACGTATGGAAAAAACCTTGTTGACCATTACTTAAGTAACATGATCAGTTGGTCTCAAAATTGGGCTTGGATGGGATGTGTCGGTCTCCTTGGTGATGGAAATTATCTTAAAGGAACAGAACTAGTTAATGAATGGGCTCAAGAAAATGGATATAAAGATGTGGAAACACAATATGTAGATTCTTATAATTATTGTTCTGCCAAAGATGCAGCACAATTATTCAAAGATGTCTATGATAAAAAGTTTGAACACAGTCAAGATATGTTACAACTATTCTTAGACCAAAAAGGATATTTCAAGATTCCTGCTGCCATGCCAGAAGGTATTGTTGTTGCCAATAAAACAGGTGACTTATTAACAACTGAAAATGATACGGCTTTAGTATATGCTCCAGAAGGTGAAATCATTATGTCTATCATGTCAACTGGTATTACCCGAGATCCTGCTTTTGCAAGAGAAAATTTACGGATCATGGCACGCATGATATATGATTGGTTAAATATATTTGAATAGACAAGAATAATTATTCTTGTCTTTTTTTTTTTCAGAAGTATAATCATTTTATGAAAAACATTATTGAAGTAAAACCACAAGGATACTGTGGTGGTGTGTTAAAAGCTATCTTAACCGCTAAAGAAACTCGGCAAAAATACCCAAAGGAAAAAATTACGGTTTTAGGAAATCTAGTTCACAATAGTTATGTGAAAGAAGCCTTAAGAAATATGCAGATTGAAACGATTGAAAACAAGAATAAAACTCGTTTCGAACTATTAGAAGAAATTAAAGAAGGAGTCGTTATTTTTACCGCCCATGGTGTTAGTCAAAAGGTTAAGGATCGTGCATTAGAGAAAGGATTGATTTGTGTTGATGCTTCCTGTCCTTTTGTCCTACAAACCCAGAAAATAGTACAAGACAAATTAAACGAAGGATTTGAAATATTCTATATTGGTAAGAATCGCCATCCAGAAGCCGAATCTATTTATTCAACAAGCGAGCACATTCATCTGATTGAAAAAACAAGCGATATCCCACAAAACATATCCAAGAATATCTTTGTGACCAATCAGACAACCATGTCCATCATGGATATACAGAGTATTTTTAAAGAAATCAAAAATCAATATCCTGACGCTCAATTTCATGATGAAATCTGTAACGCAACACGTGTACGCCAGCAAGCCATCTTAGATCTTCAAAAAGAAAACGTAGAAGCACTTATTGTCGTAGGCGATCCTACAAGTAACAACACCAAAAAGCTTGCCGAAATTGGTAAACTGTCTGGTATTCCTTTTGTCCATTCCATCGAAAGTATCGAACAATTGGATACCTCACTTTTTCAAGACAAAAAAGTTATTGCGATTACATCGGGAGCTAGTACACCAACTTATCTAACCCAACAAATCTTAGAACAATTAAAAAATCCAACGATGAAACAAAAAATACGCATTGAGGAAATCCTCTAATGCGTTTTTTCTATCATCTCTAGTTTACAACGAAGCTCTTTTCCTTTTCCCTCAGGCATGTTCGAAAGAATACGAGTCAATTTCTTCTTTTCATAGCTTAGATATTGTGCATATACTACATTTGAAACTACATTTTTCCCTAAAAACGTTTCTTGCAGCGAAAGACTTGCGACTTTATCCTTCACAACACAATCCAAGATTGGATAATAATGTCCTTCATCAAAGACGATCTTTTCTCTTTCAATTTCAATGGAAAAATCTTTTAGTTTTTCACGTAGCTTTTCAACATCTTTGTGCGGTGACAATAATAATCGAAGTCCTGTTTTCAAAGGTGCATTTTCCAAAATATCAAGAATGGTACTAGCTCCCATTCCCGCAATGGTAACCACATTTACATCTTCAGGAAGATTTTCCATTCCATTCATTAATACGGGAATCACCTCTTCTTCCAAATGACAAGCCTGAATAGTCATTTTTGCTCTTTCTAAAGGACCTTGGGCAATATCACACGCGTAGCTTTTCTTCGACTTTCCCATAATAATGGCATTACAAGCCACATATCCATGATCACAACCAATATCCGCCAATACATCGCCTTGAATCCATTCTAAAATTTCCATCAATCTTTTTGAACATTCAATTGGTTGTATATTCTTATTATCCATGTGGTTCATCCTTTCTAAGTTCGTTTTTCTGAACGATTAATGCTTGTTTTTCCGTTGCTTTCTTCACTTTTTCCAACGGATTTGTCAAAGTTTCTATTTCTCGATTGATCATATCAATTTGTGCCTGCAAAGCACATTCTTTTATTTTTAAGATGGCATCGTTAAAATAATCTTCATTATATTCACTTAAATATTGATTTTGATACATAAAATCAACCAAAAAGTTTCGTACTTCTTCTTCCGAAATATTCGCTATCAAAACATCCATATCTATCTTATTCTTTTCTCTATACATATCGTATATATATAAAGAAGCACGATGGCAAAGTCTATTCTGGAAAAAGCCAATCTCTTTTTTAAAGATTTCACTGGCTTTGCGAGACAGGAGAAGCATATTTAAACACGCAAATTCCGCTTGCGTTCTTCCATCATCTGGAATCGAAACCAAAACCGGTTTGCTTCTTTTTTCTCGTTTGATTTCTGTTTTTGGCATCACCATTTGCGAAAAATCAAACCCTGTACGCGTTTTTAGTTGTGAATAATACGTCGTTTTTTCAAAAGTATCACAAGTTTTATCAATGACGGCCGAAAGTTCTTGCGCATACTTTAATTTATCCTCATAGTTTTCTAAATTATATTTGCTCAATAAAAAGTCAAACAAAAATTCGACAAAAGACATGGTCTTGGATAAATAGCTTACCAATCCGTCTTTCCCTTCACTTTCAAAAATTTCATCGGGATCCTTCTCCGATTTATTTTTGATTACTTGAATAGGAATGTTAGCTTGAACAGCCATTTTCCCAAATTTGTACGTAGCCTCTTTTCCAGCACGATCCCCATCGTAGCTAATAACAACTGGAACACGTAATTTTTTTATCAGATCTAACTGGACAGGAGTACAAGCGGTTCCTAAACAAGCAACAGCTTCATGAATATCCGCTTTTTCAAACGCTAAAACATCCATCGCCCCTTCACAAAGGATACATCGTTTATTTTTTCGAGCAAAATCTCGTGCTCTATGATAGTTAAAGACCACGTTCCCTTTTTCATAAATTACAGTCTGTCCCGTATTTATATATTTTGGACTATTATCCTCCACTAATCGACGAGCTGTAAATCCGACAGGGTTACCATGTTCGTCATGTATTGGAATCAAAAAACGGTCATGGAATGGATTGTGATTTCCATCGAAAAGACCAACGCTGGACAAGGTTTCATCAGAAATTTGTTTCACCCTTAAAAAATGGAGTGATTTTTCACTCGAAGGCGCATATCCGATTTGGAAACGACGCAAAATATCTTCGTGGATATGACGTCTTTGTAGATAATCCATAGCTCTTTGTCCATCTTCACTGTGCAACTCATATTCGGTATATTGAATAAATGTTTTTAGTGCATCATGATATAGCTGATTTGGATTTTCTTTCGGTACATATACATTTTCCGATATTTGAAGAGGATAATGAATCAAATTAGCAACTTTGACCACACTTTCGGGAAAAGTAATTTTCTCAATTTTTTGTACAAAAGAGAACACATTTCCACCTGTACCACAAACAAAACATTTAAACAACTGCTTGCTTGTTGAGATAGATAAACTCGGATCATGATCGTCGTGAAATGGACATATCGCAGAATAATTCTTCCCTTTTTTGGTCAAAGTTAAGTAATTCGAAATAACATCAACGATATCCGCTTGTGCACGAATCGCTTTTAAATCGTCTTCTTTAATCCAACTCATGATATCCCCCTTTCCATCTTTTCATTTTACCAAAAAAAGGAGAAAAAAACCATCCAAGGTGGATGGGGATATCCAAAGTTTTTAGGGGATTAATTTTTGAGGAACAGTTTAGGGGACTGGTTTAGGGGAGAAAAAATCCAATAAAAAATAAAGAGAAACACTACTGAAAAATCAGTTTTGTTTCTCTTTTTATTTTCCTTATTATATGAAGTGCTGAATTCCATTTAATAAGGAGGTACACATGGATGATATCATAAAAATTTTAGACATTGAAGACGAAGATATTATGATCGTAGATCAATGGACAGAACTCGACACTAAATATATAGCTATTGAAAAAAAGACCAAAA
>JAUNDJ010000119.1 GCA_030526175.1 Bacillota bacterium
GAAGCAGGAATGAAACATAAAAGCTTTTAGCTTTTTATAAGTTTTCAGTAACGGAAATTATTCCTTCAATAAGTAATCGTAAATAGCTTGGGCAACTCCGTCATGATCATTATCGGACACAGTAACATGACTCACTTGTTTCACATTGTCATTGGCATTCCCCATCGCAACCGCTAAGCCCGCTACTTTTAAGGCTTGTAAGTCATTATCCGCATCGCCAACCACAATCAACTCGTCTAAAGTAATACCTAAGTGCGCGCACAATCTACGAAGTCCTTCTCCTTTATCAATCCCTTTTTGACTCGCTTCTAACGAAGTGATTTCGGAATCCACCACTTCAATAGGTAGGTTGGCTTCTTGTAAACGAGCTCTTGTTCTTTCTCGAGATTCTGTATCAAAATGATACATATTAAATTTATGAACACCAAACTTTTGTTCTTTGTGTTCCAATTCTAAATTTTTACAAGCTATCGCTCTTTTTCGAAACGCTTCTTTATAAACACCCATCTGGTATTCTTCCATACGATCAATATTCGCTTCATTGGCTAGCGTTTCTTTGGATAAACAATGTTGCATACAATGTTCAATATTGGAAATCGCAAACAATTGTTGCACAATTTCATAAGGAAGTTCTTGAGAAAAAATATCCTTATGATTCTTAACGTCGTGTACTAAAGCTCCACTTAAACAATTCACAAATTGCACTTCTGGAAGTAAGGGAAGAAAATCTTTGAGTTCACTCAATCCTCTTCCTGTATTTAATACAATTGTCTTTCCTGCTTCAAACGCTTTTCGAATCGCAATAAAGTTTTCTTCACTAATTTCTTTTTTGGAATTTAATAATGTACCATCCATATCCAAAGCTATACATTTATACATATCTCTACTCCTTTATAATCGAAGGAATCTTAAGCCATTTTTCTCTAAAAAAACGAACACCAAAAAGGATTCCTCTAAATGTTAATTCAATAGCCATTGCGGCCCATACTCCAATAATACCATATTCTTTGACAAGTAAGAGCGACAGAACAATTCGCACACACCACATGCTCACTAAGTTAAATACACTTGGAACAAACGTATCTCCTGCCCCACGAAGAATTCCGGATATCACAATTTGTGCACCATAAAATACTTCCGCCAACATTTCAATACGAATAATAATGACGCCAAGCTCTTGTACTTGTACATCCGGTGTTAATAACGCAAATGCCCATGGAGCACTCACAAACATGAGCACCGAAGTAACAATCGTAAGAAGAATTCCCAAAAACAAGGTCATTCTTCCCAGTTTTCTTGCCAATTCCAATCGTTTGGCGCCTAAGCTTTGACCAATTATTGTCGTTCCCGCACTGGCAATCCCAAAAGCAGGCATGTAACATACACTTTCGGCAGTCACCCCCAAAGAATTGGCAGCCACAGAAACCGTTCCTAATGGAGCAACAATACGAGTCACCGTAATTTGCGCTCCACACATCACAAATCGTTCAAAAGCTAAGGGTAAAGTGATTTTCAATGCATTGACAACCACTTCTTTTTGAAGCTTCCAGCTTTCTTTTATACGAAGCGATAAAACTTCCGATCTTACACATAGTGCATAGAGCATCCCTAAACAAACAACACCTTCACTTAAAGCGGTTCCCAAAGCTGCACCCAAGACACCTAGTCCAAGAGAAGGAAGAGTGAATCCAAAAATAGAAACGCTTGGAAAAATACAAAATAAGTTAAATAAGATATCTAGAAAACATAAACTTGTATTCAATACACTTGGTGTTTTCATATCCCCAGAACATTGTAAACAACTACTTGCCAAGTAGCGCAAATGATGAATAGGGATAGCACAAGAATAGATTAAAAAATAAAAACTAGCATTGGTACATATTTCTTCACTACCATGTAGCCAATGTGGCAAATACGAATGAATACCAATTCCAATCAAGGCTATGAATATACTAAACAATCCTACCATCGTAAAAGCTTGTCGTAAGGTTCTACGGGCCTGATTAAACTGTTTCGCCCCGATTAAATGGGCAATCTGCACAGAATATCCACAAGATACCGCTACACCCAAGCCTCCCATCAACCAGGTTGTTGAAGCAATCAAACCAATGGAAGCGGTTGCTTTTGCGCCTAAAGAGCCTACCATAGCTGCATCAATATACTGCATCAAGATAGATCCTATTTCTGCCATTATTGCGGGAAAGGACAATCGTAACACCAATTGGATTTGTTCTCTTTTCGAGTTATCTATCGTTTCACTAAACACATCATCACCGCAAGCATTCTAACAAAAAAAGAAGCAGAGTTCTATAAGATTCTCCACTTCTTTTACTTTAATATATGAACACCTTCTAACAAGCGTAATCCTTTAGGAATCTTGTTCTTAATCACATTTCCATCGCTTTTTCCAAAGCCAAAAGGGTGTCCTTCTACACAAACGGCGACATAGCCTTTCTTACAAGGTTTCGAAATCTGATTGCCATGAAGAAATAAATCCATTTCTTCGACATTAAGATCTACCATATTCTTAAATTTCGATTCTCGATTCAAATAAAAGGCATGACTTGGTTCAAAACGAGTTTTGATTGTTTCTCCTACCAATGTTCCCTGACGAACCACTTTCACTTTTTTTACATCAATAAAAGGAGCTTGCATCATATACACTTTATCTTTTTGAATCGAATAATAATAGTCATCTTTTTCCATCTGTTCATTTAAGAACGATGTCGCATATTTATCCAATTTCGCGCTTTTCACCGTTTTAAACGAAGAAATGCCACCACCATTTTTTCTTAACTTACAAATGAAATGTCCTTCTCCTTGATCCATTGGGAAAATTCGTCGGGCAAAAGGTAAATCCAAACCTTCGCGACCAAAAGATACACCTGGATCAATCACTTCCATATCCGGATAGTTTTCGACAAACCAGCGAATCACATCTTCGTTTTCTTCTTTGGCATAAGTACAAGTCGAATAGACTAAAATACCATCTTTTCGTAACGCCTTATAGGCATCTTGTAAAATTTCCTTTTGTCGAGCGGCACAAAACTCAATATTTTCCACTGACCAATTATCACCAGCCGCATCGTGTTTCTTAATCATTCCTTCGCCAGAACAAGGCGCATCCACTAACACCTTGTCAAAACATTCAGAAAATTCTGTACATAAAACTTTCGTATTCGAGTTGGTAATCAATACATTCATCACCCCTAAGCGTTCCATATTGCTTAGAAGAATTTGTGCACGTTTACTATCGTATTCATTGGATACTAAAAATCCTTCTTTGCCTAGAGATGCCGCGATTTGGGTACTCTTTCCTCCAGGCGCTGAACAAAGGTCTAAAACAATATCGTTTTCTTGTACATTCAAAATGGTTACCGCACTGCTTGCGCTCGGTTCTTGTAAGTAATAAAGACCTGCGAAATGATACGGATGGTTTCCTAAGTTCTTTTCAATATAAAATCCTTCTTTACAAAATGGCGAGGGCGCTCCAATATATGGAAACTGTTTCGTAAACATCTCCAAATCTATTTTCTTAGTGTTAACTCGCAATCCCTTGAACATTTCTTTTTCAAAACATTGTAGAAAAGCATCGTATTCTTCCGGAATATACGATTGGATTCTATCAAAAAATTCTTGTTTCATAAAATTCTCTCCGGTCGTATTCGACATCCATACCCACTACAAGTAGCAGGTGCACTCCACCCACATCCAAATGAAAAATCTGCGGTGGACGCAAAATAATTTACAACGGTTTCTAACGAATCCGTTAGTGAAAATAATTCTATATGACAATGCGGCCCTGTACTATTGCCACTGTTCCCGCTTAACGCGATTACTTGGCCCTGACTGACTTGTTGACCAGGATAAACATAGATGGTATTGGATAAATGGGCAAAGCTCATTCCATAAATGGAACCGCCTACTGCACAAATCATCGCGATCGTATTTCCTCCACCATAAGGCCACCCACACATATTTCCTAAATATCCATTGTTACTAGAAACAGGATTGTCCGCATATAAGATCAATCCGTTTGCGGGAGCCACCACAGGTGTATATAAGGAAACCGCATAATCCATACCCAAATGCATATCTCCAGAAGGATAGCACCAGGTTCCTGCACTGATTCTACCACCTTGTATCGGATAAATCCAATATTCACTAAAGTTATCAATTTCGTAATCACCAGCCACCAGGCATGAATATAAGGAACTATGACGATACGTCTTTTGGCTTCCATAAACAGGAAGATTTTCACTTCCTTTAATAACCTTATGAACGTTGTATTCGCCACCTTCTTGAAGCTCAGCAATCTGATGGGCAAAACGCTCTTCCAATATCGCCTGGGCTTTTTCATCGTTTTTTCTTCGTTCCGAAATAGGAATCAGTCGTTTCTGAAGTGTCGCCATTGTCCTTTTTATTTCTTTAAATTGTTTATTTTTTAATGCCAATTCTTTTTCTATTTCTTTCAAACGAGAAATACATTCTAATTCCTTTTGATTCCATTCACTTTTTTTAATGAATTCTTCTTTTTCTTCTAAACAAAGGTTCTTTTTTTCTTTTAAGCTTTGAATTTCATTTTCCAATTCTTCTTTCTCCATTCGACACATTTCATCCATCTTTTGTTCCAATTCTTCAATGCGCATACAATGGTTTATTTCTTCCTGGATACGAGAAGATAAAGAAATAGCTTGTTCAAAAGAAACTTCTTGGCATAAGGTAATATAATCTTGTTTTTCGATGATAGAAAAAGCCTGTGTTGTACATAAAAAAAGGCAGAGTAAAAGCGAGATAATATTGGTCATAGATTCTCCTTTTTTCTGTCTTTTTACATATTATACTGTTAAATTTTTTCGAACTCAACTTCTTTTGCACAACCCATATTTACGATAAACAAGAAGAATAATCCCGTACTTGGCATATTTAATGTGCAATCCATAATACCATGTATCAATACGATAATCACAAAAGCAACGACCATCGCAAAATATTCCGGATGCTCTTTCCATTGGCATAATTGTGAGACTTCTTTTCTCATTTTGGCAATAAAAGCTAAGATCAAACTCGTTCCGACCACACCAAAATTAACGAGTACATCCAAATAAATATTGTGTGTATGCGGAGCAGGATGTCCCCCATATTGTTTGTTGATTAAGTTATACGCTTGAGGTCCTTGTCCAAACAGCGGATGATCTTTCAATCCATTGATGGCACAAGTCCAGATTTTAATACGACTATCTACCGTTTTTACATCATCAATACGAGGAATCAGTTGGGGAAAGAAATAAATTCCAATCGCAAACAAGGCGATGCAAAGAACAGATAAGATACCCCATACTCTTTCTCTAGAAAGAAATAAGAAGGCGGGTACTAATAGTACAAATGGCATAAAAGCGGCACGACACCCCGTTAAATACATCAAGAATAAGTTGAATAATCCAACCGCTACATAAAAAATCTTAGAAGTCACTTTTTTTACTTGAACAAAGCGTGTCATGCAACAAACAATCACAAACTCGATCATCATCGCATAAAAATTAGCATTCCAGAAAGTATAGGTAATTCTCTTCTTCGGCGAATTAAATACTTTAAATTCAAAAAAAGAATGTCCATGTTTATTGGATAAATAGGCAAATTGTCCCAAGCCTATAATATTTACAACAATCGACAACAAGACGATTTCTTCCAAAAGGATCGGAAGTAATCTTTTGGTCAAATGTTTCCGATAATAGAGCATGAATCCAAACAAAATCAGATAACCACCCATATTGACCAATCCCATAAAATTCTTACACAATAGAGAAACCACTATACCTAAGAAAATAAAACTATACAAAAATTGATATCCTGGTTGATTTTTTATTTCTTCAAAAAAACGTTTTTCTTTAATTTCCCAAACTATAACACCAAATAAGAAGACCATTAACGAATATGGTCCAATAAATAAAAATAATACACTGGTTAGAATGATCTTTTCTTCTTTTGAAAGCGAAGCAAGAATATCTTTCCATTTAGAAATCATGAATATTTCCCTCCTTTATGATAAAAGTAGTATCTATTCGTAGATACTACTTTCTACCACATTGTATTGTTCGACAATTTGCGAATAAAAATCAATCAATAGCTCAACTTGTGACAATTGGGCTTCGTTATACTCTAAATCTTTAACTGTCTTTTTATACTTATCCGAATTTTGCGAATACTTTTTCTTTTGTTCCTGCAAAGCTGTTTCTTTTGTCGACAATTCCATATATTTGGCATGTAAATCTTCCAATTCTCTTTCATATTCCGCTTTGATTTGGTTTCGATATGCCGAGAACATGACAGGAATAGAACCAATTTCGCCCACATACATATCATTATATTGTCGATATAAAGTATTAAAAGTCGCATCCAATTTCATTTTCGTAAAATCGTTTATTTTACTTTGAAGTCCTGGTGTTAAAGAATCATACAATCCTTTATATGTGATGATTGCCATCTTCATATTGTCCGTATGCTTATCCCAATTTTTCAAATAATCATATAAGACTCTATACGATGGATCGTCTTCGTTCGTTTCTTCTTTTTGTTTCTTTTTCAATTGCGAAAAAACATCGGTTAAAGAATTTCCAGTTTGTTCCTTAAAATAATCATTAATTTTAGATTTTTGAATCGATAATAAATCACTATAATCTTTTTCAATATCTAACAACTCGTTTTTTTCCGTATCCGACAACATATCCCATTCGTCCGCATATTCAACCAATTTCTCATACAACATCGCTTGTTCTTCGGTTGGATTGGTTTGCGGAATTTGAATTAATGTAAAATACGAATAACCAGCTAATAAAAGAAGCAAAATCGCAATTCCACCAAAAAGCAACTTCTTTTCCAGAGTTAAAGGCTGTTTCACTTTCGTTTCTTTTTCTAGTTTCTTACGACCAAAACGACCAATCTTATCTTCTTTCTTCTCTACTGGAAAAGCTTCATTCAAGCTTTCACGCTTGATTTCCGTTTTTGACTTCTTATGTTTCTTCTCTTTTTTCTTACGCTCTTTTTTTGGTTTCTCTTCTTTTTTTGCGAAGCGTTTTTCCTTTTTCTTCTTTTTCTCTTCTTTTACAGGTTCTTCCTTCGTTTTTGTTTCTTCAACCGGAATCGTTTCTTCTTCCTTCACTTCTTCTTTTAGCGAACGCTTTAGTGCGTTTTGGACAATTTGAAGCTGTTCATCCATAGAAGTCATCGAAAACTTTTCGGTCATAAACATTTTCATCTCCGGATCTTCTTCAAAAGTATCCGGTTGAAGAACGTGTCTTTCAAAAACGATCTTTTGACTAATATCTTCTTGTCCTCGTTCTTTTCGCAAACGAGACAAAGCCGAAATTTCTTTATCATTCACTTGTGCATTTGAAAGCTCTTCCGAGGAAGTCTTTCTTTTAGCCGTCCTTTTTTGTTCCATTCACATACCCCTTAACATAACCATTTTATCATCACAAAAACCAATTGAAAAGGTTGTTTTATTTTTTTCTTGCAAATGGAAAAAGAATTGGTTATAATACCTGACTTTAGGAGTTAAGTAAAAAAAATGGTGCAAAACTCGTTTTATTAAC
>JAUNDJ010000120.1 GCA_030526175.1 Bacillota bacterium
TTTTATTTTGTTATTTTTATTTTTGACTGTTATTCAACTGTTACAGCCTCTAAATTTCTGCGATGACTTCGACTTCTAATAAAGCACCTTTTGGGATTGCTGCTACTTGGAAACAAGAACGAGCTGGTTTGTTGACAAAATATTGTCCATATACTTCGTTAAAAGCAGCAAAATCGTTGATGTCGGCTAATAAACAAGTTGTTTTTACAGCTTTTTCTAGACTAGATCCGGCTGCTTCTAATACAGCTTTTAAATTTTCCATGACTTGTTTTGTTTGTACTTTAATGTCTCCTTGAACTAATTCTCCTGTTGCTGGATTGATAGGAATTTTCCCTGAAGTGAAGACTAATCCATTAATTGTGATAGCTTGTGAATATGGCCCGATTGCAGCTGGGGCTTTATCTGTATGTATTGTTTTCATTGTTTAAAATCCTTTCTGTATAGATATATTTTCTTCTTTTTTTTTGGTTTGTCAAACCTTTGAAATATATTTTCATGATTGTAAACATGTGAAAGAATGATTTATTTTTTTGTTAGTTTATGGAAAAATAGGTTGAAACATAAAATAAAAATGTATATAATTCGGATATAGTTGTTCATGAAAAGTGGTCATGAATATATTGAAAGGAAGAGAAAAGAAATGAAAAAGCTATTATCAATGGCGCTAGCTGCTACAATGGGGTTATCTTTAGCAGCATGTGGTGGATCTAGTTCGAATGATGGTGTTACATATACTTATAGTTCAGAATTAGATATCAAAAACTTAGACTCAGCAGACGCTGATGACGGATGTTCTTTATCTGCAATCCACGCTGTAACAGACGGATTAATGAAATTAGATGCAGATGGAAAATTAGTAAATGGTGTTGCTGAAAGTGTTGAAGTAAGTGAAGATCAATTAACTCACACTTACAAAATCCGTGAAGATGCAAAATGGTCAAATGGAGACGACGTTACTGCAAACGACTTCGTTTACGCTTGGCACCGTATTTTTGAAAACAATGGAAACTACAGCTATATGTTTGGAGAAGGTATCGCTTCTATCCAAGGTGTAGATGAAATTTTCGCTAAAATTGATGCTGAAGAAGAAGTAACTGCTAAAGATATCGAAGGAATGGCTGTTAAAGCTGTTGATGACAAAACTTTAGAAGTTAAAACTACAATTCCTGTATCATTCTTTGATGAATTAATGACTTTCCCTTGCTTCTATCCAATTAATGAAAAATTCGCAAAAGAACAAGGTGAATCTTATGGTAAATCAGCAGACACTGTATTAGGAAACGGTGCGTTTGTGATGACAAACTGGGAACCAGGTTCAGTAGCTGAATTTAAAAAATCTGAAACTTACTATGATGCTGCAAATGTAAAAATTGATAATTTAGTAATGAAACTTGTTCAAGATCCAGCTGTAGCTGCTACTTCATTTGAAAATGGTGAAACAGATTTCGCTCCTATCAACTCAGACTTAGTTGATAAATATAAAGATAACGAAGCTTATAAACAAATCAATGAAGGATATTTATTCTATTTACAACTTAACTTGAACAATCCTGACTTAGCTAACGCTAACGTTCGTAAAGCTTTATCATTAGCAATCAATCGTGATGACTTCTGTGAAAAAGTATTAAAAGATGGTTCTAAATCTGCTGGTGGATTCGTTCCTAGTGGATTATCTATTAGTCCAAAAGGTGAAGATTTCCGTGAACAAGCTGGTTCTTATGTAGCTTACGATGCTAAGGCTGCTCAAGAAGCTTTAACTGCTGGATTAAAAGAATTAGGTAAAAAAGAAATCACATTACGTATCACTTATGGTACTGATGAATCTCCAATGGATAAAATGGCAACTTACTTACAAAACTCATTCTCTCAATTAGAAGGATTGAATATTGAAATGGTTGCAACTACTAAACAAGACCGTATTTATAATAAACAAAAGAATCGTGAATTCGATATCGCTTGTACTCGTTGGGGACCAGACTATGGAGATCCTACTACTTACTTAACATTAATGATCACTGGAAACTCTAATAACTATGGAGATTACTCAAACAAAAAATTTGATGAATTAATGAATAAAGTTGCAACTGGTACAGATTTAGATGCTCGTTGGCAAAATATGTTAGATGCAGAAAAAGTATTAATGGAAGAAAATGGAGTTATCCCAGTATTCGAAAAAGGTACTGCAACTCTTCAAAATCCAGCTGTAAAAGGAATGTTAACTCGTCCTGTAGGTGTTCCTTATACATTCGCTTATGTATCTAAATAGTAATTAATAAAAACTTACATGATAATTTAGGCACAATATCTTCTCTTATTGTGCCTATTTATAGATTTAGGAGGAAAAAGTATATGAGTAAGTCTACGATGAAGTATATCGGAAAACGATTAGCTATTTCCTTAATGACCTTATTAGTAATCTTAATTGTATTATTCTTAATGGTTAAGTTCTTACCTGGGTCACCAATCAACAACGAAAAGCTTTCAGAAGCAGCTCGTAAAGCAATCGAAGTGAAATATGGATTGGATAAACCAATTCCAGTGCAATTCTTTAAATATTTGACTTCTATGTTGTCTGGTGATTTCGGTGTTTCGTATAACTTATACAAGGATATGAAGGTTGCTACTTTGGTAGGAAAAGCAGCTAAAATTTCGTTTGTCTATGGTGTTGTGGCAGTAGTGATCGGAACTGTCATTGGTATGGTATTGGGCGTATTTGCGGCATTACGTAAAAATACAATTTGGGATACTTTAGCAACTGTAATTTCTGTATTAGGTGTTTCTATCCCTTCGTTTGTTTTTGCGATGTTGATTTTGATTGTTTTTGCGTCAAAATTAAAGATCTTACCTTCTGGGTATAGTTCTTCCAAAGCGGTCATTTCTTCTATTATGCCAATTTCAGCTCTGTCTGTAGGGGTTATTGCTAACGTAGCGCGTTTCACTCGTACGGAAATGGTTTCTGTATTGACGAGTGAATATATGACTTTGGCTAAAGCTAAAGGAATGGATCGTAAATCTCTTATTATGAAACATGCGCTTCGTAATGCGTTAATTCCTGTTATTACTATTTTAGGGCCAATTCTTGTTAACTTGATGACAGGAACAATGGTTGTTGAAAAAATTTGTTCAGTACCTGGTTTAGGTAAATTGTTAGTAAACTCAATTACTTCGAACGATTATAATATTATCTTGGCTTGTTCTTTCTTATATGCGGCTATGTATATCATTATGATGTTGATTATTGACGTTTCTTACGGTATTATCGACCCTCGTATTCGTTTAGGAAAGGATGAGTAAAAGTATGGATTTAGAAAATTTTGTATTCTTACCAGATGATTTTGAACTGGTAGGGGATAAACAAGATATTACTAAAGATGTTGTTGCTCCTGCTGTTCCTGGATGGAAAGATGCATTAATTCGTTTTAAAAAGAATAAAGGGGCTGTCATTGGTTTAATTTGCATCCTTGTGATTGCTTTATTGGCAATTTTTGCACCAATGTTCTCTAGTTGGAAATACGATGCGATTGACACTTCTTTACAAAATATTAAACCTTGCGCCGAACACTTATTTGGTACGGATGCATATGGTCGTGATTTATTTGTTCGAACATGGCAAGGAACTCGTATTTCATTATTTATTGCTTGTGTTGCGATTTTTATTGATGTAGTTGTTGGTATGACTTATGGTTTAATTTCTGGTTACTTTGGAGGATGGGTTGACTCTGTTTTACAACGTATTCAAGAAATCATTAACTCTATTCCAACTTTAGTTGTATTAACATTATTGTTGATGGTTATGAAAGCTAGCTTATTTACAATTATTGTTGCGTTATCTTTTACTGAGTGGATTGGTATGTCTCGTATTACCCGTGCACAAGTTTTAAAAATTAAAGAAGAGGAGTTTGTTCTTGCTTCTCGTACGTTGGGTGCAAGTGATTTCTTTATTATCTTTAAAGAAATTCTACCTAATATTTATTCTCAAATGATCATCATGGTTATGATGTCTATTCCGAATGCGATTTTCTATGAAGCATACCTTTCTTTCGTTGGATTGGGTCTTCCTATTCCAGCGGCTTCGTTAGGAACTTTGATTAATGATGGTTTTGAAAAAATCACAGTATATCCATACCAAATGGTTATTCCTGTAGTTATTTTCTCAATCTTAATGTTAAGCTTTAACTTATTTGGTGATGGTCTTCGTGATGCGTTAGACCCTACTATGAAGGAGATGTAATCTATGGATACAAGAAAGAAAATTCTAGAAGTCAAAGATTTAAAAATCTCATTTAAAACTGATGGTGGTCTTGTAAAAGCGATCCGTGGTGTGAATTTAGATCTTCACCAAGGTGAAACAATTGCGATTGTTGGTGAATCTGGTTCTGGTAAATCGGTTACTACAAAAGCTATCATGGGTATTTTAGCGGGAAATGGTCAAATTGATGGTGGTCAAATCTTATATCGTTGGAACGATGAAAATACGGGTGAAGCAAAAGAAGTCGATTTAGTACAAGTGGATGAAAACTTCATGCAAAAAGAAATTCGTGGTCGTAAGATTGCGATGGTTTTCCAAGATCCAATGACTTCTTTAAACCCAACTATGACAATTGGAAACCAAATTATGGAACCTATGATCCATCATTATGGCTTATCGAAAAAAGAAGCTTATGATAAAGCGGTTGAATTATTAACTTTAGTAGGTATTACGAATCCAGAACGTCGTATGAATACATATCCTCACCAACACTCTGGGGGTATGCGTCAACGTGTAGTTATTGCGATTGCACTTGCGTGTGATCCTTATGTATTGATTTGTGATGAACCTACGACTGCATTGGACGTAACAATTCAGGCAAAATTCCTTGAATTGGTTCAATATATTCAGAAACAAAAGAACTTATCGGTTATTTATATTACACACGACTTAGGTGTAGTGGCTAAGGTAGCAGACTATGTCAATGTTATGTATGCAGGAAAAATCGTAGAAACTGGTACGATTGATGAAATCTTCTACGATCCACGTCACCCTTATACTTGGGGATTATTATCGTCTATGCCTGATTTAGATACAGACGATGACGAATTGTATACAATTCCTGGTTCTCCACCAAACTTAGCGCACGAAGTTGTAGGAGATGCATTTGCGCCTCGTAACCAATTTGCATTAAATATTGATTTACGTGTTGAACCTCCTATGTTTGATGTAGAAGGATCGGATACGCACAAAGTTGCTTCTTGGCTAATGCATCCAAATGCACCAAAAATTGAGATGCCTAAAGAATTAAAACATAGATTAGAAAAAATGAAGGAGGCGGCTAAATAATGAAACAAGAACCTATTTTAGTTGTTAAGGACTTGAAACAATATTTTAAAGTAAATCGCCACTTCACAGTAAAAGCGGTAGATGGAATTTCTTTTGATATTATGCCTGGTGAAACTTATGGTTTAGTAGGTGAATCGGGTTCTGGGAAATCCACAACAGGAAGAAGTATTATTCGTCTTTATAAACCTACTGGTGGACAAATTACTTTTAATGGAAAAGATATTTCTGGAAAAATGTCGAAAGATAGTATTAAGGAACTTCGTACAAATATGCAGATGATCTTCCAAGATCCTATGGCATGTTTAAATCCTCGTAAAAAGGTAATTGATATTATCGGGGAAGGTTTAGATATTCATAAATCGTATAATTCTATTGAAGAAAGAAACGAAAAAGTTTATGAAATGTTAGAATTGGTTGGGCTTTCTCGTGAATTTGCTACTCGTTATCCACACCAATTTTCTGGTGGACAACGTCAACGTATCGGGATTGCTCGTGCTTTGATTATGAATCCGGATTTAATTATTGCGGATGAAGCCATTTCGGCTTTAGACGTATCGATTCAAGCGCAAGTTGTAAACTTAATGAAGAAGATTCAAAAAGAAACGGGTGTAGCAATTTTATTTATTGCCCACGACTTATCAATGGTTAAGTATATTTCGGACAGAATTGGTGTTCTTCACTTAGGACATTTAGTTGAGGCTGGAACGAGTGATGAAATCTTCGAAAATCCTATCCACCCTTATACTAAATCTTTATTGAGTGCAATTCCTCATCCAAATCCTCGTGTTGAAAAAACTCGTAAGTCTTTCACATACGATAAAAATGCAGAAGGTATCGATTACACAGTGGGAACAGAACACTATGTTACGGATACTCACTATGTACTTGCTACGGATGAAGAATTTAATAAATGGACAAAATAAGCGTGTTAGATTAGGAACTGAGCAATCGGTTCCTTTTTTCTATGTTATAATGGCTTTGGAGGTTTATCTATGAGCTATAAAGTATTTTCTTATGATATTACGGAATATAAAGAATTTGAAAACACACTGAATACATTGAGTAAAAAGGGGTTAAATCCAATTGAAATGGGTTATGTTTCTTCTTTTGAAAAAAACGACAAACATTACTTTTATACTGTTGACGTTCTTAAAGAAGAAAAAAATACACCTAAGAAATTAATTCGTAATCACTTAATAACCTTGTACGATCGTTGTGATTATCGTTATGTAGGAAGTTATCGAAATATGATATTTTTCCGTAGTGAATCGAAACGAAAACGTCCTAAAGGAAGAGAACAAATCTTACAGTCTTACTTGGATAATCTTTATGTTAATAAATTTATATTGGCTTTTTTACTATTTGGAGTGGCTATTTATTCTTTTTCTTATTCGATTATGCAACAAGATGTAAGACATTTATTGACGGATGGAGAAATATTATTTCAATGTCTGATTCCTTTGTTGTGTACTGGGTTTGCTTTCTTAAATGTTGGAGCAGCTTTTCGTAGTATTCAATACAAGGCTAAAAAAGAAATCACGAAAACACCTATGAAATGGATAGGATATGCATTATTAGTGATGACTAGTTTTTCTCTTGTCTTAGGTATAGTTTTGGATATCGTGGAAAGAGGTACGAAGCCTTTGGATGATTCAATTTTGACAATGGAGAAGATTGGATATAAATCTGGAGCTGCTGGACAGTATTCTTATTCAAAAAGTATTCTCGTTCATGCAAAATCGTATACAGATATTAATGAAGACGATCAATTGTTGTTTCATGTAGTTTACGAAGTGAAAGATCATGCGCAAGAATATTTTGATAAATTTAAAGTGGATTATATTGATGGGAATTCAAAAGAAATTGAGAAAAATGTGTATATTTATCAAATTGAAACAAAGAATGATTCTATGATTGCACTTGTGGATCACAAAATTATTGAGGTAACAAGTACTTTTGATTTATTAGAAAATGGAAATTATCAAAAAATAATAAAATTTTTCAGGGAATAAAGTGAATTGTTGAATCAGTTCACTTTTTTTCTATTGTACAAAAATGCGATAAAAAAGGGATAAAAGAGAGTAAGAGAAGAAAAAAAGAAAAAAAT
>JAUNDJ010000006.1 GCA_030526175.1 Bacillota bacterium
CGCTAAAGCTATATTGAACCCCAAGACAATCTTGGGGTTTTCTACAAACAATAAAACTCAAGGACTAACTCCTTGAGTTTTTTAAAATAATCGATTCGATTGATATAAATAATACGTGTTACAAATTGTTAATGGTCTAGTATTTTCCAAATAGCTTTGAATATGTTTTCTATCCTTTTCCCATTTCTCAAAAGCCGATTTCATACTTTCCGATTTGCCGCGCGAATGAATCAAAAACTCTAAATGTTTTAACACTTCTTCTTTAGAAACGATTCCTTCATCAATCATAATTTCTAAAATACGTGTTCGCTGCACATCGCTTAATTGATCTTTAGCCGTATTATATCCATATAAATGCAACATGCTTTCTTCACTATACCCTCGGAAAGTAGATTCTGTATTCTCTGTCCAATACGAATCACCAACAACTTTACACAATGGACTTCCATATTTTTTTATACGATCAATACATTCATCCAATACATAATACCGGCCACAATTTGTACAATAATAAGCAGGTGTGTACACTTCATTCGTATTTCCTTTTTCATCCACCACTTTCACTATCGCAGTTAAATGCAAAAGCTTGTGATGAAAACAGTTTTTTAATTCGGTTTGTGTTAAAAAATCCGATATTTGGATATGAACGGGTTCACCTTCTTCCATTTCCATGATCATCGGTTCTTCCAAGTTCATATTCTTAAAATCGTAATAGTAACTAAACT
The DNA here is from genome assembly GCA_030526175.1 of Bacillota bacterium. Classification (GTDB taxonomy): domain Bacteria; phylum Bacillota_I; class Bacilli_A; order Erysipelotrichales; family Erysipelotrichaceae; genus Floccifex. The sequence goes on from JAUNDJ010000006.1 coordinate 726, forward strand.
CTTCTTTATAACTCTCTTTTGAAAGATAAAACTGATTTTGTGAATCCTTATATAACTTAACAATCTGATCTGGTAATAAATAAGCAAGTTGTTGCCGACGTGTTTGTTCTTTAATCGAATCCAATGGTCCTAAAAAGATTGTCTGCCCCATTGTAAAAACATCCACATTTTCTTTTCCATCTTCGCCTTCAAAATATAAGATAATAGAATCATCTTTAGAAATAGAAGAAATCATTGTTTTAAAAATCCGATTGGCATTAAAAGGGACATCTGAAAAATATGTCGCTTTTTTAATATCGATTCGACCAATGGAATTAAAATCTTCATTAAATGGACGAGATACAATAAACTTAAATCGAACATACCCATCTTTTACTAAATAGATTGTATCGTTAGTTTGTATCGATTTAATTACAGTCCATAAAGCTTCCACATTTGCGTTATTCGCAAGCTTATTCCCATAATAATGGCGGATACTCTCTTGTAACATACTAGGCGAATCAAAGTTTAATCCAGCCAACAATTTCCAGCCAAAGTTTAAAGACCCTTTGTATTCAATGTGCCATGGATCTTTTGAAGCAGGATGATCTAAGTTCAGAATCCAACATCTTTGACTTCTTTCTCTAACCTTTTGTCCAATATACTTCTTAAAATAAGGTCCATCTTCTTCACGTTCCAGATCAAATTCTCGTTTAATATCGATTTCCAATTCCGATTGATCAACAATATCAACAATTTTGAAAAAAAGAGTTAGAACTGTATTCAGATTCGCATGATACACATCTTTTTGAGAATTCCATTGAAGTATTGTTTTATTTTCATCCGGAAAAAATACTTGATTGGAATAAATAGTATGATTTAAAAATGTAAATTTAAAAGTTTCAACTTCCTCTTCTTCCGGAAAAGGACGGGATTCTAAAAGATCCTTGATTGTAAAAATATCCTGTTCGGATTGTAAAATATCAAGTATTCGATTGGTACAATCGGTACTCAATGGAAATACCCACTTAAATTGATTCTCCTTAATAAAAACCAAAGAATCCTTTAAGACAATAAATTTCTTCATTTCAAAAAGTGACATTGATTTAGATTTTTCAAAACTAAAAATAGAATTCTTTTCTAATGTTTCAATTTCATCATATCCAGTTAAGTGCATTTCCATATACAAATTCTCCTTTAACTATTATACAAGAAAAAAAGGGGAATGCACGAACTTGTGATTCTCTTTTTTAAATCTTCTAATTACAAGTAAACATGCTTACACGATCAAGTAAATCTTGACTTTCCTCCAATTCAGGATGCTCTATCGCAAAAGAATGACATAATTCTTCGTTTTTATACTTCTTCAAACGTGCATTTTTTCCTGCATTGATGCAAGATTTATATAATCGTTCACAACCGCCTCGGTTTGAATCTTTGCTCGAAGTAAAAATGTATAGTGGTGGTAATTCACAATGGTGTACTAAAAAATCCGTTTGCGTAAACTCTCCATACTTAGTTTTCCAATCAAAACCCCAAATCTGATTCGCAAAAACGTTTTTCTTTTCATCTTTTTTTATAGTTTGGAATGCACCACTAATCAAAACCAGACTCTGAATCTTATACTTTGAAGGAGATACTTCAAATAAACGAGATATCTGGCTGCTACGAGAAGCCGCCGCAAGATACAAAGCCAACAAAGCCCCCGCTCCATTACCAATCAAATGGATTTTCTCAACTATATCTACCTTCTTTGACAATTGCGATATGGCTTCGTCAATATGATTAGAAATCGCTTGTAACATGTCGGATATTTTATTCTCCGGAGCTAATGGATATTGAACAGATATTACAATACACCCTTGTTCACTCAAAAATGAATTAAAGACATTATTCGAATCCTTATTCCCAGTAATAAAAGATCCTCCATATAGACTAATAATAATTTTTTCCCTTCCTAAAAACATTTTCGGATAAAAAATATTAAAATTTTCATATTCTTCAAGAACGACTCGTCTTGAAATAGATTGCACTTTTTCTTTTTTCTTTTGTTTCTTATTAAAATCCTTTCTTTCTTGATTAACTAAAAAACGAAACAAACGGCTGTTTGGCTTTTTTATCTCATGAAATATCACGAATAAAATAAGCATTATTATTCCAATTAATATCAGAACAGCAACTCCTAGTTTTCCCATTACACTCACCTCTTTATAGCCGAAACCTTATATACTTCTAAAGGATGCGACAAGTATTGCATAATTTTCAATTCGTCAAGTGCATCACACAAGGCATTATGTACTTCTCGATAATCCTCATTCTTACTCAATAATTGAAGAATCGGTTCGACACCATAATTTCGTTTTAATCGCCCTGTCTTAAAACATGGCATTTGTTCATGAATAAATGAATTGTACTCTTTATATGCGGCTAAACGCAAGATGTCATACCATTCAAATTCTTGAAGTTGAGGCAAATGTGAAAAATCAAAACCAGCATTATACGCAAATATTTTTTTTACACCATATAACGCGAACCAGTCTAAAATATCTTCAATAGCTTGTTGATAAGAACAGATACGATTTACACGAACAGAATCTATAAACAAGACACTAGAAAATAATCCACCTTTTTTATAAGCAGGATCTATCACAATATACTTTCCTCGAAAAGGTTCCATTGTGATTTCATCCGCCAAAACAATTCCTATCGACATTACTTCATTTTTCCAGTTTGTTTCTGTATCTAATACTGCAAAATATCCCATATATTTTATTCCTGAATTTCCAACCGTTTACCACAAGTGCATTCCACACAAATCTTATGTTTTCCAAATATATAAAGAAAATCCTCTTCAAGGCAATGTGGATGTCCTTTTATAAAATTTTGAACTTCCAAAATAGATTTTCCTTGAATCATAAATGTTTTTTCTTTTGGTTTAAAAGAATGAACTTCTTGAAGACACGTTGTGCTAATATCATCCATTCCAAAAAAAGCTTCTTCTTCAAACCAAAGGTTCTTTTTTGGAAAAGTAGAAAGTACATCCTTTCCTTTTTTAATATGAATCCATTCAGAAAAAGAAACATCATCTTTTTCAAAACCATATTGTGCTATATCTGTTTCAATAATCAATGCTCGCGTTAAAAAATTTCTATATTTTAATTCTTTATTTTCAAAATAATTCTGTTCTTCCTGGATGACATATATTGCTTGAATGGTTTCATCAACCATTATATCTTCAAAAGATTCATAAGAATCTTCTTCCAAAGAAAAGATGGCCGTGTTCTCTTCTTGACCATAATAATCCAAAAATGAACTCGTATTACTGATTTCATAGTATTCATTTCCAATATGTAATTGTACATAAGCGTTGGATAAATGTGTCGATTCCAGAGACGTTAGTCCATAGCTATGAAATCTTTTTCCTATCCAAGAAGAAAAATCTTTTTTCCAACGAGTATCCATAATCTATTCTCCTTTAAAATGAATCAATCTACGATTCGCAAACGCTTCCGCATAAGAACCTGTTTTTCCATAAATTGTAAGGTTTGTACAATTTGAAAAAGAATCTGGATGTACCAGAACCAAAGACGCTGGCCATAAAACCGTTTCTAAACGAGGACAATCCGAGAAAAAAGCCCCGTATTCGTCTTTCAAAATGGCATAAACCCCTTCTTCAAAAACAACTTTTTTTAAATTCGCCTGTTTCTGACAAATCGAAACTTGTAAAGTATGCAGGCTCTTAGGTATCCATAAGGACTCGATTCCATTAATTGAATAACGATCTAGACCAATAGTTCCATCTTTTATAATCAGATTTCTTTTATTCGAATACCAAAGATATTTTCCTATATAAAATTCAATTTCATTTTTAGACAATCGAGTTTCTTCGTAAAATTTTGTATCTTTAAATGCCCCCTGCACAATTTCTTTACATTCACAAGATGCAGCCCCTTCTAATGTCTCCAGCGATTTACAACCTAGAAAAGCTTGTGAAGAAATCTTTTTCAAAGACGTTGGTAAAACAACTTTTTCAAGTTTCCAACAATCTTTAAAACAAGCACTCTGAATTACTTCTATAGAAGGCAGGATCACTTGTTTCAATGCCTTACATCCAAGAAAAGCTTCTTCTTCTATCTCTCGGATTGAAGAAGGTAAGATTATGCTCTCTAATTTATCACATCCTTGAAAACAACCTTTACCTAAAGACAAACAACCCGGTTGTATCATAACACGCTTTAAAGAAGTACAATTCTTAAAAGAATGTGTACCTATTTTCTGCAAACTAGCTGGAAGCTCTACTTCTTCTAAAGATATACAATTTGAAAAAGCTTCTTCTGCAATTTCAACCGTATTATCTAATACCACTCGTTTTAAGGAGAAGCAGTTTTTAAAAGCTTCTTTTTCCAACAAAGGGGCTGAGCTAGTTATTGAATCAATACACATGTGATTCCTATATTTCCCAGATTCATAACATAAAGTATACGTTTCCCTTTTCTTTTTCTGTTTCCCCTTACGAGAAAAGTCAAACAATAAAGAAGGAAAAGCAGAAAGAGTCATGGCGCGTTTTTTTGAATACGACACACCTATCGAAGTCATCCATTCACGAATTTGGATTAAAGGCGTCTCTATCCAATTTTCTTTTGTCCCAATTACCTTTTCCTTTCCATCCCAATATAAATAAAAGATACGAGAAGAATCATTGATATCACGAACAATCATAAACACAGCACATTCTTTTTTGCCAATTCTTTTCCATATTTCTTCCAATAGCTCACAAGCATGAATTCTAGTGCTATTACGAACAAATTGACTCTTCCAATTATCTATGCAGATATCTTGATTGTTCCCAAAATCAGAAAAGTCAGGCAGAGCAAAAGATTCAGGAAAAGGTTCGATTTCCTTCCAATCCACCTCTTCTTTGGTAGAAATGAACAAAGAAGCATTTCCTTGCGTTCCATATGTTAAATATTGACCTTCTAAATTATCCCATAAACGATTGTCAATAACAGTGTATCTAGAATTGTCTTTCAGCTCTATTTTTTCTAACGCATAACATCTAGAAAACGCACTAGGATCGATATACTCAATCGATGCTGGTAAAGTGAGATGAGTAAATGTCGAGAAAGAAAGAAATGTATCTTTTTCAATGTATTTTACACCATCAGGAATGATAAGTGTTTTGCCAAAGTTCAGATTCTGAACATTACCTGCATAAAGATAGTCTTGGCACTTTTTGGTGTTTGTAGCAAGTATTACAGGTTCTTCTTTTATAATTTGAAGCGTATCATAATCGGAAAATTGAAACTCCTCAAAACATATTTGTGGATCTTTTTTCCCTTGTTCAAAAAATACATACGTACCTTCTTCCATATCGTAGTTATACAACCTTTCAAAAGAAGATGAGGTATTATAATATATCGCTTTTATAGATATCGCTTTAACATGAGCAATTGACGGTAGTTTTCTTTCAATTTGCCAAATTGAAGCATCCATTTTCTGGTAAAACTCTTCAACATTTTTAGAACATCCCAATTGTTTAGGACTTGTTAAGAATACTATGCCACTTTGCCATTTGTCTTTATAAAAAGTTAGAGTATCTATTTTATGCGTATAAGATTTTTTTTGCCCATTTTTAAAATGTATCGTAAGTATATATTCAAAATAATTGCTTTTTTTCATGCATTAATTCCCTCTAGATAAGTTTACACACAAAACTAAAAAAAAGAAATCACAAAGATTTCTTTCTATCTTATCTGCATATCTCTTAATAAACAATAAATACATCATCACAGCTCATCGTACGATTCACATTTCCAGTAAATGTGGATGCATCTCGATAACCACCAAGACCATTCACGGCTGGACACACTTGTTCAATAAAAGTATTGTTGTCATTATTAAAATCTGCGGAAACTGGTACACGATTTCGATAGAACGATAAGTATTCCGTCTGTGAATCCTTAATACATACATAGCCCGTGGATAAGACCCCCCAATAGCTTCCATCGTCCGCTTTAACGATTTCATCAATCACGATTTGTAGCTGACTAGCAAAACTTCCTTCAACACTTGAAAAAACATTGGCTTCACTACGAACGTTCATTCGATAATTCGAAATATACATCCCTGGTACATATTCATAAGGGCTTTGTTCAACAATCACAATCGCTTGTTTTTCTAAAACATTCCCTTTTTTGTCTTTTAAAGTTACAGTAAGGGGGTATTGCCCGGCTTTTTGAAAATCCACTTTTGAATCATTCACAATCATTGAAAATTCAATTGCACATTTCCCTTCAAAATAATCGTTATAATCAATAACACTATTCTCATAGACGGTAATTTGATCTACCGCTTTTGAAAATTGTAAATTGGTTACTTCTAACGGTTTATCTTCTTTACTTTTCCCAATTTGTTCCAAAAATTGTTTATATTCCTTTTCTGATAAGTTCTTTTCTGCCTCATTTTCAATTTCAGTACAACCTTTTTTATCCGATAACTCCGTATAAGCTTTATACAATTTGGCATAGACTTCAGATTTTGTTCGATCTTTTTCAAAGGCTTTTAAATAGTTTTGTACAGCTTTTTGATAATTTTTTTGTTTAAAAAGAACATCTCCATGTTCTAAATATGAAATATAAGTTTCTTGTTCCTGTATTTCTTTTTTATTCGTATCCGTAGTTGTGTTCGCACATCCTACACATAGAAGTGAAGACAATAAAAACGCATATAGGATTTTTTTCATACGATTTCTCCATAATTACTACTATTATACCAATTTTTAAATAAGAAAAAAGAGTTCCAAGAACTCTTTATTTCATCAATCGTTGTATTAAAACTTGACGAGCGTTTTTATCAAATTCGTTTTCTAAAGGCATTAAATCTTCCATCTTAAATTCTGGATGATGTTTTTGGAGCGATTTCATAATCACAAAATCTGCCACATCTGGATTTTTTGGAAGTAAAGGACCATGTAAATATGTACCCAAAATATGTCCGTCATAGAATCCTTCATAACCGCCTTCAAAACTGTTTCCATAGCCCACTAATACTTTTCCTAATGGGGATTTTACATGTAAAGTTTGGCCGCCATGATTTTCAAACCCGATAATTTTTGTTTGCAGACCATCTAAATTTGCATCAATGATGATATTCCCGATACAGCGAGACCCTTCTTTTCCCGTATCCGTATAATAATCGTAGAATTGAAGGCCTTCTATTTTTGAGTTATCCGCCGCTATATAGTATTGACCAAACAATTGATAACCTCCACAGATTAATAGAACAAATGTTTTTTCGTCCATGGCTTTTTGAATATTCTCTTTTCGACTTAGTAAATCAGGAATAAGGTTGATTTGTTCCTTATCCGCTCCTCCACCTAAAAAGATTAAATCGTAAGTACTTAAGTCTCTTTCTTCCCCTATGCCACATGTATCTAAAATAAATTCGATTCCACGATCTTCGCATCGTTTTTTTAGTACCATCATATTTCCTTTATCACCATAAAGGTCCATAAAATCGTGATACATCCAACATACTCTCATTGTATACTTCATCTTATTTCATCCCCTTTAGAATCGCATTTCTTGTTGGTAATAAAGCCGTATAGGTTGCAATGGCATACACATTGTCACTTTTTGATAAGCTCAATGAAATGGCAGTATCCAAGTCTTCAACAACCGTCAGAGTCCCTTTATAGTTTCCATAATAAATTCTTAATGCCATATCGTTAGCACGAAGACCTGTGCAAATGATTTCTTTTGTGCTGTCTTCAATAATTTTTTCAAAATGTGTATCATAGATCCAACTAACATCTGTACCATCTTGTTCGCGGTCATTTAAGACGATACAAATAACTTTATCCGTTTTGTCTTTTTCAATAACCTTCATAACCTCATTGGCACCTGTAGGATTTTTCACTAAGTTCAAAATGCAAGTTTTACCATTCTTTTCAAACTTTTCATTTCTTCCTTTTGGTTGGGGTGCATTCGCAAAAACTTTTTTTACATCCACTGTGGGAATATTTAAAAACTTCGCACAAGCTAATACAGCCGAGCAATTGTACATCGAATACATTCCTTCATAAGGAGATTTAAATAATTCTTTATTGTAGTAAAAAGTTTCTTTTTCCAAATCGATATCGTATAAAGAAATATCCAAGACTGGTGTTTTGAATTCACATTCGCTACAAGCAAAATTACCAATGTGAGAATATTGGTAATATGAATAGTTAAGTCTTGCGCCACAATGTGGACAGAATTTACCTTCGCTGGCTTCGTTCGTTTTGTCTACGGAATATACATTTTTATCAATTCCGTAATAAGTTGTATGTGCTCTAGGCGCTTTTTTAGCCAAACGAACTACATTAGGGTCATTACCATTTAATATTAATTCTCCTTCATAATTTGGTAACACTTTTTCAATTGTATCAATCAATTGCTCCATTTCTCGAGCACGATCCAATTGATCTCTAAAGAAGTTATTGACCACAAATGCCGTTACTGGAATGTTAGGAAGAATGTGACGAACGTTCAATTCGTCTACTTCCAAAACGCAAGCGTTGGCTTTCACCTTACCGGATAGCGTACTGTTTGTCAGCAATGTTGTGGTGATTCCCGCTTTTAAGTTGTCACCTTTACGATTTGAAATGACATTGTATCCATTAGTCATTAACAGATCCGTAATCATGTTGGCGGTACTTGTTTTTCCATTTGTTCCCGTTACTAAAATAACAGGTCCTGAAAATTTTAATTTTTTTAATATATTGGCATCAAATTTTAATCCAATGCTTCCAGGCAATGATCCCCCTCTTCCCATCAAAGAAAGGACAAAAGCCGAGAATTTTGTCGATAATATGGATATAAATTTCATAATACTCCTCCTAATGTATGTATTATACACGAATTTTAAGAATTCGCATTAGAAAATAAAGGCCCTTATTTTCCGTTTTTACCTTTTAATTTAGGTATATTCATTCCTTTTAAACGATCATGTTCTCGATAATACGAAGGATACCATTTTAAAACTCGAGAATAAAAAGAGGGTGAGTGATCAAAATGAATCGTATGCGCAAATTCGTGATATAGTATCGCATCAATTATCTCAATACTTGTGAATAGTAAATATGCATTTAGTGTAATTAGTTTTTTTCCAGGTGTACAGCTACCCCATTTTGATTTATAAAAACTAACTTTCAAAGTATAATCTTTTATCCCTAATTGATTCGAAATCATTTGAAAACGTTTTTCAGCAATCGAATAAAACCATGATTTTAATATTTTCTTTAAAGAAGCATCAATGTTTTTTACATACAAAATATCTTGATAAATACCTTCTTTTTTTAAAGAAGGTACTACTTTTAGAGTATACTCATTTCCCATAACATTAAATTTGGTTCCATCTTCCAAATATATGATTTCTTGGAATTTTTTTATATTTCTTTCTATAAACGCACGATTTACTTCAACAAAAGCATCAATTTCAATTTTTGACATACGCAAAGGAGCTGTCACAATAACAGCTCCATTTTTCACTCTTAAGTATGCTCTTTTATTGTTTTTTCGAATTAGCGTATATTCCATTACGCTACATCCTTAGCCAATTGTTTTGCGACTTCCAAAAGATATTGGTCAACTATGCTCTTTTGAATTTCGTTATAATCCATATACGTATTAATATCGCGAATTAAATCTAGCATTGGTAATGTTGCATAAAGCTTTGTACCAGATCTTTGAATAAACGCGTCCAATTCTTCCATATTATAGAAATTTATTTTTTCAGAACAGTTTGGACATTCCAAATAAGCCATGTTTTCTACAATTCCTAAAACTGGGATTTGCATTTGTTCGCACATGTGAATGGCTTTTTCAACAATCATTGATACCATTGGTTGTGGTGTAGAAACCATCACAACACCAGTTACTGGTAAACTTTGCATAATTGTTAAGGCAACATCTCCAGTTCCTGGAGGCATATCAATTAATAAGAAATCTAACTCACCCCAGACAACATCGGAATAGAATTGTTTTACAACATTAGAAATAATAGCTCCTCTCCAGATAACAGGATCTGTTTCATTTTTTAAAATATAGTTTAATGACATTGTTTTAATTCCTTCGCTTTCGACAGGAAGGATTCGATCTTCTGCAGTCGCAAAACATTGAGCATTTTCAACATGCATTAAACGAGGAATACTTGGTCCAGTAATATCGGCATCCATAATACCAACCTTATATCCTAATAACGCTAAAGATTTAGCTAACATAACTGTGACTGTACTTTTTCCTACGCCACCTTTTCCACTCATTACAGTAATCACATTTTTAATATTTGCGTGTTTATTTTCTAAAACACCACAACTTGATGCGTCTTTACCGCAATTTCCTTGACTTGGACATCCTTCACAACTCATTTTTCTTCCTCCTCTTCAAATACTGTAAAATAAGAATCATACGCATGTGATAATTTTTCCGTTTGGATATGCGTATATATTTGTGTCGTTTGTATATCACTGTGCCCTAATAGTTCTTGTACAATTCGTAAGTCCGCTTTCCCATCCAATAAATGGGTCGCAAACGAATGACGAAAACTGTGCGCAGAAATATCTAAATTTAATCCATTTTCACGAATTTTTCTTTTGATTAGTATATGAACATATTGTCTTGTCAAAGGGTTACCTAATCGATTGACAAATACGTTTCCCACATTCTTCTTTGCCCAATCCGGACGAACAAGTTCCATATAGTATCGAATCTGATCCACACAAACCGAGGCAATAGGTATCATTCTTTCTTTTTTTCCCTTCCCTCTTACACGCATAAGCTTTTGTTCCAAATGAATCTGACTGCATTGTAGGTCACATAGCTCACTGACTCTCAGACCGCAAGAATACAAGGTCATAATCACGGTTTTTTCAAAAACTCCCTGGTTCGATTGATCAAAAGAATTGAGTAATGTTGATATATCTTTTTGAGAACAATATATCGGCAAGTGCTGGCTTCTTTTAAAACCATGAACATATAAACTCGGATTACGAATTTCCGGATGGTTTAACGAAGTAATTCGATGAAACGAACGAATACTAGAAATCATTCGATTTCCGCTTTTAGAACTATGTTCTTTTCCATATTCGGATAAAAACATTTCAATTTCTTGTACGCTTACTTCCTCCACTGTACAAATATGCTTTTTTTTCAAATAAGAAATATACTGTTCAATATCGCTTAGATAACTTAATATTGTTCTTTGACTTTTATGCTCAATAACACTGATATGAATTTTAAAATCATTCTTGGCTTCTACTAAATCCATGTTCCCATTGTATCACTAAATATATAGCGGGGAAAGTATCTTGCATTGACAGTTTCTTTCCTTAATAGCCTCGATCAATAGTGATTTTGCTTCATTATCCCGATGGTCGTAAACAACTTGGATCCTTTTTATTCCCATATTATTTTTTGTACAAATATGAATAATTTCTTGAATGCGATTTGGACGATGTACCATATAAAATCTACCATTGCTTTTCAGTAAGCGTGCTGTATGAAAAATCAACTCTTCTAATGTTAAGTTTATTTCAAGACGCCCCAATTGACGAAAATCCATCTGAATATTTGGATTGGTTTCTTTTTGAGAAAAATATGGTGGATTGGAAATAATCACATCAACAAGTTCCACCTGTACGTCTTGAATAGGAGCATTTATAATTTGGCAAGGATGGGTAATAAAATGATCGACATTCATTTGAGCAACTTCACAAGCTTCTTTTAATACCTCAACACCAATTAATTGTTTTACAGGATATTGGTCGCAAGCCAACAATAGAGCCCCATTATTTGTGCCAATATCTAAAACTGTTTCATTTTTTTTGATTTTTAAAAACCCAGCTAATAGTTTTGTATCTGTATTGAAATGAAACATATCCTCTCTTTGAAAAATTGGATGTTCTGGACTCATAAAATAATCTTTTCGTATCTTACTCATGTTTTTTTTCCTTTAATAAATCACTTGCTTTTTTTAAATGTATACCTTCTATTTTGTTGTTAAGCTGTTCTAATATCGTGTCAGTATTCGCAACCGGTTCTTCAAAAATGTTAGTTAGTTCAATGATTCGATCGGCATCTTTTAAAGATCCCACTGTAATTCCTATATGTCGATAGCCAATGGGCTCAAAATTTTGATCAACCAAACCTTGAATTCTTTCATAAATAGGGAAAAACTCGTTTGTATAGTTTTCTAACGGAACAGAACGCATAATCGTATGAAATTCTGTGTCTCGCAATGCTAAGCTGACAAGCTTTCCTTTTTGATTGTCTCTTTTCATTTTGTACGAAAGCTCTTGCGCTAATTCTTTGGTACGCAATAAAACTTCTTCCGTAGTGTATAAATCCGTTAAAAAGGTTCTTGAAATGGAAACACTTTTCGGAGAGGTTGAATAATGAAGAGCAGCACTGCTTTGACCTCGACAATTTAAAATCAGAGAATAAGAACTAGGTCCCAATCTTCCCATAATTCTTTGTTCATTATCCGGACTAGCAAAATCTTCTATCGTTGTAATTCCCATTTTTCTTAAAATCGGTGCACTTTTCTTTCCTAACCCATGAATCTCTTCAATAGGAAGTGGCCATAACTTTCTTTGAATTTCTGATTTTCTTAAAACTGTAATTCCTGCTGGCTTTCGCATATCGCTAGCCATCTTTGCTAAAAATCGAGTTGGTGCAACACCAATTGATACATTCAACCTCAACAAGTCTTTGATTCCACTTTGAATCTGGTAAGCCAAATCTAAGGGACGCTTATACTTTTTTATAGTCTCTGTTACATCCATATAACACTCATCAATGCTCGCAGGTTCTAACATATCCGTGTACTTTCTCAAGTATTGGAAAAACTGAGCACTTAGCGCACGATAATAACCATAATCCCCCTCAACGATAATTAAGTCAGGACATTTTTCCAAAGCTTCTCGCACCGGCATAGCCGATTGGACTCCATATTTTCTTGCTTCATAATTTGCAGTAGATAGGACCGATCTACGCGATAAAGAGCCTACTGCAACAGGTAGGCCTTTTAAATCTGGATTCTTTATCTCTTCTGCACTGACAAAAAATGCGTTTATATCTACATGAAATATCACTCGTGCCATTATTGCGCTTTCACTCTTTTCTTTAACTCTTGTGCTGCTAATACGCCCGATTCACTCACGTCACCATGCGACATAACAGCTAATTCTTCAATGGTTTGTTGCTCATCCAATTCATGTATAGCTGTCTTTGTACTTGTTTTAGATGCTTCTTTTTTCACACAATAATGCGTATTTGCCCAACAAGCAACACTAGCTAAATGTGTAATGCATAAAACTTGATATTTTTGTGCTAAGTTATGCATTTTGTTACCCATCGCAAAAGCGACTTTACCAGAAACACCTGTATCAATTTCATCAAAAATAATTGTTTCAATTCCATTTTGCGATTGAAATACCACTTTTAAAGCCAGCATTAAGCGTGACAATTCTCCGCCACTCGCCGATAGTTTTAATGGACTAAATGGTTGTCCAGGGTTCATCGAAACTTCAAAGTTAATCAAATCAATTCCATCTTTGCTTGCCTCTTTCTCCAGGCGAGCCACTTTAAATCTTGCTTTTTCTAACATTAAATCATGGCAATGTTCTTCTATTTTTTTCGATAATTCTTTAAAAACAGATTGTCTTTTTTTAGACAGCTTAATAGCTAGACTATGATAAGTCGTTTCTTTATTTTTTAATTCTTTTTCTAATTTATCAATCACATCTTGGCGATGTAAAATCTTATCAATCTTTTCAAGATAAGCATCTTTAGCACGCATCAAGCTTTCATAACTGCCACCATGTTTTCTAAACATGGTACGAATGGCATGTTCTCTTTCTTGTAAAGCATCTAAATTGATATTTTGATCAAAACTCGAACGTTTTTCTTTTAATTCTTCACAAATATCCATCAGTTCATGATATTGATTTTCTAAAGAAGAAGAAAAAGGGGCTAAAACAACATCTTTTGATAAATTACGATATAAATCGTATATTGTATCTAAAATCCCACTTTCTTTATCTAAAGCGTAAATTGAAGCATTTAAGGAATCTAATGTGTTCTGCGCATTTTCATAAATCTTAATTTGCTCTTGCAACGATTCAAATTCCCCTTCTTTAACATCCAATTCTTCAATTTTATTATATTGAAGAGTGGCATAGTCCAGTTCATCATCCGAATAGGTTTCTTCCTTTGCTTCTTTTAAATTCATAAAACAACGACGATATTCTGAATAGGCTTTTTCAACGTCTTTTCGTAAGCTCATAGTATTCGCATATTGATCCAAAAGATTCAATTGTACTTTTTCATCCATTAACTGATAAGTATCCATTTGCGAATGAACATCCACCATCATCCCTACGAGCTGTTTAACAAAACCAAGAGTTGTGATTTGTTGATTAATGCGAATCGTACTTTTTTGATTTTGGGTAATGGTACGAGAAATGATAATCTGACCATCTTCAATCTCAAAGTCATTTTCCTGAAGAAAGTTCAATACATTTTCATTTTCTGTCGATATTACCATGGTCAATACACATTTTTCTTTTCCTTGCCGTACAATATTTGAATGCAGTCTATCTCCACTTAGATAACCTATAGCGTCAATTAATAACGATTTACCAGCACCTGTTTCCCCTGTAATCACCGACATACCATTATTAAAATCAATTTGCGCTTTTTCAAATAAAATGTAATCTTTAACAACAAGTTGTTCAATCATGTATGACTCACCTCAAATCTTTTGCGTATAAAATAAATTCTTGATTCCCACTTCGCCCTACGATAGGAGAAGGAATCACTTTTACTGTTTTGTATTTTGAAAACACAAAGTTCTTAACATCCTCAACTATTTTTTGTTGCAGCTTTTTGTCTTTCAAAACACCTTGTTTATTTAGAGCTTTTGGGCCACATTCAAACTGTGGTTTTACTAATATCGCTAAATGAGAAACAGGCATAACTTGAAACACACGATCCAAAATCGTTTTACAAGAAATAAAACTCACATCCATACAAATGAAATCTACCGATTCAAAGTCATCCGGATTCAATTCTTTAGCGTTATACCCTTCCATTTTCACAATTCGGCTATCTTCGTCTAGTTCTTTTGCCAATTGAAGATGGCCTACATCTAATGCATATACTTTTTTTGCCCCTTGTCTCAAACAAACATCGCTAAATCCACCTGTGCTTGCACCAATATCTAAAACAGTTTGTCCTGCCAATTTGATTTGAAACGTATCAATAGCGGCTTTTAGCTTATGACCAGCTCGAGAAACAAAATCGTCTTCTTTTTCAGCAATTTGAATTTCATTGCTTTCATCGATTTGAAAGCTAGGTTTAGTAATGACCTTCCCATTAACGGTAACACGCCCTTCTTTAATGGCATCTTGAGCTTTAGCTCTTGTTTTTAAATGATCACTACAATATACATCTAAACGTATCTTACTCATCTTGTTCAATTTCCTTAAACAATGAGGCTAGATCGATATGTTCTTGAATACGTAAGGAGCGAATCGAACCATGTGTGACAAAGTGATCTTCGATTCCCAAGATTTGTACATCCTGATCACGCTTGTTCTTATATTCTAATATTGCTGACGAAAGAGAACCAATTTTACAATCGGTTTCAAAAATATGCATTGGTAGTTGTGTATTGAATAAATAATCTAACATTTCTTCATCCAACGGTTTGAAAAAACGAGCATTCACAACTATGCATTCGTTTCCATTTTCTTTTGCAGAATGAACAATACGATCCACATCCGGGCCATACGAAATAATAATTGATTTCGGCTTTTCTCCAATTTGAAGTTTGGTCCAGCTACCAATTGGAATTCGAGTATACGACTCTTTTTTCTTATACTTCACATTTCCTCTTGGATACCGAAGGCAGAATGGCTGTTTGGATTCAAATGCCGTATATAAAAGATCTTGCGCTTCTTTTGCATCCTTTGGTTGAGAAAGAATCAAATTTGGAATATTTCTTAGCATCGCAATGTCATAGATTCCTTGATGCGTTTCCCCATCATCTCCTACCAAACCAGCTCTATCAATACCAATCACCACTGGAAGATCCATTCTTCCTAAATCGTGATTCATTTGATCATAAGCTCTTTGAAGAAAAGAAGAGTAGATTGAAACGAATGGTTGTAGACCAGATAATGCCATTCCACATGCCATCGTTACAGTGTGCTGTTCTGCTATTCCTGTATCAAAAAAACGGTCTGGAAATTGTTTTTGGAATTCTAACAGCTTAGAGCCATTGGCCATAGCAGGTGTAATTGCGACAATATTTTCATTTTGTTTTGAAAGATCCATTAAAGTGGTGCTGATTACTTCTGACCATGACTTTTCATTCGTTGGACTCTTTTGATAAAATTCTCCAGAATACATATTAAACGGAGGAACGCCATGCCATTTTCCCACTTGGTCTTTTTCTGCAAAACTAAATCCTTTTCCCTTTTTTGTAATCGCATGGATTACAATAGGTCCATTATGTTGTTTTGCCGTTTCAAATGTTTGAATCAATTCTTTTAAATTGTGTCCATCTACTGGTCCTAAGTAATCAATATTAAATTCTTGAAAAAAGCCACCATGAACCATTTCACTTTTTAAACGGTCTCTAATAGCTACCATACCAGTTAGAATGGATTCTCCAACACTTTTTTTGCTTAAACCACCTTTGACATCTTTTTTTAGTGTACGATAAAACTTACTTGAACGAACATTGGTAATTCGTTCTTCGATTCCACCAATATTTTTTGAAATTGACATATTGTTGTCGTTAAAGACAATAATCACTTTCTTTTGTTTCGAGCCAATATCATTAAGTGCTTCCATACTCATTCCACTCATTAAAGCACCATCCCCAATTAAAGCGAGTACTTCATATTTTTCTTTTCTATAATCTCGAGCAATCGCCATACCTAATGCGCCAGACAAAGTAGTGGAAGAATGACCCGATTCCCAAGGGTCATGTTCACTTTCATTTCTTTTTTGGAAACCTGAAAGCCCATCTTTTTGACGAAGTGTCGCAAATCGATTGGCTCTTCCAGTTAAAATCTTATGTGTATAGGATTGATGTCCTACGTCGAAAAGAAACTTATCCTTTGGCGAATCAAATACATAGTGCATTGCTAATGTCAACTCAACCACTCCTAAATTGCTGGATAAATGACCACCTGTTTTGGAAATGGATTCTATCAAAAAAGATCGAATCTCTTGGGCTAAATCCATCAATTGAGGTATGGTAAGCTTCTTAATATCTTCAGGACCTTTTATGTCATATAACTGCATAAGCTCCTCCTATTCTATTAATATGTTCTTGTTAATAATGTATTAAAAATCTCTTCTAAATAGGAAGTATCCATTTCTAATTTAGTAAGTTCTTTTTTTAATAAACAGTCGTAATCGATTACCATTTGTTTAGCTTTTTCTAATCCTAATAAGCTAACAAAAGTAGACTTATGATTATCTTGATCACTAGTGGATTTTCCAAATTGTTCACTACTGATCGTAACATCTAGAATGTCATCTTGAATTTGAAATTGAACACCAACATAGTAACCAATTTTTTCAAGAACTGGAATGTCCTCTTTACGATTGGCAATGATGGCGGCGCACACCATAGGCAGTGTTAGTAATTTTGCGGTTTTATATTCATCAATGTCTAGAAGATCTTGATAGGAGATATTCTTATTATTCTCCCCAATTATGTCCAATTCTTGTCCATAGATCATGCCATCAACACCCGATTTATGTGAAATCTGTTTTACTAGATCCACAATCTGTAAAGCTTGTACTTCTGTTTCACAAACCACTTCAAAAGCACGAGTTAGAAGTGAATCTCCTGCCAAAATAGCCGTTGCCTCATCGTAATATTTATGATTGGTTGGTTTCCCTCGACGAAGATCGTCATCGTCCATAGCCGGAAGGTCGTCATGAATCAAAGAATATGTATGAATCATTTCTATTGCACAAGCACAAGGAAATCCTAAAGCAGGATCCATTCCATAACCTTTAAGAGTTGCCATTAATAGCTGTGGTCGAACTCTTTTTCCTCCATCTAACAAAGAATAAGCCATCGCTTCTTTCGTAAGATGTTGTTTTCCTTCTAATACTTTTTCTTGTAAATAACTTTCAAATTCCTTTTGTAAAATCATATCTATTCTCCGTCTTGTGTTAATTCTAAGACTTTATTTTCGAATTCTTTTAATTGGTTTTCACATTGTAGACTAAGCTTAGAACCTTCTACAAACAATTCCATAGCTTCTTCTAATTCCAATTCAGGTGAATTCAATTTAGAAACAATTTCATCTAAGCGTTTCATAGCTTCATGAAATTTGTATTGTTTTTCTTCCATATACTACTCCTTTTCAATAACGATACTTCGTATTGTCCCGTCTTGAATTTTCGTTTGAATTATATCGTTTATTTCTACTTCTTCTACATGGCGAAGAATAGAATTTTCTTTTTTCGTAATTGAATATCCTCGCGATAATACTTTTAGTGGAGAATATGCATCCAGTAATGATACATTTTTAGCCAAAACATTTTTTTGCCCCTCTACATAAGTAGCAATCGCTTTTTTTAACTCTGTCTTTTGATATTCTTGTTTTGATTTTTGTGAATCCAAATAATATCGAATTAACTGCTCCATTTTTTCTTGTACATAATTAATCCGGTCACTTTGATTTAAGATAGAAAGCTTACCTTGTTCCAAAGCGTTCATATAATGATCCAATGTTAATCGCTTATCCATTACCCAGTTTTCTGGATTTTTTAAATAAGGATGACTTTGAATCATACCTAAATGGGAGTGTGCCATATCCAGCTTATTTTGCATACTTCGTTTTATTTGTATTCTATAGCTTTCCATACTAGACATAACTTCTTTTTGATCTAAAGAAACCCATTGTGCAGCGGCTGTGGGCGTAACACATCTTTGGTCACTGACAAGGTCGCATAAGGTCGTATCAACCTCATGACCAACACCGGATACGATATATGTATTTAGTTGATATATGGTTTGCACAAGAGCTACATCATTAAAACAAAACAAGTCTTCAAAGCTTCCCCCACCACGAATAATTAAGAGAGCATCATGCCCTTTTTCATCGGCTTTCTTTAAAGCTTGAATAATACTTTTCGGTGCATTTATTCCTTGTACCAAAGCCGGATACAAAGTCACTTTCATCATCGGCCATCGACTCTGCAACGTACGAAGTGCATCTTGTAAAGCTGCTGCACTAGGCGCAGTAACGATTCCAATATCATTGATCCATTCTGGCTTTGGTTTCTTATGTTCTAGATTAAAATAACCTAATTTGGTTAATTCTTGTTTTCGTTTTTCAAATTCCAAATATAAGTCTCCAATTCCAGCTAGGCTCATTTGTGTGACATTTAACTGTAAAGTTCCTCTTTGTTCATAGACATTTACCTGTCCTGTAACCAAAACCTTATCGCCTTCGTTTAAAACAAAGTTTAGTCTTCGCACATAGGTTGCGAACATGACACAGCGAATTTCTCCTTCTTTGTCTTTTAAAGAAAAGTAGTAATGACCACTTCTATGTTTTACTAAATTGCTTACTTCTCCAGAAATAAATACATTTGTTAGGTCGATCGCTTGTCCAAGAACAACTTTAACCTTTTTTAAAAGCAGAGAAACGCTTACCGTTAAAGGTTGTTCTCTCATATGCGGTCTAATACCCCGTTAATCAATTTATAAGAGTTATCATCGCAATATTTTTTTGCCAAAGTAACAGCTTCGTTAATTACAACTTGTTTCGGTGTTTTTACAACTAAGATTTCTTGAAAAGCAATCATGAAAATTGCTTGTTCAATATAGCTTAAACGGTCAATATCCCAGTCTTCACGAAGTAATGTTTGGATTTTTGCCATAAATAAATCGATATTTTCACAAGTAGCAATTGTTAAATCGTAAAGCAATTCAGGAACTTCATTTTTCCCTTTCATTGCTTCAAACAAACATTTACGCATTCTTTTTTCTTTTTCTTCCACGTTATTTAGACATGCTTGGTCATCGTTGTGTAGTAATAGAAATTGATACATACTTTCCATTGCCATAACACGCACTTCGTGTCGATTCATTGTTTTTTCACTCATCTTGGTTCCTCTCCTTTTTTATATGGTACTCTTGCACTAGGGACAACTTCACTTGCTGGTAAGGCATGTATTTCTTGGTCATCAAAAAATATATTTGCCCCAAAACATTCGAGTACATCTCTTTTATTTGCGCCTTGTAAGAAAAATACTTCGTCTACGACAATATCCCAGCTTCTCAAGGTTTTAAGAATTCGTTTGCCTGAATTCTTATCTCTTGCGGTTACTATTGCCGTACGTATTCTCTTATTCTCCTTACAAATCTTTTGTAGATTGGATAAGGCAAACAAAAATTTCGCAAAGGGACCTTCTTCCAAGGCTTCATCCTGTTTACGAATTTCGTTTTCCACAAACGCATCCAACCCTTTTGTCTTATATATTTTTTCGCTTGCTGCCGAAAACAAGACGGCGTCCGCATCAAAAGCGATACGGATTTGTTCATCTTGCGATCGATAATTGGCTCCACTATAGATCAATCCAGCCGCAATTCCTTCATTTATAGCTTGAGCTACATCTTCCTCATGACAGCTTAGGAACAAATCGGTTCCAAACGCTTTTAAATATTTAGCGATATTTTCTCCACCGCTTAAGGCCATCCTGCCAATCTCAAGACCATAATACTCTAATGAATTTAGTATTCTTAAGCTTGTTTCTGCCGAATTTCTCGACATCACAATGACTTCTACTAGTTTTTTTTCAACGACTTGATTTATCGCAAGAAAATTCTTGATAAGTTCAAATCCTGTACCAGGTTTTAAAATATCCTCTTCGTGTTCTATTTGGTACTTACGATATGCATCCAATCCTTCTCTTTCAAAAATATTGTTTGCTTCTTCTAAGTCAAATAAAGCACGCGATGATATACCAATCACCAAGTAGTCTTCAAAAGATACACTCATATAGTATTACCTTTAAAAAAAAGGAAATCTGAATGATTTCCTAAAAAATAAATCCTACAACCGCGATTTCAATACTATCGGGTCTAAAATCTGTCATATAAGAAATACTTTCAAAGATCTTTGTTTGTAGCTCTGAACATAAATCAGCTACATTTACATCACAAGCAAATTTTACTCGTAATGCGATATTTAATTTATTACCATCCACTTCAGTTACAATGGATTTCTTTTTACTTTCTACCAAAACAACGCCTTCCGTATCTTCCACAACATTTTTTGCGATAGATGAGAAAACGACTTTATTTAAATGAACCTGTCCATATTTGTTAGGTTCTAGAACGATATATTCTTGTGCCATATTTATTCACCTCACGCTATCATTATATCAAAATTCCATCATTCATTAAAGAGCTTTTTATCCCATAACACAGAAGTTGATTCGACAAAATCTTTATAAGTAATCATTTCATTTTTTGTGGTTTCTATATCCTTTAACAATTGATTTCTAAGCTCATCGATAGAATCAAATTTCTTTTCATCACGAATCTTGTTTAAAAAGAAAAAACGAGCATTTTTATCGTACAAGTCTCCGTTAAACCCAATAATATGTGCCTCTATCGTTAATAATTCGTTATCAAAAGTCGGATTTCTACCTACGTTGATCATGGCTGGGTATATGCAGTCTTCAAAAGATACCATACCCGAATATACAGCAACTTGTGGTAAGACATATTCATCCTTTAAATTTAAATTAGCTGTTGGTATACGCAATATATTCGTTCCTCTTTTAAATCCATGTCCAATATATCCACTTAATGAATATACATAGCCTAATAACTGATTGGCTTTTAAAACATCTCCAGACTTAACTAAAGGTTCAATACGACTGCTGCTAATTTTTTGATCTTCTTCATTAATACTGCTTACAACCTCTACTTCAAAATACGATTGATTTTGTAGCGTATGAACATTTCCACTATTCTTGCTTGCGTATTGGAAATCAAATCCACATACTAAAGCTTGAATGTTCATTTTATGAAGAATCTCGTGGAAGTCTTCAACACTGTTGGCTGCAAAACCTTTTGAAAAAGTAAGTACATACACATAATCAATTCCAATTTTTTTGGCGATGTGAACGCGATCCCGAATCGTTGTTAGATGTTCACATACTTTTTGCGGAAAAAAAACTTTCCAAGGATCTGGATCAAATGTAATCATTGAACTATACATATTCTTTTCTTTCGCCCAAGATATGCTCTTTTTTAATAATGCCTGATGTCCTCTGTGAATCCCATCAAAAAAGCCAATACAAGCCACGGATTTTGGAAGTTCAGGAATATTACGATAATTAATACGAATAATTTCCATTACCACAACCCTCTTTTCGAATGATAATATCCATTAGGTAGTTTTTCATAAATCGCAATCGGCTCTCCTTTATCCACGATACATACAACATCTTCCTTGGCAGGCAAACGAATTGTTTTGCCTTGATAGATAGGCGTTGGATCCTTTAGTTCAACTTTTTCAAAATGATCTAGCACTTGAATCGTCGGATATAAAACAGGTTCCTCTTCGATTTCTTGAGCCATATCGATTGTAAAACGTCCTACTTGTGTTCTTTTTAACGATTTCATACAAGCTTTGTTGCCTGTGTTCTCCCCAAAATCTCGACATACGCTTCGTACATAAGTTCCACTTGAACAAAAAATTTCAAAAGTCAGATTTCCTAACGATTTCATATCATAGATTTCAATATCCGCATAAACTGGTTCAACTTCAATATTTTCTCTTTGATATTCCATCAATTTTTTTCCATTGATTTTTTTTGCGCTAGTCATAGGCACCATTTGGTGTTGGTGACCGATAAACTTTTTTAATTCTTCTTCAAAATTAAAATCAAGATTTACTTCTTTTTCTTCAATTCTTTCACCAAAAACATCATCCGTTGTCGTGGCATAGCCCAATTGAATCTCACTAATATATCTTTTATCAGTATCCGACAAAAACTGTAATACTTTACAAGCTTTCCCGCATAACACTACCAAAACCCCACTTGCTTCTGGATCCAATGTTCCTGTATGACCAAATTTCTTTTGGTGATATTTCTTTCTTAACTTATTAATCACATCATGGCTTGTCATACCAGATGGTTTATTTATTACTAATATTCCGTCCATGTTTGATATTGTATCTATTTTTCTAATAAGTTTCAAGAAACTAAAAAAGAATTCCCTTAAGAATTCTCTTTTCTGCAAAAAGCCAAAAACGCTTTGTCATCCAAAGGCCTTGAACAATAATAGCCTTGTAAATAATCAACATGAAACGACCTTAATAATTCCCACTCATTTTCTGTTTCAATTCCTTCGGACACAATCGTATATCCTAAGCGATGGAAGGTATCGACCAAACGTTTATAAAAAATATAGATTTTCTCTTCGGATTCAATATCTTTTAGTAGAGAACGACCGATTTTAATCGTTTCGAAAGGAAGAGACAAAACACTATACATACTAGAATACCCTGTTCCAAAATCGTCCAAAATCAAACGTATTCCATAATTCTTTAATTTATCAACAACTCTGTCTACTTCTTTCGAATATTTCAATGAGATTTGTTCTGTAATTTCAAATTTAAACTTAGAAAAATCAAGTTTTGACTTCTCAATACATTGAATAAGAAAATTTATATGCTCCTCATCCATTAATTCAACTGGCGATACATTGTATTTTATATGATCCAAATAAAGATATATATCTGGATTTTCTTGTAAAAATTCAATTAGATTCTCAAACTGCATTTTTGAAATCTTTTTTTGCAACCCTTTTTCATTTGCGATTTTGAAAACCAGTTCAGTATTCAATTGTCCTAGTTTAGGATGAAAAAGACGCGTTAACGCTTCTGCCGAATCGTATTTTCCCGTATTCAGCGAATAGATTGGCTGATAATAAATTGAAAACAAATTTTTATCCACTGCTTCTGTTATATAGGATTCAATAGATAAATACCATTCATAACCTTTTCTTGTTTTTATCGTATCCTCTAAATAATAAAATCCTTTTTCTTTGTGGATGGATTGTGATAAATATTCAATATAGTCAATTAAAGCATCCGGGTTTGTAAAAGATGATAAGTCTTCCATCTGAATAAGCAAACTATCCAAAGGAATATCGCCCTCCGACTCTTTTTTCAAAAACTGAGTAATCTCCTCTTTTCGCAATTTATATGTATTTCGATCTGTGCAACAGACTAAAAAACGATTTCCTTTAATACGGAAGGAATACGAGGCACTCCGCTTTTTATAATCAATATGTTTTGCGACTTTTTTAAGTAGGACATCGCCATAATATATACCATAGATTTTATTAAAATCTTTCAGATTGTATAGATCAATCACTAGAAGATACATACGCTTCTTTTCTTTTTCTATTAAATAATACAAAGCAGGAAACTGACTATTATCCAACATATTCGTTAATTGATCGATAGAATACTCTGGATTGTTTGTATTTAAATAGAACAAAAAGATCCCTAAGGATAATCCCAATCCGGTTGTCAATAAATCCGGTCTTTTAAATTGAACAAACACAAAAAAAAGAATTATAAAGACGAATTCCCAAATGGTAATAAAATTTTTCTTACCAATTTGTTTAAAAAAAAGTATACTGCCAAAACCAGCCATAAGCAAATACACGAAACAATATATATACACAAGATGGTAATATGGACCTATGATATAATTTCCAAATGCATCTACACTATAAATGTAACCAAAAAATGGATTCACAACCATAAATAGAACACCTATAAAAGTAACAGTGCTTATACAAATAACCATTTTCTTAATTTGTTTATCACTGTTTTCTTGCAATGAATACGTATAAACAAGAAAGAAATAAGGGAATAAAATCTGTAACACATAAAAGAATACCAGGCTTATGTTTAATATCCCAGTTGTGGTAGGACTTGGATTTTCAATCATAAAAGAAACAAAAATGTCTAGAATGATATCCAATAATCCTAAACTATAAATGATTCGAAATAATAAGTTGTTATTTGTCCGTATTTGTTTATTTTGACTATAATGAACACCTAACACGAGTAAAAATATTAAAGCTGTAAAAAGATATGCAAAATTATATTTCACAATAATTCTCCCGTCCAATTCCATTATACTACTTCTCCTTTAAAAAACCACTTTGACTTTTTTTGAGAAAAGAATATATTATAAACATTCGAAAAGGAGACCAATTATGCAGTTAAAAAAAATTATTCTCTTTTCTTTATCCATCTTCCTTTTATGTGGATG
Source organism: Bacillota bacterium (assembly GCA_030526175.1). Lineage (GTDB taxonomy): Bacteria > Bacillota_I > Bacilli_A > Erysipelotrichales > Erysipelotrichaceae > Floccifex. The sequence goes on from JAUNDJ010000006.1 coordinate 26,096, forward strand.
TGCTAACAAGATTACTTACGAAAATACCATTGCTCAACTTAGTGAAGATGCTTCGACAAACAAACAAGCATACACACTAATTCATGATTCTATCGAAAAACTAAACGAACTAGATTCCTATTCTTATACAATAAACAATTTGTCTTACAACCCTATTTTTGAATATCCTATGCGAATTGAACAAGCAAAGTATAAAATTCAAAACGAGCAAGAAAAGTATTCGGGCGTGGGATTGATCAAGACATTTCAGACCGATTTTTCTATGGAAGATGAGTCAGATAAAGCCGTTAACACATATTCTTTTGAAAACTCAAAAACAAATCAAAAAATGACAGACGAATATAGCAACGGTTTTGCTTGTCAGATAGATTGTACAACGACCATTGACAAAGACAATCCTAGCCATCGATATCTTCTCTCTCCAAAAGAAGAACTGTTTAATTCCTTTATTGGGGAAAAATATGGTTTTTATGAAGCCGTTTCTTTAGCAGAATACGAACAAAGTGCAGATTTAAAAGAAATATATAAAACTAAAAAGAATTACTTACAGTCGTTTATTAACGAAAAGATTGATACTTGGCAAGATACAGTCATCTACTTAGAAGAAGAGCAAACCAAAATTTATTATAAAGTCGAAATAGAACTTGGAGAATCTTATTTACAAAACGTATTATCAAAGTTGACTGATGAAGATGACTGCCAAACTATTCAAAAACAGCTAAGTGGTGATATGCCATTTATTCAAAAAATACAAAGAGAAGATACCATTACAATTGATGAAAATGGATTTTTGTCCAGTCGAGAACAGAACTATACAATTTTTACTTCCGAAAACAAAACGTATTCTTATCAAAGCGAAGACGTCATAGACATTACTCCAGTATATAGCTATGTTTTTTCATATAATGAAATTTCTGTAAATGAATATACGGAACTACTTTCTGGAACATATATCTTACAAAACGAATATGGAAGTGAAAGACGACTTGTTTTCTCGAATACAACTGTCATTATTGAAGAGGCAGAACGATCTCAATTTGGAACCTATACACTAAAAGATGGACAATTGAAAATTATAATCTTAGATTTTTCAGGAAATGTATTATGTACCGAAAAATACAAGGTATCTTCTGATTATCAATTCTTAATTGACGAAAATAACAATTACTACAATTACTATTCACCACCAATCGAAGAAGAAGAAGAGTATTTTGAAGAGCCTGGAGAGGAAGAAATAATTGAAGAAGATTCCGACAATATCATTGAAGATATTCCGGATGAGATTCCCGATGTAGAAGAAACAGAAAAAGGAGAATTACAATAACTCTCCTTTTTTTACGTATTAATACGAACTTCTCTAATGCTTCCACATAACTCATAGTTTGGACAAGTATTATCGCAACAACGAGCTAAATTTCTAACATTGCTAGAAACCATTTTTGTGATTTCGTCATCATCGTATCCTACCACAAAATTTTTTTCATTAATCATAATCGGTCTTTTCATAATGGAAGGATTCTTTTGAATCAGTTCAATCAATTCTTCAATTGTATAATCTTCAATATCTTTATTTAAAGACTGAAAAGCTTTAGAACGTACCGAAATAATATCATCGGTTCCATTTTCGCTACGAGACAAAATATATTTGATTTCGTTACCATCTAATAGAGTTGTGAAAATATTTTTTTCAACGAATTGTATTTCATTTTCTTTAAGCCATTGTTTCGCTTTTCTACAACTAGCACATCCGGGAGAAGTATATAAAATTACCATAATATCCCACCTTTCGTGAATATTATATCAAATTTTATAAAAAATCCATACTGAATTTACTTGAGCTTTTGCCTAAATGAAAGTAAAATAATTTCTATGGAGGAATTATCATATGGAAAGAATGTTAAGTGGAATTAAACCAACAGGACGTCTTCACCTTGGAAACTATATTGGAGCTATTCGTAACTTCGTTGCTTATCAAGATGAATATGAAATGTTTATCTTTATTGCCAACCAACATGCGATCACAATTCCTATTGAAGCAAAAGAATTAAGACAAAATACCAAAGATTTAATTGCGTTGTATATTGCGTGTGGATTAGATCCAGAAAAAGTAACTTTATTCTTACAAAGTGATGTGGTTGCGCATGCGCAATTAGGTTGGGTTATGACTTGTTTATCTTACATGGGTGAGATGCAACGTATGACACAATATAAAGATAAAACCGCAAAAGGAGAAACGGGAGTAACTGCTGGATTATTTACATATCCATGCTTAATGGCAGCCGATATTTTATTATACGATCCAAAATATGTACCAGTTGGAGTTGACCAAAAACAACACGTTGAATTAACTCGTAATTTAGCCGAACGTTTCAACAATCGTTATTCAGATACATTTGTTGTTCCTGAACCATTGGTAACTAAAGTTGGAGCAAAAGTATATTCTTTACAAAATCCTACAAAGAAAATGTCCAAGTCAGAAGAAAATCCAAAAGGAACTATTGACTTATTGGATGATCCAGCAGCAGCTCGTAAAAAAATTATGTCTGCGGTTACGGATTCATTAGGAGAAATTCGTTTCGATCAAGAAAATCAACCAGGGATTGCGAACTTATTAACAATCCAATCAGCTCTAACAGGAGAAGAAATTGATTCTATCGTGAATCGTTATCAAGGAAAAGGTTACGGAGAATTCAAAAAGGAAGTTGGACAAACAGTATTTGACTTCTTAACAGATTTACAAGCGAAATACAAACATGTTCTTGAAAGTGGTATGGTAGATAAAGTTCTTAAAGAAGGTGCTGAAAAAGCTAGTTATATCGCAAATAAGAAAATTGCGAAAGTTTATCGTAAAATCGGTTTCAACATTACTAAGTAAGACTACGGTCTTACTTTTTTTTGAGAATTAAAAAAGTGAAGCATACGCTTCACTAAAGTACATAAAAGAAAATCAATACAATAATTCCTAAAACAATTCGATATTTCCCAAAAATGGTAAAGTCATGAGAACGAACATATTGAAGTAACCGACGAATCGCAACCAAACTGACTACAAAAGCGACAGCCGTACCCAATAATAATAAGAAAATTTGTCCAAAACTGAAAAAACCGTAATTCTTAAAATATTTTAAAATTTTCAAAGCACTAGCACCAGCCATTACAGGAATAGCTAAAAAGAAAGAATACTCACTCGATACCTTTCTTGTACATCCGCAAAACAAACCACCAAGAATAGTTGCTCCACTACGTGAGGTACCTGGAATCAATGCTAAACATTGGAAAAATCCAATTTTTAAGCTCGTTAGATAATCCAATTCTTCGACACTAGTGATTGTAGGCTTTTTGGGATGTTTTTCTACTACAATGAAAATAATTCCATATCCAATCAACGTAATTGAGATCACAAATGCGGTTGATAATACACTATCAATCAAATCGTCTAATAATAAGCCAAACACCAAGGCTGGTAAAACACCCACAATAACTTTAGACCATAAAAGAAAAGTGTTCTTTGTTTTTTCAGGTGTATTGTTTTTATGCCAAGGCCATAATTTTTGAAAATACAGAACCAATACCGCAATTATTGAACCAAATTGAATCACAACTTTAAAAACATCAAAAAACTCTTGTGGATTTAATGGAAAAAAAGTCGAAAACAAAATCAAGTGCCCAGTACTACTTACCGGTAACCATTCAGTGATTCCTTGTACAATCCCTAAAATAATCGTTTTAAAAATATCATATAAAAAAGATACGAATGCAGCCATGTTTATCTCCTTTGATCAATATAGTTGTGTACTAATTCTTTGAAAATTTGTCCACGAACTTCATAGTTTTTAAATTGGTCAAAGCTAGAACAAGCTGGACTTAATAAAATAACATCTCCTTCTTGTGCCACTTCGATAGCTTTCATTAATGCTTCTTCCATAGTCTCGCAAGAAGTTTGATTTGTGAAAATTGGTTTAAAATAATCTTTTGTTTGTCCAAACGAAAAACAGTGTTTTACTTTATTGTCGTATTGTGACATATCATCAAAAGAAATGTGTTTATCCTTACCACCACATAGTAAAATAACATTCTTTTCAAAAGCCGATAATGCAGCGCATGCACTATGTGTATTTGTCGCTTTTGTATCGTTATAGAAACGAACACCATTATATGTATCTACATATTCAATACGGTGTTCTACTCCTTTAAAGTTCTTAATAACTGTTTGAATATCTTCTAAAGAAACTCCCATTTTGTAAGCCATACAAGCTGCCATCATCGCATTCCCACAGTTGAAGCTTCCGACAATTTTTAAATCTGAAACTTTAAATAATGGAACTTCTTTAAAGTAAGCATATTCGCCATCTACAAAAAGGTCCACATCTTTTCTTACTAGTGAAAAATCAATCACTTCACAAGGAATGTTTTGCGCATATTTTAAGATAAGTGGATCGTCTACATTACGAATAAACGCATCTTCTTTAGAACAATTTTTATAAATGAACATTTTTGATTCATAATATTCTTCAATTGTATCCATATAATCCAAGTGATCTGGTGCTAGATTTGAAACTGTTGAAATAGTTGGTTTAAATGTATCGCAACCTAACAATTGGAAGTTACTTAATTCCAATGCAACAGAAATATCTTTTCCATCATTGTGTAAAGCACATTCACACAAAGGCGTACCAATATTTCCTGCAACTAAAGCTTTTTGTGACGCACTTAACATTTCATATAACAAGGTTGTGATTGTAGTTTTACCATCCGTACCTGTAATGGCTCCATAAGAAAAATTAGGAGCAAAGCGATATCCGATTTCAATTTCTGTATAAATTGGTGTCCCTTTTTCAACAAAATATTTTACTAAAGGAGCACGATAAGGAATGCCTGGATTCTTAACAATGAATTCCCAAGCTTCTTCTTTTAACCAATCTGGATGTCCTCCATCTACCACTTGGATTCCTAAACTAGTTAATTCTTCTTTTTGTGCTACTTCTTTCATATCCGTTAACACAACTTCATAATTTTCTTTTTTTAATAATTTTGCAGCAGCGACTCCACTACGAGCTGCTCCAATGACTAATACTTTTGCCATATTACATTACCCCCAACATCAATCCTAATGCAGCTAATATAGCACCAACTAAATAAAATGTTTTTACTACTTTGATTTCTGACCATCCAGACTTTTCAAAGTGGTGGTGTAAAGGTGCCATTTTAAAGAAGCGTTTTCCCGTTTTACGATAATATGTCACTTGGATCATTGTACTTAATACTTCCGCTACAAAGACCCCACCGATTAACACTAATAAGATTTCTTGTTTTAAAATCATCGCAATAGCAGCAATCAAACCACCTAACGCCAACGAACCAGTATCTCCCATAAAGATTTTTGCAGGATACTTATTAAATTTTAAATATCCTAATAAAGCAGCTTCTACGCAACAAATAAACACTACAATGCTCATAGTTTGTTGAACCAAGGCAAATACTAAAAATGGTATTAAGGCAATGCACATTAATCCAGCACATAAACCATCTACTCCATCTGTGATATTCACGGCATTGCTTTCGGCAGTAAACATGATAAAAATTAAAACAAAATATAAAATACCAATAGGAATATATGCATTAATTACGGGAATGAATAAAGTCGTATCCATATTTTGCGAGTATAATGCATAGAAAACAACCGCCAGTACACTTTGCATCGCAAATTTATAAGCGGGTTTTAATCCCGTGTTATCTTTTTTTACAACGATAATATAATCGTCAATGAACCCAATAAGACCATATCCAGCAAAAGCCAGCATGACTACTACGACATGGAAATCCATAACCGCTAATCTAGCTAAGCATAAAATGATATATACCAAGATTGGAGCAATGATAAATGCCATCCCTCCCATAGTTGGTGTTCCATTCTTTTTAATATGTGTTTCTAAAAAATTTTCTTCGTGTCGTTCTGTTTGACCAAATTTAATAGCATGCAAGTAATCGATTAATCTTGGCATACTTAGTACGACTAGGCCATATGTAATCACAAATCCAACAAAAATTCCAATAATTGTTATTAAATTCATATAATCTTCCTCTCTAGCACTTCCTAATTATAGCATTATACAACTTCTTAAACAAACTTAAATTTGTACTTGAAAAAATTTTTTTCGAATGCTATTATATATGAGCGATTGTAAAAACAGTTGTGATAAGTTTTTTAAAAAGGAGGACAGAAACATGTCAAAAGTATGTGCGGTATCTGGTAGAGGTCCTTTATCTGGAAACAGACGTTCTCACTCATTACGTGCTACACGTCATAAATGGAATGTTAACCTACAAAAAGTTAAAGTTGTAGTTGATGGAAAACCTCAAACTATTCGTGTAAGTGCACGCGCCTTGAGAACTATGAAGAAAAATAACGAATTTTAATCAAGGGGAAAATTCTGGAGCAGAGTAATCTGCTTCTTTTCTTTTTATTGCGACAAAAAAAGAAAAGTAAGAACTACTCCTACTTTTCATTACTTTGTATACATAATACACTTCCACTTTTTATTTCTACTGTTCCTTCTTCTTGGGCAATAGAATTTGATACTGTAAAAATATCTTGAACGTTAATCGATTTTTCGGATAAGTTATATAAAAAACCAGATAAGCTCAATGTCGTTTTTTCACAAGCAAAAAATGAAATGTGACGATAATCATTTTTTATTTTATGTTTTCCTTTTTTCAATAAGAATATTTTTTGAGACTCATCTTCCAAAACAACCTCTGGAAATGAATACATTAACAATCGGATATTGGATAAAGTATGATCGATTCGTCCAGAAATAGCTCCAAATAATGTTATTTTTTCATAGCCTCTTTCTTTACATAATCGAATCGCCAATTCACTATCGGTCTCATCTTTCATTACTGGATGTTGAACAATTTCATAACCATCCAGTTTTTCAAAATCCTGACTGGACATAGAATCAAAATCTCCCACACAAAATTTCAATGGTAAATGATTTTCTAAAATTCGTAAGCTACCAGCATCTACACCTACATAATCCACATCTTTATACATCGGAATCTTCTTTGCTAAAGGTGTAATTAAATAAACGGATTTCATCTTAACAATCCTTCAATTGTTTCTTTAATATCATTTTTGAATACATAGCTTCCAGCTACTAATGTGTCACAACCAGCCTCTAGTGCTTTTTTATACGTATCTCCATTGATTCCTCCATCAATTTCAATACGATAATTCAAATTCAATTCCGTGCGTTTATTATATAACCATTTTACTTTTTCCAATTGATCTTCCATAAATGATTGACCACCAAATCCTGGTTCTACACTCATGATTAAAACCATATCCACTTTTGATAATAAAGATTCGAAAGATTCAATAGGAGTTCCTGGTTTCACTGTAAATCCACATTGTACACCTTGCGCTTTAATTTCATCTAATAACGAAGAAATCTTTTCTAAATCGTTGTCTTGACTTTCTGTATGAAAAACAATCATATCTGCTCCAGCTTTAATAAATATTGGTGCATAGAATTTTGGATCACTGACCATTAAGTGTACATCTAAAAATAAATCTGTCCCTTTTTTAAATGCTTTTAAAATATCTGGACCAAAAGAAATATTTGGCACAAAATGTCCATCCATTACATCAAAGTGTAACCATTTTGCTTTGGATTCGTTCAATTCCTTCATTTGTTCTTTTGTATTCGTATAATCCAGTGACAAAACCGATGGTGAAATAATTAATTCGTTCATTAGACTAAGCCCTCCTTTATCGCTTTATAGTCTTCATACATATATGGATTGATCATACCATTTTCCAACGCCGCTTTTATCGAACACATTGGTTCATGAATATGAACACAATCGTTGAATTTACATTGATTTAAATATGGTTGAAAATCTTTTATCACCTCATCAAGATGCGAGGTATCTAACCGTGTAAAATCTAAACTTGAGAAACCAGGTGTATCCGCTACCCATCCATCACAAATATCGTGTAACTCACAATGGCGAGTCGTGTGCTTACCACGACCTAATGCTTTTGAAATCTCTTGTATCTGTAAAGTAAAACTAGGTTCGATACGATTCAACAAGGAACTCTTTCCAGCTCCTGATTGACCACATAATACGCTAATTTTATCTCGTAAAACATCTTCTAACTCTTTTGTATCACGATTTGGGTCGGTATATACCACTTTGTATCCTGCTTTTCGATACCAGTCTAAAATCTTTTCTATCTCATCCATGTTTGGAGCTATATCCGATTTCGTAATACAAATTACAGGTTCCACGTGAGCCAGACTAACCAATATAATCAATCTATTTAACAAGTGAACAGAAAAGTCTGGATCCTTGCAGCTTGTAACAATTAAAGCTTGATCTACATTTGAAATAGCCGGTCTTAAAAGCTTATTCTTTCTTTCACAGACAGAGTGAATACGATATGAATCGTCAAACTCCTCAAAAACAACGATATCTCCAACACAAGGTTTTTCTTTTAAACGCATTTTTCCTCTTGGTGAAGCAACATAATACTTTCCATCTAAAAAAATGGTATATTGATTTGAAATAATTTTTGTTAATAATCCTTTTTTCATATTAATTATAGTATAGCACTATGACACTATCTGTTCCTTCCTGTACATATAAAGTTCCAATTCCAGGCATTACGTTTACCACAGTATTATAGCCTACAATTCGATTTGCGTATGGTTTTTTTATAACCGCAATGCCTTGATCGTGCAGATAGTCAATCAATGCATCAACATCTTGTCCAATCCAATCTTGTGAAACGATAATTTGCGGATACTGGCTCACGACAAAGTGTATTGTTTCATTCCCTACTGGATCAATTCTCTTTCCAGGATTTAAAATAGACTGTTCCAAAATAACACCCGGTTCCATATCCGCTGTATTGCGATACTCAATTTCATAATTTAGTACAACACCTAGATTTGCCAAATTATTTTGTACATCTACCAAATATTGATTCGTATAATCTTCTACTAAAAATGTCGGTCCTTTACATACCTTTAATACGATTTCAGTATCCTTCTTAACCACATCTCCTGGTACGATATTAGTTGTGATTACCTTTCCAGTCTCTACAGAATCATTTACTATTTCTTCTCGAACTATATGGTCCGTTTCAAATTTAGCTTCTTCCAATAAACGAACAGCTTCTTCAGGAGAATGGTTCGTTAAGTTAGGCATTTTTCTATATCCCATGACACCATTGATCCGAATAAAACCAAACATTGTCAAAAACAAGAACATAAGAGCTATGACAATAATGGATATACAGCTTGTAATGGCAACATTAAGAAGCTTATAATATGGAATTTTTCTTTCCTTTTCATTTTCACCATATTCAATGATTACTTTTCCATTTTCAACTTTCACCTTTTTGATTGGTTTTGTTTCAATTAAGATCCGTTCATCAAAACGACGTTCCATATCAAAACAGTGATTTAGTTCATACAACATTTCACTGGCGCTTTGATAACGATCTTTGCAGTCTTTCGCTGTGGCCTTAATGATGATGTTTTCTACGGATTGCGGAATACCCGAATTTAAATTTCTCACAAAAGGAAGTGGTTCTGTTAAGTGTTTAACAGCTATTTCAGTAGGTGTATTTCCTCGAAATGGAACTATACCTGTCAACAATTCAAAAAATACGATTCCTAAAGAATAAATATCCACTTGTGCATTTGGTTCTTTTCCTTGTGCCGTTTCTGGCGCTAAATAATGAGCAGAACCCATTACCGCATTATTCATAGTTAATTGAACCGCATCCCCAGCAATCGCAATTCCAAAGTCTGTAATTTTAATAGTTCCATCATCTTTCACTAGAACATTTTGAGGCTTAATGTCTCTATGAATTATTTGATTGCGATGCGCTTCACAAATAGCCCCTGTTAATTGGGTCATAATATTTACGGATTCTTTTACATCCAATGCACCTCGATAACTAATCAATTCTTTTAATGTACGACCTTTTACGTATTCCATTACAATATAGTGTAAATTTTCATATTCCCCTACATCATAAATGTCCACCACATTTGGATGAGACATTCGACTGGCAGCACTGGCTTCGCGTTGAAATCTTACTAATGCCATTGGATCTCGGCTTAATTTTTCACGTAAGACTTTTACTGCGACAATACGATTTAATATTGTATCCTGTGCTTTATATACATCGGCCATTCCCCCTTGACCAATTATGGAGATCACTTTATATCGATTAGCGATCTTTTCAATCATTCAATTCACCCTCTTCTAAAAATGAATCTTCTGATTTCGTATTATCAATTAGAATCACAGTACAGTTGTCATATCCACCTGCATCATTAGCGGCAGATATCAATGAAGTAACCTTTTCCTTAATATTCAACGTAGAGCTAGTGACAATTTCTTCAATACTATCCTTTTCAACATAACCATGTAAACCATCGGAACAGATTAAAATATAATCGAAAGTAAATTCAATCTTATCAATATCAATTCTGAAGATTCGCCATACCCCAAGTGCATTTGTCAATGTATTTTTCTGAACATGCGTTTTTGCTTCTTCCTCAGTGATTTTTCCTTCTTTCAGAAGTTTATTAATGACACTATGATCTTCTGTCATTTGAATAAAACCATCTTCATATTTAGCATATACGCGTGAATCTCCTACATTAAACATATAAGCTTTGCCTTTTGTGATTAAAACTCCTACGCAAGTGGTACCCATTCCTTTTTCATAAATATTATTCATGCTCTTGCTAAAAATTGTATCGTTAGCGGTATTTAGTGCTGTTTGTAACCACATATTCACTTGCGAATCGTTTTCAAATTCTGGTGCTTCCAAAAACAAGCTATAAATGGACTGTATAGCCGTAGAACTAGCTACTTCACCAGCCAAGCTTCCACCAATCCCATCACAAACAACCGCCATCAAGTCTTTGTGACGGTTGTAGGCAACAAAATAATCATCTTCGTTTATTTCACGTCTTTTCCCAACGTCAGTACTTCCCCAGACTTTCATATTATCCAGCCTTTCTCATTTCTTTTATACGAAGCTGTCCACACGCTGCATCAATGTCATTCCCATGTTCTTTTCGAATTGTACAACGTACATTGTTCTTCATTAATTTATCATAAAATACCATGGCTTCATCGTGCGTAACGCTTTTGAATCCTTTTTCATCCACACTATTATAAGGAATCAAATTCACATACGCATTATATCCTTTTAATAATTTTGCCAACTGTCTTGCATGAATGTCTTGATCGTTTACTCCTTTTAATAAAATATATTCAAAAGTTAAACGACGATTATTTTCTTCTCCGTAATATTTAATAGCTTCCATCAATTCTTCTAGTTTGTAAGCATGATTTACTGGCATTAATTCATCACGTAGCTCGTTGTTAGGTGCATGCAAACTAATCGCCAAATTATATTGTGTATGTTCTTTGGCGAACTCATAAATCTTAGGAACAATACCACAAGTCGAAATGGTAATATGACGAGCGCCGATTCCCAATCCACGATCGTGATTTACAGTGGATAAGAAATTCATCACATTTTCATAGTTATCAAATGGTTCTCCCGTCCCCATTACGACGATATGAGATAAACGATCCCCATTTCCTTCTTTATCCAATTCCTTTTGTACATATAATACTTGAGCAACCATTTCTCCCGCAGTTAAATTACGCTTCTTTTTTGTTAATCCACTCGCACAAAAGGCGCATCCCATGTTACAACCTACTTGGCTAGAAACACAGATACTTTTTCCATAATCAAATACCATCATAACGCTTTCTAATAAAGAACCGTCTTCTGTGGCAAATAAGAATTTTGTCGTACCATCACGAGATACTTGTTTACGTACTAGTGACAATGGATTCACAATAAAATGTTCTTTTAATAATTCACGAGTATCTTTACTCAAGTTTGTCATTTCATCTATTTCAAAAACTCTAGAACGGTATAACCATTGGAAAATTTGGTGTCCACGAAAGGACTTCCAACCAAAATCTAGAGCTAATTCTCCCATTTGTTCGTAATTAAAATCGTATAAACTTTTTTTCATACTTTCCTCCCATTAGCACATATTGTATCAAAATTCGATTAGGAATTCACTTTTTTTATACGCGCCATATAGAATCCTTCTTTTTTCAAAGAAGGATAAACACACTTTTCTTCTTCTAGTACAAAATTTGGATTTTCTTTCAAAAATAAAGCGACTTGTTTTTCATTTTCCTTTTTATTCATTGTGCAAGTTGAATAAACAAGTTTACCACCCACTTTTAGATGTTCACATGCGCTTTTTAGGATAGCTTGTTGTAAAGGAATAAGCGTATCCATATCTGCAGAATTCATATGCATTTTTATATCCGGTTTACGAGATAAGACACCATAACCAGAACAAGGAACATCACACAAAATACGATCGTATTCATCAAATGCGTCAAGTTGTGTTGCATCTTGATTCTTAACATGGACGATATGTATACCTAAGCGCATTGCATCTTGTTCAATTAGCTCACAACGATGCGCATGAATATCTAAAGCGGTAATAGAACCGATATTATTCATGTGTTCGGCTAGTGCAAACGTTTTCGTTCCTGGAGCAGCACAAGTATCCAATACGGACATACCTTCTTCTACTTGTAAGAATTCACTGATCAAATAAGAGCCTTCATCTTGAACCGACATCTTTCCTTCGACATATAAGATATTATTGGAAATATCATTTCCATTGTATATATATAACGGATCTTGATATCGCATAATCTCTTTTTGTTGTAAAAAAGCTTCTTCCGATATTTTTAAACCGTTTCTTCGTACATAGATTGGAAGTGTTGCGCAAGTACTTTGTGCAAATTCTTTATATCGCTCTGGATATTGTGCCTTCCACATTTGAATCAACCATTTTGGACAAGAATACTGAATCGAAGTAGCTTCAACCTCTTCTTCTGGAAGAACGATTTCTTTTTCAACAACTTTTCTTAATATCGCATTCACGAAACCTGAAGCTTTTGGATTTATTTTTTTCAACAATGAAACGGCTTCGTCTATGATGGCATAGCTAGGCACTTTATCCAAAAATTTTATTTGATAGACACTCATGCTCAACAATATCTGAATACGTTTATTTGGTTTCTTTTTCACAAACTGTGACCAAATATATTCACAATACTGATAATTCTGTAAAGTTCCATAAAATATATGAGTAGCCAGTGCCTGATCTTTTTTCTCAACCAAATATAGATTCTTTTTTATATATAAATTTGAATATTGTTTATTCATAATGACTTCACATAAGCCATTCCATACCCATTTTCTCATCTTATTCCTCCACATACATCGGATGCATATTTATATCCATTTTTACATTTCTGTGCTTTTTACTATATATATCCACCCACGCTTGTACACTATGTTCCAAAATTTCTATCGAATTCGCTTTCAGCAACAAGCGAACTCTTCTTTGTTTGTTTCGCATACTAATTTCAATAGGCCCTAATACCTTACAATCTTTAAAAAATTGTTTAGCGTCTTGTGCAATACGTAACGAATCTTCTATTTTTTGGGAAGAAAAAATGATGGAACACAAAAAAGAATAGGGAGGATACCAACCTAAATGACGGTATTTCATTTCTTGGTTAAAAAACGAAATATAGTTATGTTCCATTACACTTTGGATCACAAAATGTTCTGGTTGGAAAGTTTGAATAAAAACTTCTCCCTTTTGATTTCCTCGTCCGCTACGACCACTAGCTTGTTCTAAAATTTGATAAGCACTTTCGCTAGAACGATAATCTTGGCGAATTAATGCCGCATCGGCATTAATGATACCAACACAAGTCACTTTTTCAAAATCCAAACCTTTTGTGATCATCTGTGTCCCTAATAAAATATCTCCATCTTTTTCAAATTCTTCTAATAAAGTTTTATGTGCATTTTTTCTTCTCGTACTATCCTGATCCATTCGAACAATTTTTTGTTCTGGAAAAATCATTTTCATAAGCTCTTCTAATTTTTCTGTTCCCATTCCAGTTTGAAAAAATGAATGTCCCTTGCACTTCGGACAGGTGTTTGTAAAAGGATAACTATTTCCACAAATATGACAGATACAAGCGTTCTCTTTTTTGTGATAAGACAAAGCTATACCACAATCTGGACACAATAACACTTCCTGACAATCTTGACATCGAACAATCGGAATATAGCCTCGACGATTCAATAAGAGTATTACTTGTTCGTTTTTCGCAAAACGATTTCGCATAGCTTGTTCTAAAGTTTGACTAATGCCAAAGCGAGCTTTTTCTTTTCGCATATCAATCACATGGATATCTGGCATTGAATCATTAATACGTTTTGTCAATGTTACAAGTTTATATACATTTTTATAAGCACGAGCATAACTTTCTAAGCTCGGTGTCGCAGAAGCTAGAACGCATTTACAACGATGGTATTCTGCTCTTTTCAAAGCAATATCACGAGTATGATATCTTGGCATCTGATCTTGCTTGTAACTATTATCATGTTCCTCGTCCATCAAAATCAATCCTAGATTTTGAAAAGGCATGAACACAGCGGAACGAGTCCCTACGACTATGTTGACCTGATTCGACTTAACCAATTGGTATTGATCGTATTTTTCTTGAGCCGATAGACGTGAATGAAAAATGGCAATATCTTGCCCAAAACGAGCCGATACACGTTGAATCATCATAGGAGTTAGACCAATTTCAGGAACTAGGAATAATACTTGCTTTCCTTCTCTTAAAACATTTAGTGCCAATTGTAGAAACACTTCTGTTTTTCCCGAACCTGTTACTCCATGTAACAAATAAACGTTTTCCGCTCCATTTTGAATCTTTTCAATAGCCATCTTTTGTTCAGGCTTTAATTCTACTTCTTTATCTTTTGCCCATTCCACTAGATTTCGGTGCTTCTCTTTTAAAACAATTTGAACAACACCTTTTTCAATCAAAGTTTTTGCCACACTTTTTGCGACTTTTCGAAATTGTGTGGCAGGCATCGGAAAACTTAATGTATCCATAATTTCTTGTTGACGTTTGGTTAAAGGGATTACGAAATCCTTCTTTTCAACAAATTCTTCATAAATTATTTTTTCATGATTACTTTGTGGTCTGAGAGCAGGAGGAAGTAATATTTTGAAACAACTGATTTTACTTGCCACATAATGATTACTCATGTAATCGGCTAGTTGTAACAATTCTTCATTCAATAAAGGCTCTGAATCTATCACTTCTGCTACAAATTTAATATTCTCTAAAGTAGTAGTGTCTGTTACTTTTTCTACAAAACCGACTAATTCCTGGTTTCCAAAAGGCACTCGAACCCGACATCCAACTTCTACTTCTTGTTGACACGCATATGTAAAGGTTTTATTTAATGATAATGTGTTATGTTCAATATAAACCTCTACATATTTCATCCTTGACTCTCCTTCTTTTGTCTTAATATTTCAAAAGAGAACACAGCGACTGCACTAGCACTATCCAATGCATTACGATATTCTCTACCATATTCAATAACAACATTTTGCGTGCTATTTTTCGTAATCACACTCGAAAGACCTCGTAAAGCCCCTCCTATAGCCAAGCAAAATGTATCTGGATATTTCATATCATAAATCCCTTTTGCATCTTTTCGATGCGCACAATATAAAGGGATGTTATGAGATGTTAAATAGTATATTAAATCTTCTTCTTTTTCAATAAAATAAATATCTAATTTCTCATACGCACCTGCACTAGCTCTTAAAATGACCGGTTCCGCTTCTTTCCAACTTCGTTTTGGAAGAATTAGAGCACTGGCACCACTTGCGTATAAAGTACGACAAATACTTCCTAAATTGTATGGATCTTCTAGTCCATCTAAGTAAGCTATATACCCTTGAATAGGTTGATTTAATGTATTAAACGTTCTATCCGAACATTCCAACAACATACCTCCATGACTTTTTCCTGTTGCCATTTCATCTATTTCACTTCGTTCTAAAAACTTAACTTCACAATTCTCCTTTTTCGCAAGATGAATAATGTAGGAAAAATCTTTTGTTCTTTTATTACGATCCACGTATAATACGTGGCACTTTCTATTTTTAGCTTCTAAAATAGCCTTACAGCTAATTGCTCCTTCAAATAAATTTTTCATAGAATAATTATAGTATCTTATAGTGATTTATGCTAGAGTGGTATTTGAGGTAGGTTATGAAATTTATTGATGAAGAAATGAAAAAGAAGATAATAGTCTATTCTTCCAGTCTGGTGATTGCTATTATCGTCGCAATGCTTCTTTTTAATTTGGATATTGCCATAAGTGTCCTGAAAAAATTTATTGGTGCTTCCTATCCTTTCATTATTGGATTGTTCATTGCGTTCGTACTGAATGGCCCTGTCGAGCTATTCGAAAAAACAATTTTTAAGAAATTCCCAAGAAAGAAAATATTATCTGTTCTTTTAGCTTTCACACTATTAATAGGGTTGATCTTTATAACTTTTGGAACTGTGATCCCTTCCCTTGTGGATTCTATTCGAACATTTATTGATAATATTGCGATTTATCAAAATTCACTAATTCGTTTTTTAAATTCGACACTAAATAGAATGGATATCTATTGGCCAGAACTTGAGAAAGTGCTTTCTACAAGCAATGTTTTGAATACTATTTCTAGCTTTATACGAAACTCACTTCCTAAATTATTAGATTATTCTTATTCTTTTATGAAGTCAGCAATCAACATCCTTCTTGCCTTAGTTGCAGCTATATATATGTTGATTGATAAAAAGAATTTATTAAACACTTTTAAAAGTTTAAACTATGCTCTTTTCTCAGAAGACTTAGCAAGTCGTTTTGAGAACGTATTACACGATGCTAAGATTATTTTTGAACAATTTATCGTAGGTAGTGTTATTGATTCCTCCATAATTGGACTATTAACTTATGTAGCTTGTTTGATATTTAGAATTCCATATGCACCAATGATTGGATTTATTGTTGGAATCACAAATGTCATTCCGATGTTCGGACCATTTTTGGGAGCAATTCCAGTTGTTATAATCTTATTGCTGATTCAACCTGTAAGCGCGCTATTATTTGCGATATTAATTTTAATTATCCAACAAATAGATGGAAACTTAGTTAAACCAATAATTTTAGGAGACCGATTAGGTATTTCTGGATTTTGGATTCTATTTTCAGTCAGCATTGGTGGAACATTATATGGTGTATTAGGAATGTTTTTTGGAGTTCCAGTTTTCGCATTTATTTATTCTCTATTGGTAAACTTTACAACAATACAACTTCAAAACAAAAATGTAAATATTAATCAAGTAAGAAAACGCCAGGATTTAAAATGGGCTAAGAAAATTAAAGATCGATTGGGAAATCATGAAGAGGAAGGGGCTGTAACGAGTAAGTAGCTCTATAAATAAAAAAGACGCTGATCTACGAA
>JAUNDJ010000121.1 GCA_030526175.1 Bacillota bacterium
ACAGAGCATACTCTTACAGAAGAGAAATCACAGAGTGGATGATTATTTGAGCAAGTGTGCTCGAATATGATTGACCTATTGTTACAACAAATATTCGCTCATAAAATCCCATCGGGTATTCCGGATACGAATGTATAGGTCGCTAACAAAACAGGAGAACTTGGTTCTACGGAAAAAGATTATGCAATCATGTATGCTCCAAGTGGAGGTTATGCTCTATGTGTTATGTCCACGTCTTTGACATCGACTTCAAAAGCGAAAATTAAGATTCGCAGGATTTCCAATATCATTTATACATTTTTAAACGAATAGCAACAAATTGTTACTATTTTTTTCAATTACTAGGAATTTTTTGTAAACGATATTCATAATATTTCTAAAAATCTAGCCAATGAAATATTCCGTATTTTATAATAAGATTAGATTTTTAGGAGGAAATACTATGGGATTTAAAAAAGGCTTTTTTTGGGGTGGAGCTACGGCTGCAAACCAATATGAAGGTGGTTATATCTCTGGAGGTAAAGGTTTAGCCATCCAAGATGTAATTACAGGGGGAGATGGACGTAACGGTGTTCCACGTAGAATGTTTTTAAAATTAAAAGATGGAACTACAACAGTTATTGATCGTCGTACAACAGAAGTACCAGAAGGAGCAGTGCCATACATTGATGAAAATACTTACTATCCTTCACATGTTGCGACTGACTTCTATCACCACTATAAAGAAGATATCGCATTATTTGCAGAAATGGGATTCACTTCATTCCGTATGTCAATTAACTGGACTCGAATCTTCCCTAACGGAGACGATGAACAACCAAACGAAGAAGGATTACAATTCTATGATGATGTATTTGACGAAATGTTAAAATATGGAATCGAACCACAAATCACTATCATTCACTTCGATTTACCATTAAATTTAGCTGTTAAATATGGTGGATGGGCAAACCGTAAAGTAATGGATTTCTATATGAATTATGTAGAAACTATTTTCCAACGTTATAAAAATAAAGTTAAATATTGGAAAACATTTAACGAAATCAACTTCTGCCGTGACTATACAAACTTAGGTATTACAGAAGCTATGTCTCGTCCAGACAAAGTAGAACAAGGTGTTTGGAACTTATTGGTAGCAGCTGCAAAAACAGTAATTCGTGGACACGAAATCAATCCTGATTTTATGATTGGTATGATGATCAACGAAAACGAATACTATGCAGAAGACTGCAATCCAGAAGCAGCATGGCAACGTATTTTAGATAAACGTGCTCGTGAATTCTATGTAGATGTACAATGTAAAGGATACTATCCAGAATGGAAGTTAATTGAATTACAAAATAAAGGAATCACTATTCAAAAAGAAGAAGGCGATGAAGAAATCTTAGCCAAAGGTACAGTTGACTATATTGGATTCTCATACTACTCAACTTCAGTTTCTACAGTACGAAAAGATGCTGAAAAAACATCTTCTAACTTAGAATCAGCTGTTAAAAACCCTTATTTAAAAGCTAACGACTGGGGATGGCAAATTGACCCAATGGGATTACGATTAATCTTAAATGAATTATGGACTCGTTATCATCTTCCTTTATGGATTGTTGAAAACGGACTTGGAGCTATCGACGTTGTTGAAGAAGACGGTTCTATTCACGACCCATATCGTATCGATTATTTAAGAGAACACATCAAAGCTATGAAAGCGGCAGTTGATGAAGATGGTGTAGATTTAATGGGATATATGCCTTGGGGATGTATTGACGTAGTTTCTGCAGGAACTGGAGAAATGCGTAAACGTTACGGATTCATCTATGTAGATATGGATGATGATGGAAATGGTGACTTACACCGTGCAAGAAAAGATTCGTTCTATTGGTATCAAAAAGTTTGTAAATCAAACGGTGAAGATTTAGATTAATCCTTTTATAGAGAATTGTTGTTATGGCAATTCTCTTTTTTATGATAAAATCGTTTCATGAGAATACAACTGCATGAACATTTTACTTGGGAAAAGCTTATACGATTTACTTTTCCTTCTATCGTAATGATGATTTTTACTTCTATCTATGTTGTGGTAGATGGATTTTTTGTTTCCAATTTCGCTGGAAAAACGGCATTCAGTGCTATAAATTTAGTCTATCCCGCTTTTGCGCTCATAGATGCGATCGCATTTATGATGGAAGCGGGTGGAGTTGCTATAGTTGGTAAAGAACTAGGAGAAGGGAATAGAGATCAAGCCAATCGAACATTTTCTCAAGTCATATATACAGTCTTAATTTTTTCAATTTTCATGATGATACCGGGATTCTTGTTCTTAAAAGATCTTTCTTATCTTTTAGGGGCAAGTGAAGAGATGATTGGGTATTGTATGGTCTATGGACGCATATTACTTTTCGCTTTACCATTTCGTATGTCCCAATATATTTTTCAGGCATTTTTTATTGCTGCAGAAAAAAGCAATCTAGGTTTATGGGTAACTTTAGGAGCAGGAGTAACAAATATGATTTTAGATGCTCTTCTAGTAGCTGTATTAAAATGGGGCTTGCTAGGGGCTTGTATTGCGACTGTATTAGCACAAATGGTAGGTGGTTTGCTCCCATTTCTATATTTCTTGTTTCCCAATGATTCTTTATTGCAACTCACAAAAACAAGCTTTCAAAAATCTGTACTTATTAAATCAACTACCAATGGCTTATCTGAGTTAGTTGGAAATCTTGCTTATTCAACGATATTTATCTTATATAATTGGCGATTAATCCATTTGATAGGCGAAGATGGGGTTGCTGCCTATGGTGTTATCCAATATATCGTATATATTTTCGCGGCTTTCTATTATGGTTATACAGTCGGGGTATCTTCATTGGTTAGTTACAACTTCGGAGCTCAAAACTTTGCCGAACTAAAAAATCTATATCGAAAAAGTTTAGTATGTATGATTGTAACGGGAATTGGAATTTTATTGGTTAATATGATTTTTGCGGATTTCTTCTCTCGTGTTTTTGTTGGATATGATGCTTCTTTATATGAATTGACACGTTGGGCTCTTAAGTGTTATTCGTTTGCCTTCATTGTTTATGGAATCAATGTGTTTGGTTCTAGTTTCTTTACAGCCTTGAATGATGGTATTGTATCTGGAATATTATCCTTTACCCGATTGTTTATTTTTGAAATTGGGTGTGTATTTATTTTACCGCTCTTTTTTGGGGTGGATGGCATCTGGTTCTCAAAATTGGTGTCCGAAATTTTAGGGTTAATTATAACTCTATGTGCTTTCACAAAGTACAAAAAGAAATATCATTATTAATGAAGAAATAGTATACCGTTTTCAAATATGAAAAAAAATATACAAGTAAACGTTTACATGAGATTCTAGGATAGTATTGTTTTTGATTTTATGATAGACTTCTCTTGTTGTTTTGCTTAAAGGAGAAACTGGCATGATTTATGTGACCGGAGATGTACATCGAGAAGAAGATATACACACAATTAACCCAGATGAGTTTATTGAAGGAAGAAATTTGACAAAAGATGATTATGTTATTATTTGTGGTGATTTCGGATGTATTTGGTATGGAGAAAAATCGGATAGCTTTTGGCTAAAATGGTTAGATTCACTACCTTGGACAACATTATTTGTAGATGGAAATCACGAAAATTTTGACTTACTAAAAACATATCCTGTGAAAGAATGGAATGGCGGGTTTGTTCATGAAATACGTCCTAGTGTTTTCCATTTGATGAGAGGACAAGTGTTTACCTTGAACGATAAAAAAGTATTCACTTTTGGTGGTGGATATTCTTTAGATGTAGCGTATCGAGAAGAAGGAAAAAACTGGTGGAAAGAAGAACTTCCAACAATTAAAGAAATTCAGGAAGCTAGAAATAATCTAGCATTATATCACAATAAGGTAGATTATATTGTGACCCACGATATTTACTTAACACATCCTTTTTCAAGACGCTTAGAAAAGTGTATGAGTTTATATAACGACAATCAATACGATATCCAGTTATTTTTACAAGAAATTAAAGATACTGTATCTTATGAAAAATGGGTTCATGGACATTATCACCGTGACGAGTGCGGGGATGATCGTTGTTATACGTTGTTTAATACAATAAAAAATATTGAAGAATTATAAAATGAATAGCCAGGTGGAAACACCTGGCTATTTCTATTCATCTTCATATACAGTTGTATTCAACTCTTGTAGTGTTACCGTTGTACGAATTTCTTCACCATTACGATTGATAACTATTTCTACTTTATCACCAATCTTATGTTTACGTAATATAGCTTTTACTTGGGAAGAAGAAGTTATTTCATTTCCATCGAAAGAAATAATACGATCCATTTTTTGTAAACCAGCTTTATCCGCCGCACCATTGTTGACAATTTGTACAATATATACTCCATTTTCGTATCTAGCTTGGTTCATTGAAAAACCATAACCCGATTCAACATAATCATACAAGGATACATTTAATCCTGGTCGTCCTGTGACTTTCCCATTAGTCATCAATTGGTCAATGATATCAATTGCCCCTGAAATCGGAATCGCAAATCCTAATCCTTCGATTCCTTCACTCGATGTTTTCGCGTTGACAACACCAATTAGTTTACCAGAACCATCAAACAATCCTCCTCCTGAGTTACCAGGGTTAATAGCGGCATCCGTTTGAAGAAGTGTCATAGTTTCATTGTTGATAGTAATCTCTCTATCAAGAGCAGAAATAATTCCAGATGTTACAGTTCCACCCAATTCTCCTAATGGGTTACCAATTGCGATAGCTGGATCTCCAACTTCTAATGCGTCGCTATCACCAATATCTACTACAGGAAGTTCTGTCGCATCAATCTTAATAACGGCTAAATCGGTTTGTGAATCAGCACCAACAATTTCTGCAGGGAATTCTTGTCCATCAGCTGTGGTTACAGAAACAGTGCTCGCTCCATCAATAACGTGATTATTTGTTACGATATATCCATTATCTGTCCAAATTACACCAGACCCAGCACCTTGACTAACATAGTTTCCAAACATACTATTTCCAGAAGTAACGGATTCTGTACGAATTTCTACAATGCTTGGCTTACATTTTGCGGCTACATCACTGACATCGTTGATTTGTCCTGTATAAGAAGTTGCCGTTTGTTTAGAACTTGAAGAATAAGATGGGGCGTTTGTGTTTTCTTGTGTTTTATTTCCTGTTAACATATTGCCTAAGCATGTTCCTCCAAAAGCAAATCCTCCTGCAAGCACACAAACAATGCAATTTTGTATGATTCTGTTATTTTTTTTCTTTTTTTGTTTATTTAATTCCGGTGGTCTTTGATTTGTCATACCGTCATCCTCCTTTTTATGCTTTTAGTATACCCTTTTTTTCTTAAATTAGTCTTAAAAAATTATGTGAATTTGATGAGATTAAAAAAGAACAAATTTGAGTTAAGAATTATCTTTTGTTTTTTGTATTTTCTTTGTTATAATATTAATAGTTGTTGATGGGAGGGCAAAATATGCCAGCAAAGAAAAAAGTCGAAACTACTCCTGATAATGCAGTATCAGCTGAAAAAGAAACTAAAAAAGTAGTGAAAAAAGCGAGAAAAACTACAAAAAAAGTTACTAAAAAAGTAGAAAAGGTTGTTGAAGAAAAACCTGTAAAAAAAGTAAAAAAAGCCACTAAAGCTGTTAAAGTAGCTCAATACAATAATTTTGCGCTAGACACTTGTTTTGAAATGGCAAGAGCTATGGGTGTTCCAATGGGATACCACGAATTCACACAAGCACTTTTAGAAGAATCTGATATTAAAAAAATTTCAAAAGAAATTATTAAAAAATATGATATCGCAAAAAAATTCTCTTTTGAAGAGGATGGATATGATGCAGACTTGATTGAAGTCATTTTAGAAAGAGTTGTATCTACAATGGATATTACTGCTTCGGATTTCAATGATTTAAGTGGTGCATTAGAAACAGTTGAAAATTACGAAAATGGTGTAGATGCAACAGGGGATAACGATCAATATCGTATTGACTTTAATGCTTTAAAACGTGTTTTAGTATATGCACAAAGAAAAGATATTCATACACTAGCGGATTTAGAAAAAGAAATTGGAAAAGATGCAAAAAAATCATTTGTTGCATTTACTGAATTGGCATATTCTGTATTACCAAACTGGACAGTGGATGATGTAAAGTACTATGAGGGATTTGTTTATTCAATCCTTGCTCAATTTAACGATTTATACGTTGAATTCGAAGAAAAAATTATGATGGACGTTTCTGATTTATACTTATTAAAAGGAAACTTAGAAAAAGGTGTTCGTGATTATCGCTATATTGTAAGAGAAACAAGTAATAAAGAAGAAGCTTATTATCGTTTTGCGAAGATTTATCAAGAAATCGATGCCGAAGATGCCAACGTTATTATTGAAGAAGCAAAACGATTTGTGAGCGAAACAAGTCCATATTTTGAAAAACTAAATAAAATCAGCGAATAAAAAAGGATTGCAAAATCCTTTTTTTTAAAGGAGAAATTTATGAGAAAAATTAGACAATTGGTCATATTGTTGATTATAGGCGTAATGATGGTCGGTATGTTAGGTGGTACTTTCTTTAATCTGATGTCACGAGCAAAAACAAACGAACAAAAAGCAAAAGAAAAGGAAGAACTTTTAAAACAAGTGGAAGAAGAACAAAAAGAGTTACAATATCTTTCCTTTGAATCTTTAGATTATGAAACTTTTTTTACTTACTTAGCCTATAAAGGATTACCTATCCTAAATCCAATTCAATCAAAATTAGAAAATCCAGATGGAGATTATTCATCCCAAGCGCATTGGCAAGATGGTCGATATGATATGTTAGCTGATATGGATTCTTTTGGTCCTGGTGGTTGGATTGAGATATTTGACGCTGAAGAACAAGTGATAAGTCGAATGGATCAATTAAAAAACTGGGGTTATACAAACTTTATTCAAAAGGGAAAGATACTATTCTATTTTGATCTTGAAGTCGAACAAAATGTGATTCACGAGTATGAAGGGGCTATAAATGAATATGAAAATACAACAATTAGCCAAATTGAATCTTGATTTTTTTGAGACCTGACTTTGGTATCCCGCATTAAAAAATGGTGATAGTTAAGGAAATTATATA
>JAUNDJ010000007.1 GCA_030526175.1 Bacillota bacterium
CATAAACCTCAAAATTTAAAAGGTCTGTTTCATCCTCATCCAGTTTTAAATATTCAATAACTTTCGTTCCGGCTTCTTTATTTTTTTATTTCTTTGACAATATATTCGATAGTATTATCCAAACCATTTTCGGATAAATAAGTTAATAAATGATGGATAAGCTTATCCGTATTTGGATGGATCGTAATAATGTCGCGTCCTCTTTCATAGTATTCTAAAGCACTAGAATCTGTGTAATTTTCTTTCTGGTAAATTTTACTTGCAGCAACACGATCACAAAACATTTCGATGACATAATTAACAGGCATTTCTACGGCAACAATGCCATTTCTACTATTGTCTAACCAATACTCCCAATGGTGTTTATTTCTCCCTTTGTGATGAAGCCAAGAAAGAGAATATCCAATATCTTCTTTTTGAGCATCAATTGGTGATCGGAACCCTTGATAATAAGTAAACCCTGTTTTTAGTTCACAATAGGAATATTTGCTTAGATCATGAAGAATGCCTTGTTTATATAAATGACAACGAAAGCATAGTTTAGTAACTTCTATTTTGTGTTTATTGATGGTCTTTAGATGACCATATATTTTCTGTAATTTATTCATAAAAATAGTATACACTTTTTTCTGTTTTTTTTCTTGAATTTCACGAAAGTGCATGTTAATATTTTAGAGCCTTACTTTAGATCCGTTAGGGTTTAAGGCGGAAGGAGGAAAGACAAATGAAACAAGGAATTCACCCAAATTACCACAAAGTAAAATGTATTTGTACATCTTGTGGAGCTGAATTCGAAACAGGTAGCACAATTAAAGGAAACGAATTACGTGTAGATACTTGCAGTAACTGCCACCCATTCTATACAGGACGTCAACGTTTCGCTGCTGCTGCTGGACGTATCGAAAAGTTCAACAAGAAATATGGTTTAAAATAATAAATGTTGATAGAAAAAGTGTCTTCGGACACTTTTTTTTCGTATATATAAGTATGAAATGTTTGAGATGTAAAAATGAGAATCCATCCTTTTTTTATAACGATCAGGGAATTTGGTATTGTCGTAAATGTATAGAATTTGGAAGATTAAATATCGGGGATGTGTGTAAACCGAATGTTTTATCCAAAACCGTTTGGAAAGGAGACATACGTCTTCAATATCCACTAACAGATCATCAAAAATATTGTTCTAAAAAAATAATTAGTTACTTGAAACAGAAAAAGTCTGTTTTTCTATATGCCGCAACAGGTGCAGGGAAAACGGAGGTGAGTATGGGAAGTATCGCTTATTATCTTCATCAGGGAAAAAAAGTCTGTTTTGCGATAAGTCGAAGACAAGTTGTTTTAGAAATAAGAGAACGTCTACAAGAGGCCTTTGTTGATTTAGAAGTAGTTGCGGTTACACAGGGGTATACCGATATTACGGATGGAGATATTATTGTGTGTACGACACACCAGTTATATCGATATCCTCAAAGTTTTGATTTACTAATATTAGATGAAGTGGATGCTTTCCCTTATGCGAATAATGAACTATTAAAAGAAATCGCCAAAAATGCATGTAAAGGGGAAATTTTGTTGCTGTCAGCTACACCAGATGAAGAAAGCTTATTAAAAATTCAAAATGGGGAAATGGAAATGGTGAGTTTATTTGAAAGACCGCATAAGCATCCTTTAATTATTCCAAAAGTGATTCATCTTCCTTTATTTTTCCAAATACTATATGTTTTTTTGTTTTGTCTTCAAATGAAAAAAGAGAAGAAACAAGTGTTAGTATTTGTTCCTAAGAAACAAGATACAAATTGGATGGCTCAAATATTCTCTGTCTTTTTTTCCTGTTCAGGTATTCATTCTTCTACAAAAAATAAAGATGATATTTTAGATGCGTTTCGAAGAAAAACGTTGAGTGTTCTTTTCTCAACTACACTATTAGAACGTGGAATTACGATTCCTAGTGTACAAGTTTTAGTATTTCATGCGGATCATCCAGTTTTTACAACAGCTAGTTTAATTCAGATTTTTGGTCGTGTAGGAAGAAGTTTTAACGATCCAACGGGAATAGGAGTTTGTTTATGTCAATCATCCAGTCTTGCTATAAAAAATTGTATAAAGCAATTAAAGAAAATGAACGATACTGTATTTTGTGCAACAAACGAATCGACACAGAATTGAGATTCGAAGAATTTGTTGAAGAATTAGTATTATGCAAAGAGTGTGAAGAAAAGGTTAGAGGGAAAAAACAAGTTTATGAAAAAGAAGGTAAAAAATATATAATCTATCACGAATATAATGAATTTATAGAACGACTTCTTTTTCGATATAAAGAACAAAGGGATATTGCTTTATCTAGTATTTTTTTGACAGCATATAAAAAAGAATTAGAAAAAATCAGTAGAAAGTATGCGATTGTTGTATTATGTTCTTCCGAGGAAAAGAGAAGATTTAGAGCATTTGAACCACTTGTTGAATGGTTTAAAGCCATACAAATTGAAGTATATTCTCCTTTTTATAAAACGATGGATTGGAAACAAAGCAGTCTTTCTTTTGAAAAAAGAAAAGGAATACATCATATATTAAAAAAGAAAAGTTTCTATTCTTTACCTAAAAAACCGATAGTATTATTTGATGATGTAATTACTAGCGGAGCTACAATAGAACGAGCCATGGAGCTTATTAATGTGGATATTGTCATAGCTTATGCTGCGCATCCAAACTGGATAGATAATATGAAAAACTTTCAAAAATCGTGTGAAAAGATGTGAGCTATCAATAAATATAGAAAAAAATAACTTGTTTTGATAGAATTTATTACGATAAGGGGGGACTTTATCGTGGCTAAAGAAAAAAATAGCGATGAACTAATGGAATTGTTAGATTCTTTTGATATAGATGAAGATTATACTGCATTATCAAATAAAATGGATGCTTTTACAAAAGAAAAGAACAAAAGAAAACAAAATAAACAAGAAGATGTTTCTTTTGTCCAACCGGAAGAAGACAAAAAAGCACCCGAAAGTATCAGCAATACTATTATTGCACCATTGAAACCCGATACTATAGGGGATGCAGGAGGAAAAACTCTAATTTTTCCAGGAACAACAACGACAACAACAAATAACAACAAAGCTGGTGGAGAAACGGTTGTCATCAATGATCCACAATCCCATCAGTTTTTTAAAGGAAATGAAGATCCGGATGAAATATTAAGAAGGCAAGTTATTGAAGAATTTAATGGACAACCTGTATTAAGTAAAAGAGTTAAGCAAATTCTCTTTATTATAGCCGGTGGTATTGTGGTTTTTGTATTGTTGCTTGGAGGAATAAAGATGATTTCATCTTTTGCGAATACAGAAAAAGTTGAAGAAGAAGTGGACCAAGAAAAAATTCAATACTATAACGAAATTCGTTCTTGGGCACAATCCTTCCAAACTTTAGATGAATCACAAAAAACAAGAATTAAATCTTTGGAATCTAAGTTCAATAAGTTATCTGAGGAACAAAAAGAAGAAATTAACACAATTCTAAGACAAAAAACGGGAAAAACATTTGACGAATTATTAGCGGAAGCAAAATCTGAAAAAACAGAAGATAAGAAAAACAACAATACGGAATTAGCAGAAAAGAAAGCACAATTAAAATCTCGAATTCAAGAAGCAAAAGCAGCTGTAGACGCGGCACAAGAAAAAATGAATGATGCCCAACAAGCTCTAACGCAAGCAGAAGAAGATTATAACGAAGCACAAGAATTAAGAGATGCAGGTAGCACAGAAGCAGAAGCCGCTCTGGCCGTATTAAATGAAATTGAAAAAGACGCTCTTCTTCCAGCGGATGAATTCAAAGAAAAGTATGAAACGAATGAAGCTTGGGCAAGTGCTAAAAATGAAGCAAAAGCGTATTGGCAACAAAAAGTTGGAGAGTTGAATTCTTTAGAAATTAATTTAAACAATGCATATTATGCATATAATGTGGCGACAGAATCCTATAACTCTTCAAAAGCAGAATATGATAATTGTGTAAATGTTTATAACGATTTAGTAAATCAATATAATGCATTAGACAAGGAATAAACAAAGAGTGTGGTACACACTCTTTTTGTTTGCGTAGAAAGTACAGAAATAAGAAAAACTCATATTATTTATTATTAGTTACTCTTTTTTAATAAGCTTGTTTTTGTTAAAATACTCTTGGTATGGAAAGTTGGTGAAACTATGCGAAATGCGATCGTACTAGCCGCAGGAAAAGGGACGAGAATGAAATCTGACCAAAGTAAGGTTATGCATACAATTATTGACCGTCCAATGTTGGCTTATATCATTGATGCTTTAAAAGCTGTAAATGTTCAAAGAATTGTAGTTATTGTTGGATATCAAGCTGAAACAATTAAAGCTTATTTCAAAGATGTAGAATTTGCTTTACAAGAACCACAACTAGGAACAGGACATGCTGTTATGCAAGCAACTCAGTTAAAAGATGAAGAAGGAGAAACAATCATCATTAATGGAGATGGGCCTTGTATTCAAAAAGAAACATTAGAAAAATTATTCGAAATGAATAAAGATGCTTCTTGTACATTATTAACTTCTGTTTTAGAAGATGGAAAACATTATGGACGTATTGTACGAAATGAAGATGGGAATGTAACAGGAATTGTCGAAGCAAAAGATTGCACGGAAGAGCAATTGAAAATCTGTGAAATAAATGCAGGTATGTATTGTTTCAAGAATAGAGATTTATTTGATAACTTAGATAAATTAGAAACGAATAACGCACAAAAAGAATATTACTTAACGGATATGGTTAAGATTCTTGCTTCCCAAGGAAAAAAGGTGAACGGGTATATTATTGAAGATCGTGACGAAGTCATGGGAATTAATGATTGTGTGGAGTTAAATGTAGCATATAGTTGGATGAGAGATCGTATCAATCTAAACTTAATGAAAAATGGTGTACAAATTGTAGACCCAAAACGAACAGTTATCGGAAAAGATGTTGTAATTGGGCATGATGTAGTGATTCATCCGAATACAGAAATTTTAGGTAACACAGTAATTGGAAATCACGTCGAGATTCTTGGCGGTTCCTATATAAAAGATTCAACAATCCAAGAAGGATCAATCGTTGATTTCAGTAAAGTAGTAAATTCTACTGTAGAAGCAAATTCTACAGTCGGGCCATTATCTTACGTATTAAATGACGAAAAAATAAGATAAAAGAAAAATACAGGGAGGAAAATATGTTAGAAAACACAGTTGTATTCGCTTTATCATCAAGTCGTGGATTAGCAGAAAAAATTTGTAAAGAATTAGGAATTGAATTAGGAAAATGCACAGTTAATCACTTTGCAGATGGAGAAATCTTAGTTGAATTAAACGAATCAGTTCGTGGAAAAAACGTATATTTTGTACAAAGTACAAACAATCCAGTAAATGATAATTTAATGGAATTATTAATTGGTATGGATGCTTGTAAAAGAGCAAGTGCTGCTTCTATTACTACAATTATCCCTTACTACGGATATGCACGCCAAGATAGAAAAGCAAAACCTCGTCAACCAATCACTTCTAAATTAGTAGCTAGTTTATTAGAAAAAGCAGGAGCTGGAAGAGTAGTAACTGTTGATTTACATGCTACACAAATTCAAGGATACTTTGATATTCCTGCAGATGATATTGCAGCTAACCAAGTTATTGCTGAACACTTCTTACGCAAAGAAGACTTTAACATGGAAGATGTAGTTGTTGTTTCACCAGACCACGGAGGAACTGTTCGTGCACGTCGTTTAGCAGCTGCTTTAAATGTTCCACTAGCAATTATCGATAAACGTCGTCCAAAACCAAACGTAGCAGAAGCTATGAATATTTTAGGAGATGTTGATGGTAAGAAATGTATCATTATCGATGATATGGTAGATACAGCTGGAACTCTTTGTGCAGGTATTAAAATGTTAAAAGACAAAGGTGCTAAAGAAGTATATGCAACTTGTTCACACGGTATTCTTTCAGGACCAGCTATTGAAAGATTAAAATCGGCTGGATTAGCTGAATTTGTTAGTACAGATACTATCGATCAAACAGAACACCAAAAAGACTATCCAGAAATGGTAGTATTAACAATGGCTCCATTATTAGCTAGTTTAATTGCAGCTGTAGAAAATCAATCTTCTTTAGGAGAAGCATTGTCACACTGTTTTGGATAATATGAATACAATTTGTTTCATCGGATATCCAAGATGTACAACTTGTATTAAAGCATACAAAGCAATACAAGAAATGGGATTGGAAGTTCAATATAGAAATATTCAAACAGAGAATCCAACAAAAGAAGAAATCCAAGAGTGGATAGCTCAAGGTGTTGAATTAAAAAATTTATTCAACACAAGCGGAAAGCTTTATCGTGAATTAAATGTTAAAG
Organism: Bacillota bacterium; assembly: GCA_030526175.1. Lineage (GTDB taxonomy): Bacteria > Bacillota_I > Bacilli_A > Erysipelotrichales > Erysipelotrichaceae > Floccifex. The sequence continues at coordinate 6,406 of JAUNDJ010000007.1, forward strand.
AGAAAAGAAAAACAAGTAGCGATGAAGAATTAATCGACTTATTATCACAAAATGGTATGTTAGTAAAACGACCAATCGTGATTGGGAACAATAAAATTATTGTTGGAAATAAAATTTCTGAATATGAATCATTAAAGTAGAGAGAAATCTCTACTTTTTTTGTGAAATTTTGTGTATTTAGCAAACAACTTGAAATAGTGCTAATTATGTGTATAATAGATTTAACACTTAAGATACTAAAGTGCTAGGAGAATGTATATGAATGAAAAAAAGAAGCCGTTATATCGGTACTATAGTATTATCTTTATCGTTTTGTTGATTTTTAACCTTTTTGTTCTTCCTCTATTAAGAGATATGAGTGTTGTATCTGTTAATTATTCCGATTTTATTGCAGAAGTAAATGAAAAGAAAGTTGATGAAGTACAAATAAAAGACGATGTTATCTATTATACTCTTAAGGATAAAGAAAATCTTATGTATAAAACAGGAGAGATGGACGATCCAAATTTAGTCTCTCGTTTAGAAAAATCAGGAGCTAAATTTAACCAAGTCGTTGTTGAGCAAATGAATCCTATCTTTTCTTATCTCCTTTCTTTCTTCTTACCAATTATTTTATTATGGGGATTAGGTGCATTCATGTTTAAGCGAGCACAAAAGAAAATGGGAGATGAACAAATGTCCTTTAACCAAGGTGGATTTGGTTTGGGAAATATAGGAAAATCTAATGCCAAAGTATACGTTGGAGAAAAGACAGGTGTTACTTTTAAAGATGTAGCCGGTCAAGATGAAGCCAAAGAAAATCTAGTTGAAATCGTTGACTTTTTAAACAATCCAAAAAAATACGAAGAAATTGGTGCAAAAATGCCCAAAGGAGCCTTATTAGTAGGACCTCCTGGAACTGGTAAAACATTGCTCGCAAAAGCGGTTGCTGGAGAAGCAGGAGTTCCATTCTTTTCTATTTCAGGTTCTGAATTTGTGGAAATGTTTGTTGGACGAGGAGCTGCTAAGGTTAGAGATTTATTTAAACAAGCAAGAGAAAAAGCACCTTGTATCGTATTTATTGATGAAATCGATACAGTAGGGAAAAAACGTGACAATGGTGGATTATCTGGAAATGATGAACGTGAACAAACTTTAAATCAGTTATTGGCTGAAATGGATGGTTTTGACGGGTCAAAAGGAGTTGTGTTATTAGCAGCAACAAATAGACCGGATTCTTTAGATCCAGCACTAACTAGACCTGGTCGATTCGACCGTCGTATTCCAGTAGAATTGCCAGATTTACGAGGACGAGAAGAAATATTAAAACTACATGCAAAGAATGTAAAATGCTCACCAGAAATTAACTTTAACGTTGTCGCAAGAGCGGCGGCTGGATCTAGTGGAGCCGAACTTGCCAATATTATTAATGAAGGAGCATTATTAGCGCTTCGAGATAATCGTAAAATGGTTGTTCAAAAAGATTTAGAAGAAGCCATTGAAATTGTAATTGCTGGAGAACAAAAGAAAGGGGCAGTAATTAGCACAAAAGAAAGACTAATTGTTGCTTATCATGAAATCGGCCATGCATTGGTTGCTGCAAAATGTTCCGATGCTGCTCCAGTGCACAAAATTACAATTATCCCTCGTACTAAAGGTGCATTAGGATATACAATGCAGATTGAAGAAAGTCAACAAAATTTATTGTCCAAAGAAGAAGCATACCAAAAGATTATGACTTTTACGGGCGGAAGATGTGCGGAAGAATTAATTTTTAATTCCATCACGACAGGAGCAAGTAATGATATCGAACAAGCAACTAGAATTGCTCGTGCAATGATTACTCGTTATGGTATGAGCGATACTTTTGGAATGGTTGCCTTAGAAACTTTACAAAATCAATATTTAGGAAGTGATACAAGTTTAGCTTGTTCGGCGCAAACAGCCGCTAAAGTGGATGAAGAAGTTGTTAAATTGGTAGGTAAAGCACACGACGAAGCTTATCAAATATTGAAAGATAATATTTCTAAATTACATGAACTTGCAAAGTATTTATATGAAAAAGAAACGATTACTGGTGAAGAATTCATGTATATTCTAAATAAACCAGCAGAAATACCTGAATCGATTAACCGATAGAAGAGAGACTTTTCTCTTCTTTTCTTGTAGAATAAAAAAGGTGATGATTATGAAAAGAAAAGAACAATTAGTAGAAAACACATGGAAATTAGAAGATATTTTTACAACAGAAAAAGAATGGAAAAATTGTTTAGAACACTTGGATTTATTATGCGATAAATGTGTATCGTATAAAGATGTATTAAACAATCCAGTAAATCTTTTATCTTATTTAGATACATGGGAAGAGTTATCTCACGATCTGGAAAAGGTATATGCATACGCATATTTGGCGAGCGATCAAGACACAGGGAATGGTCATAATCTAGAATTAAAAGGTTTTGCACAAGCAAAATGGGTAGACATTTCTAATAAATGCTCCTTCTTTGATGTACAAGTTCTACAGATTCCTGAAGAAGAATTAAAAGGGTATTTTGAAAAAGAACGCCGATTAAATAAATATCGTCGTTTTTTAGAAGAATGTCGCCGTTTAAAAGAACATACTTTATCAGAAGCTGAGGAAAAGCTATTATCATTAGCTGGACAAGTAGGCCAAATTCCAGATTCGATTTTTGGTATGTTAGACAATGCGGATGCACAATTTAAAGAGGCAAAAGATAAAGATGGAAAATCATATGAATTAACGCATGGTTCATATATTGAATTGATGCATAGTCAAGATGAAATCTTACGAAAATCCGCTTTTCAAAACTTATATGCCTTCTATAAAAATCATGTTAATACATATGCTTCAATTCTAGATGGACAAGCACAAGTACTAAAATTTGAAGCTATTGCTAGAAAATACAATTCTAGCTTAGAAGCTAGCTTAAACGCTAATCAAGTACCAACAAGCGTATATGACAATTTAATTGAAACTGTGCATAAGAATATACATATTTTACATAAATATATGAAATTAAGAAAAAAAGTACTTAATAAGGAAAAACTTCATATGTATGATTTATATGTGCCTATGGTTGAATCTGTGAATGAATCAATTTCTTATGACCAAGCGAAAATGAATGTATTAGAGTCTATTCAAGTATATGGAAACGATTACGCTACAGTTTATGAAAAGGGATTAAACAATCGTTGGATTGATATTTATGAAAACGAAGGAAAATGTTCAGGTGCATATTCATATGGCGTTAGTGTTCATCCATTTGTTTTATTAAACTACAAAGAGAATCTAGACTCAGAATTTACTTTAGCTCACGAAATGGGACATGCGATGCACTCCTACTTATCCAATATGTATCAAAATGAATTGGATAAAGATTATAAAATTTTTGTTGCCGAAGTAGCAAGTACATGCAATGAAGCCTTATTAATGGAATATTTACTGAATAAAAGTGTGGATAAAAAAGAAAGAGCTTATTTAATTAATTATTTCTTAGAACAATATCGCACAACCTTATATCGCCAATGTATGTTTGCAGAATTTGAAAAAATTATTCACGAAAAGGTCGCAAGAAATGAAAGATTAACAGCTGCTTCATTAAATCAGATTTATCACGAATTAAATGTATTCTATTATGGTGAAGATGTAATTGTGGATGAAGAAATTGATTATGAATGGGCAAGAATTCCACATTTCTATATGAATTTCTATGTATATCAATATGCGACAGGATTTAGTGCGGCAATGGCTCTGAGTCAAAAAATTATGAATGGAAATTATCAAGATATAGATAATTACTTAACATTCTTAAAAGGAGGATGTTCCCAATCACCGATTGATTTACTAAAAATAGCTGGTGTAGATATGTCTACTCCTGTACCTATTCAAGCTGCTTTACAAAAGTTTGATCAGTTAATCGACGAATTTGACAATTTATTGGACTAAAATTGAAACCTGGGGATCGATTGAACCCCAGGTATTTTATTTTTTATTTTTACTGTCGTTTTTGTTAAACAACTTTCGTCTTTCTGTCGATTGAATAAATAAACGTTTCATTTCATCACGGTCTTCATTTTGAAGAGCATCACGGAAATGAGAAATTGAACGAATAAACTGATTGGTTTCATCTAAAAGAATTTCTTTATTTAATAAAAACAATTCAGTCCACATGTTTTCATTAATTTGAGCGATGCGTGTTAGATCTCTAAAAGAATCTCCTGTATATTCTACTAAATGAGAATTATCATGCGTATTCATTAAGCTAACTGCAATGACATGCGTTAATTGAGAAAGGAAACCAATCATTCGATCGTGTTCTTCACACGAAAGAATCGCAATGTGATTAAAATGCAATGTATAAGCTAAATCGTGACAAAATTCAATAGCTTCTGGTGTATTTTTTTCTGTAGGTGTGATAATAAAATTAGCACGCATAAACATTTCTGTGTTCGCATACTCAATTCCATTTGTTTCTCTTCCTGCCATTGGGTGACAAGAAAGAAATTCAACAGGATAGTCTTTCAATTCTTCTTGGACAACATCCACAATGTTTGTTTTTACACCACTAACATCTGTAATCAAAGCATTTTTCTTAAATAAATGTTTATATTTTTTTACCCATTCAATCATAGCTGTTGGATATAGTCCGAAAATGACAACATCTGCTTTAGAAACAAATTCATCCACTTCAATTTGTCCTTCGTCAATAATCCCATGTTCTAAAGCATAGTCAATGGTTTCTTGTCGTCTAGCTATACCATAAACCGTATAACCTTCTTTTTTTAGACCTAAGGCATAACTACCCCCAAGTAGACCTAATCCGATAATTAAAAAGCGAGTTTCTTTTTTTATCATAATTTCTCTACCTTTCCGCCGATGGATTGAATATCCTCAAAAAAAGATGGGTAACTTTTCGTAATAGCTTGTGCATCATCGATAATGCATTCACTTTGTGAACACAAACCAAAGACTGTCATTGCCATCACAATACGATGATCGTTATGTCCATATAGCGCAACAGTTTTATCTTGTTTGTAGGATTCTTTTCCAACAATTGTAATGGAATCTTCTGTAGAAGTGATATCAACTCCCCATTTTTTTAATTCAGATTCCATCGCTTCAATACGATCACTCTCTTTAATACGTAAACGCCCCGCATTAATGATATGTGTTGTTCCTTTTGCGAAAGAAGCTAATACACAAAGAATAGGACCTAAATCTGGACAATTGGATAAATCGATAATTTGTCCTTGGAGTTGGTTGTGTGAAACTGCGATTGAATCCGATTCAATCGAGATTTGTGCACCCGCGTTCTTTAATTGTTCTAAAATGGCTTTGTCACCTTGTTTAGAATAAGGATCCATATTGGAACAAGTTAAATTTTCTTGTAAGGCGGCTAACACACCAAAGAATGCCATTTGCGAATAGTCACCTTCCACGATAACATCTTGTGCTAAATATTCTTGATTGCCAGGAATAAAATAAGAATGATTACTTGTTTCTTTTATCTCTATTCCAAATTTATTCAACATTTGAATTGTTAGGTCAACATATGATTTTGATTCAAAAGGTTCTGTAATAATGATATTGGAATCTTCTTTTAATAGAGGTAAAGTAAACAACAATCCAGTAATGAATTGACTGGAAATATCACCTGGAATTGTATAGTCCTTGGCTTTCAAAGCACCTTGTATTTGTATGTTTTCACTTGTTTGTTTAAATACAATATTTTGTTCATCAAAGAGATTTTGATAAACGTTCATAGGACGAGATAGTAAGCGACCTTGTCCTAAAAAGGTTACTTTCTTATTTGTTAGAGAAGCAACAGGAATTAAAAATCGCAATGTTGAACCGGATTCGTTACAGTTACAAGTAACTTCATTGTTAACTTGTAAGTCTGTTCCTTCCACAATACAATAAGTATCAAATTTTTGGATTTTTGCGCCTAGACTCTCCATACAAGAAATAGTTGCCTCAATATCTTTAGAATATGTAATGTTAGATACTTTTGATTTCCCCTTCGCAAGCGAAGCACAGATAATAGCGCGGTGTGCCATGGATTTGCTAGATGGAATCGATACATTTCCACTGACTTTTGATGGTGATACTTTTACTTTCATACTAATCCCTCACTTGCTTTTTTGGACATCCATAAGTCTAAGATTCCAAAAGCTAATACACTATCCACAACGACACGTGCTCTATGAATAATACATGGATCGTGTCTTCCTTGGATTTGTAGTTTGACATTTTCTTTTGTTTTATAATCAACAGAATCTTGTTCCTTAAAAATAGAAGGCGTTGGTTTAATACAAGTGTGGATCACAATTGGCATCCCGTTGCTGATACCACCATTGATTCCAGCATTGTTATTTGTCTTCGTTTTCATTCCGTTGTCGTAATAAAGCGAATCGTTGGCTTGACTACCAAGCATGCTGGCAAATCCAAATCCTTCTCCAAAAGAAACACCTTTTACAGCTGGAATGCTGAATAGTAGGTGTGAAAGAATACTTTCGCAAGAATCAAAAAATGGTTCTCCAATTCCAGTAGGAACCCCCACAATCGCACTTTCTAAGATTCCTCCAACACTGTCTCCTTGGCTAGCTGCTTCTTCTGCAATGGCATTCATTTTAATACCGGCTTCTTCATTAATTGTCGCAAACTCTTTTTGATTCATGGCATGAATTTGTTCTACTAAAGATTCATAATCTTTTGCAAAAGATTCATCTTTTTCTGTATATAACTGTTCAATATGAGAACCAATGAAGATACCTTGTTGTTCTAGTATTTGACGGCAAATACTTCCGGCCGCTACGATACAAGCGGTTAATCGTCCTGAGAAATGTCCCCCTCCACGATAATCTTGGAATCCATTATATTTTTCAAAAGCAGTATAGTCTGCATGTCCTGGTCGTAAACGATATTGGATAGATGCATAGTCTTTTGATTTGGTATTTTGATTTTGAATTAAGATGGTTAATGCGGTACCTGTTGTATATCCATTAAAGTAACCAGAAATGATTTGCACACCATCAGCCTCATGACGTTGAGTAGAAATTTTCCCTTTGGCTTTTCTTTTCTCCATGTCCGAAGCGATACGTGTTTCATCAATCTTAAATCCAGCAGGAAGACCATCTAAAACAATTCCAATGGCTGGTCCATGACTTTCACCAAAAAGAGTCATGGAGATATTGGTTCCAAAATTATTTTTCATAAGGACCTCTTTCTAATACATCTCGAAGTTGTTCGTTGCTGTATTCTTCTAAAATATATTTTCCTAATGTAGGTACTTTTACAACAGTTGTAGTGGCACCTGTTGTTTTTTTGTCATGAGAGATAATATCCAAAATAGTATCTACCGAATAATCAGGGACTTGTGGTGCTTCTAATTTTTCATATATTTTTAACACGCGTTCTTTTAATGCTTTATCTTCTATAAAGAAAAGCATTCCCATAGATACACATTCTCCATGTAAGAATGTATTTAACCCACAATCACTTTCAATGGCATGACCAATGGTATGACCGAAATTTAATATTTTTCGTAAAGAAGATTCTTTTTCATCTTGTTCGACTACCATCTTTTTTAAAGAAATTGATTTTTGGAAAATCGTTTCTAAATTCAAGTCATCTTTTTCAAACAATTCAAACAATTCAGCATCTAAAATCATTCCCATTTTTAATGCTTCGAATAAACCATTGTGTTGTTGACGAATAGATAAAGTCGATAAAACTTGAGGGTCAATAATGACAGCTTTTGGTTGCCAAAATGCACCTACGATATTTTTATACGATCCCATATCGATGGCAACTTTACCACCAACTGAAGAATCCACTTGGGAAAGAATGGTTGTTGGAATGTTGTAGAAATCGATTCCTCGCATATATGTGGCTGCCACAAAACCAGAAATATCACCGACTACACCACCTCCAATGGCGATGACACAATCTTTTCTAGACATATTATGTTCGATACATTGTTCTAACAAATATTTATAAGTATCAAAACATTTAGACTGTTCACCTTGTTCAAAGGTTAAGACAAAATGATTAGGACATTGTGCAGCGACCATGTTTACCCATTTTTCTGGCACGCCTGTATCCGTAATGATCGCAACTTTTCGATTTACATTGATTGTTTCTTTTATATTCGCAAGAGCGTTATATTCTATCGTAATAGGATAGGAATTTGCTCCTAAATTTACCTGTAGTTTCATATTCAAAAAACTCCTTTTGAAACATTCTATCATGAATGAAAAAATATTTCATAATTATATAGATGTTTTCACTCCTTATACAGCTGTTTTTAATAGTGCAACAATGAAAAATGATGAAAAAGTATATTTTGTTTTCAGAAAATGTATTATTTCTGAAAGTTTATGGTATGATAATAACGCGAGGTGGAATATGAACGCATTAGAAGAAGCAAGAAAGAATATTGATCGAATTGACAAAGAAATTGCTGCTCTTTATGAGCAACGTATGGATGCGGTAACGCAAGTTGTCTTATATAAAAAGGAAAACGGGATACCGGTTTTAGATAGTTCGAGAGAAGAAGCAATTTTGGAAAAAAATCAACATTATATTCAAAATGAAAAGTATAAACCATACTACAAAAAATTGATGAAATATATTATGCGTAATTCAAGAGATTACCAAGCGTCTATCTTATCAACGGATGTAGTGGCTTATGCAGGTATTGAAGGTGCTTTTGCACATATTGTGAGTTCAAATGAATTTCCAGCCAATCCGAAGATAAATTTTTCTTCTTTTGATGAAGTTTTTGAAGCAGTTGTTTCAAAAAAAGCACAGTTCGGTGTCATCCCTTTTGAAAATACGAATTCTGGTTTAGTAGGTGAGGTATTAGATGCTTTGTTGAAATATCCAGTTTATATTCAAAAGGTTGTCGATCAGAGTATCGAACAATGCTTATTAGGAGTACCTGGAGCTTCTTTAAAAGATGTCGAATGGGTATATTCGAAAGATCAAGCTTTATCTCAGGCAAAAGACTTCTTAAATAGTTTGAAAGTACAAACGGTATCTTATCCAAATACGGCAATGGCGGCTCAATATATCGCTAGTCAAATGGATAAGAGAAAAGCTGCTATTGGTGCAAAAGAAGCCGCGCAATTATATGGTTTGGACATATTAGCTGATCAAATTGAAGCGAATACAACGAATACGACAAGATTTTTAGTCATTGGATTGGATGAACCAAAAGAAGGTAACCATTCAAGTATAATCGTGACAATTAAACACAATGTCGGATCTTTGGAAAAGATGATTAATGCGATTTCTGCCCAAGGATTAAATATGGCAAGTATTCAATCACGACCAATAAAAGGAAAACCATTTGAATACTTCTTCTTTATCGAAGTAGAAGGAGTAATTGATCAAACTTGTTTGAAAGAGCTAGAACAAGCGTGTGAAAGTATTAAATTGTTGGGTACTTACCCACTCAAAAGAAAGGATGAATAAATATGAGTTTTGTAAAAGATAGCGTAAATAGAACACCAATCGTGGATACAGTATTTGCAATTGTTGCGAAAGCAGCAGAAGCAAAAGCTAAATTTGGAGCGGATGCAGTTGTAGATGCAACAATCGGATCATTATATGGAGAAGATGGGAAATTAGTTGCATTAGATTGTGTATTCGAATCATTAAAAAGCCAAGACAACCGTGTATTAGCTAAATATGCAGCTAGTTTCACAGGAAATGCTGATTTCCGTTCATTAGTTCACGAATGGGTTGTACAAGGAAACACAAAATTACCTTATGAAGTTATCGCAACACCTGGAGGAACAGGAGCTGTTGGTACTTGTTTAAACGAATGTCTTGATGCAGGACAAACTGTTATTCTTCCTGAAGTGGCATGGGGATCTTATAACTTAATGGCACAAATGGATAACTTAAATGTTGTAAAATATAGCTTATTTGATGGAGATAAATTCAATATCGCTAGTTTAAAAGAATCATTTGAAACAGTTAAGAAAACACAAGATCGTATTGTGTTCATTATCAATGACCCTTGTCATAACCCAACAGGATATTCATTAAGCAATGAAGAATGGGCAGAAGTTGTTGCATTAGTAAATGAAACAGCTAAAACTCACAGCGTTGTAATTGTAAATGATATCGCTTATATGGATTTCGCATACGGACAAGAAAAAGCTCGTGAATATATGAAAAACTTTGATAACTTAAGCGACAATGCAGCTGTTGTTGTTTGCTTCAGTATTTCAAAATCAATGACTAGCTACGGATTACGTTGTGGGGCAGCAATCATTATGTCACCAACTGCTGAAGCCGTAAATCAAATTAAAATTGTATTCGAAAAAGCAGCACGTGCAACTTGGTCAAATATCAACAATGGTGCCATGGCTATGTTTGTAGACGTACTACAAAATCGTAAAGAAGAATACGATAAAGAACGTATGTATTATGTAAACTTACTTCAAAAACGTTCTTCAAAATTTGTAGAAGAAGCAGCTCAAGTTGGATTAAAACACTATCCATATAAAGAAGGTTTCTTCGTAACATTATCTATGGATAACGATACTCGTGATGTATTCCACGAAAAATTAATGGCTGAAAATATCTTTACTGTAAAAGTAAACAAAGGTATCCGTGTTGCGGTTTGCTCATTACCATATGAAAAAGTATGTGGTCTTGCAAAACGTATGAAAGACATTTTAGATACTTGTGCATAATCTTATTTATCATAGAGGCTTCGGCCTCTTTTTTTTATCTGAAGTGACATTCATCAATATGAATTTTAAGAAGATAGTGATAAACTATGAATATAAAACGCTTAGATTTAAAGGAGAAGTATATGAAAAAATATGATGTAGTCGCATTAGGCGAATTATTAATTGACTTCACAGATAATGGGATTTCAGAACAAGGGAACCCTGTACTAGAAGCCAACCCAGGAGGAGCTCCTTGTAACGTATTAGCCATGTTGACAAAGCTTGGTCGTAAAGTAGCTTTTATTGGAAAAGTTGGAAATGATGGATTTGGAAAACAACTTCGTAATGCGATTGTTGAACAAGGAATCAGTGATGAAGGATTAAAATTTGACGATGAAGTTCACACAACCTTAGCTATAGTATTAAAAACAGAAACAGGAGATCGTGATTTTGCGTTCTATCGAAAACCTGGAGCGGATGTAAATATCACAGCGGATGAAATTGATGAAGAATTGATCAAAGCATCAAAGATTTTCCATTTTGGAACTTTATCACTAACAGATGAACCAGCTGTTTCTGCAACACACAAAGCAATTCGTATCGCCAAAGAAAATGGATTAACAATCACTTTCGATCCAAACTTACGAGAACCATTATGGGATAGCCTTGATTCTGCACATAAACAAGTGGATTGGGGATTACAACAATGTGATGTCCTAAAAATCTCGGATAATGAAATCCAATGGTTTACTGGAAAAGAAGACTTTGACCAAGGAATTAAAGTGTTACAAGAAACATATCCTAATATTAAGCTAATTACATTATCTTTAGGACCAGATGGATCAAGAGCTTATTATAAAGATATCATGGTAGAAAAACCGGCATTCTTACAAGAAGGACCAGTAGAAACAACAGGATGTGGAGATACTTTCTGTGGTAACTTAATCAATACAGTCTTAGAATATGGATTAGACGATTTGAACGAAGAAATCCTATCGAATATGTTAGTCTTTGCGAATGCGGCAGCTTCCTTAGTATCTAAGAAAAAAGGAGCATTACGAGTAATGCCAACTAAAGAAGAAGTGGAAGCCTTCCTAGCAACAAAGTAGATGAAAAAATTATATTTCACTCGCCATGGACAAACAACGTGGAATGTAAAAAATAAAATCTGTGGTAAAACCGATGTAGAATTGACTGATTTGGGAAAAGAACAAGCTAAGATGTTAGCTCAAAAAATTAAGGAACAAGAAATTCATTTAGATGGAATATTGTATTCTCCATTAATTCGTGCAAAAGAAACAGCTTTGATCATATCAAAGGAGATTAATGTTCCGGCTTATGAAGAGCCTCTTTTAATAGAACAATGTTTTGGGAAATTTGAAGGAACGAGTCCAAGAAATGCTTCGGATTTTGTGGAAGCAAAAAAACAATTCATTAATAGCTATGAAAGTGGAGAGAGCATGTTCCGTTTAGCCCAAAGAATCTACAATCTATTAGATCAAATTAAAAAAGATGAAAAAGTATATTTGTTAGTAGCTCACAATGGAATAAGTCGTGTCATTGAATCTTATTTTCGAGATATGACGAATGAAGAGTATGCGTGTTTTGGCATAAAAAATTGTGAGTTAAAACAATATGAAATATAGAGGAAGAAAATCTATTCTTTCTCTTTTTTCTTATACAATCTTTCTGTTATAATTTCAATAAATGAAAGGGTTTACATTTTATGGCAATAAATACTAAAAAAGCAGGATTACTCTGTCCGGTTTTTTCAGTACCCGGAAATCAAGGGATTGGGGATTTTGGAAAAAAAACAGAAAGAATGATTGATATCATCCGTGAAAATGGATACAGCATTTGGCAAATACTCCCAATTCAGTTTACAGGAGACACAAACTCGCCTTATCAAACTTTATCTAGTTTTGCTGGAGATCCGATTTATATAAATCTAGATAAATTGGCTGAAATGGGATTGTTGAAACAGAGTAGTATTAAGAACTGCAATAAATTTTCGAATTATGTGAACTATCAAGAAGTACGACAATTCAAAGAAGAGTATTTCGTACGAGCTTTTAAAGTGTTCAAAAAAGAGTTTAAGTCCTTTTCTGAAGATTTTGAAATATTTAAGAGCAATGCATTTTGGTTAGAAGATTGGTCCCTATTCTATTTATTCAGAACGCTTCATAATGGGCTTCCTTGGAATGAGTGGGATGAGGAATATCGAGAATATACAAAGGATAAGGAAGCCTTGGACTTAAGTGAATACGAAGACGAACTATTTTATTTTCAATTCCTTCAATTTATCTTCTATAAACAATTGGATGATATAGTATTATATGCCCATTCGGTCGGTTTAGAAATTATGGGAGATGTTCCATTTTATGTAAATCATGATAGTGCGGATGTTTGGACACACAGACAAGATTTTTTACTAGATGAAGATGGAAATGCCAAATTTGTTGCTGGATGTCCTCCAGATTATTTTAATAGTGAAGGCCAAAGATGGGGGATGCCGATTTATAATTTTAAAGCCCAAAGACAAGATGGTTTTACATTTTGGTGCAAAAGAATACAGTGGATTCGACGATACTTTGATGTAATACGAATTGATCATTTCCGTGCCATGGATACATATTGGAAAATTCCAGTTACAAGCTTTACGGCTAAAGATGGAATTTGGACAATAGCCCCAGGAAAAGAATTACTTCAAAAGATCATAGAAACCAATCCAGGTGTAAAATTAGTAGCGGATGATTTAGGAATGATTCGAAAGGAAGTCAAGGAATTGGAAGAACAATTTGGAATTCCTGGCATGATTGTGTTATTGTTCCATTTGGAAACCAAAACATTGAAAACAGAAATACCAGAAAGCAATGTTTTGTATACAGGTACACACGATAACCAGACCGCAAATCAAGTGTATTCTGAGTTAGATAATAATAAAAAAACTACATTACGACGTTTTTTTAAGAAATTATATAACGAACGAGATTTTTCTTCTTTGTTGTGTCGATATGCACTAGATTCAAATGCTCGATTGGTTATTTTACCGATATGGGATATTTGTGGATTAAAAAAAGAAGCTCGAATCAACCAACCAGGAATTGTAAATAAGAACAATTGGACCTGGAAATTAAAAGATTTTAAAACATTTCCGGCAAAAGTTGAAAAAACAAAGGCTTGGATACAAGAAAGCAATCGATAAATCTCAGAGAAATCTGGGATTTTAGATTTTAAGGAGACGAAATATGCAATATAGAAACGATAAATACGGAAATAAACTATCAATTTTAGGATATGGATGTATGCGATTTACTACGACATCCGGAAAAATAGATTTGGATAAGGCTGAAAAAGAAATAATGGAAGCTTATTCAAAAGGTGTGAATTACTACGATACCGCATATATTTATCCGGGAAGCGAAGCTGCATTAGGGGAAATATTGGAACGAAATCAAATTCGTGAAAAAGTGAATATTGCAACCAAGCTTCCTCATTATTTAGTGAAAAACTATCAAAATTTAGAAAAATTCTTTCAAGAAGAATTAAAAAGATTACGCACAGATTATGTAGATTATTATTTGATGCATATGTTAACTGATACAAAAACATGGCAAAGATTAATCGACTTGGGGATTTTAGAATGGCTAGAAGAAAAGAAAAAATCAGGAGCTATTCGACAAATCGGATTCTCGTATCATGGAAATAGCGATATGTTTTGTCAATTATTGGATGTGTATGATTGGGATTTTTGTCAAATTCAATACAATTATTTAGATGAACATTCCCAAGCTGGAAGAAAAGGATTGGAATATGCGCATTCGAAAGGGATTCCAGTCATTATCATGGAACCTCTTCGAGGAGGAAGACTGGCAAATAATCTTCCTAAGGAAGCTCTGCTTGCATTTGAAGAAAGTAAGAAAGAATATTCTCCTGCTATATGGGCTTTTAAATGGTTATGGAATCAGGAAGGTGTAACTTGTGTATTGTCAGGGATGAACTCCTTAGAAATGGTTCGCGAAAACACTATGCAAGCTTCCAATTCTTTTGTGAATGAATTAAATGAAGAAGATGCATTGATATATAAACGAGTCATTGAAGCGATTAATACTTCCATGAAAGTTGGATGTACAGGATGTAGATATTGTATGCCTTGTCCAAAAGGCGTGGATATTCCAGGAACCTTCGCGGCCTATAATCGAAGTGCCAGTGATGGAAGATTAAAAGGATTTCTAGAGTATTTCATGTGTACGGCATTAAGAAAAGATGCTTCTTCCGCTTCTAATTGTATTGAATGCGGAAAATGTGAAATGCATTGTCCGCAACATATTGAAATTCGCAAACAATTGAAAAATGCGAAAAAAGAATTAGAAGGACCTATATATAAAATCGCAAGGACGATAGTAAAATGGCTAAAAATGTATTAATGGAGATAACATATGCGTAATACAAATAAACCATATATAAACGAAAAAGGTGGAGTCTCCGTTTTTGAAAATCCCAATCGAGAGATTAGACCTATTATCCAAAAATTGGCGAAACATTTATCAGGAAGATTTCCGCAAAAGCTAGGGATAAAAAAAATTACGGTTGATGATCCAGAATACTATGGATTAGCGGCTTTGCTTAGTGATGAAATGGCAGAAATTGCCTTGAAAATGAATGTTCGAGATCCAAAAACTATAGAAGAGTTGAAAGAAATCACAAACAAACCAATAGATGTATTAGAGCCTTTGTTACAAGAAATGGCAAATATAGGTATTATTGAATACAATTGGGAAAATCCATCACATACTAAACAATATGTTTTACCACCTTTTGTGCCAGGTTCCGCCGAATTCATGAACATGAAAAAAGAACAATTGGAAAAACATCCAGAGCTTGCTTCCATGTTTGAAAGGATGGCTTTCTTACCCATTAAAAATTTTGCCCCAAGTATTCCAATGGGAGGAGCTGGAATAGGAATGCATGTAATTCCTGTTGAAAAAGCAATAGAATTGACCAATGAATCAATAGATATTGAACATATATCCTATTGGTTAGATAAATATGAAGGGAAATACGCAAAATCACCTTGTAGCTGTCGCTATTCAAGAAGTGTATTGGGCGAAGGATGTGCTGATGATCCAGAAAACTGGTGTATTGGAATCGGAGATATGGCTCAATATTTAGTTGAAACAAATAAAGGCGAGTATGTTACAAAAGAAGAAGTATTGGATATATTAGAACAAGCGGAAAAGAATGGTTTTGTTCATCAAATAACGAATATTGATGGAAAAGATAAGATTTTTGCGATATGTAACTGCAATGTGAAAGTATGCAACGCTTTAAGAACTTCTCAGTTGTTTAATACACCAAATATGTCGCGTTCGGCTTATGTAGCGCATGTGGACAAAAATAAATGTGTAGCTTGTGGAAGATGTGTTGAATATTGTCCAGCAGGAGCCGTAAAACTAGGACAAAAGCTATGCCAGAAAAATGGACAAGAAATAACCTATCCTAAACAGGAACTTCCGGATGCAACAAAATGGGGACCAGAAAAGTGGAATGTGGATTATCGAGATACAAATCGTATAAATTGTTATGAAACAGGAACTTCACCTTGTAAAAGTGCATGTCCAGCACATATTGCGGTGCAAGGATATTTAAAAATGGCAAGTCAAGGCTGTTATCAAGAAGCGCTGGCATTGATCAAAAAGGAGAATCCTTTTCCTGCTGTTTGTGGTCGAATATGTAATCATCGTTGTGAAGACGCTTGTACAAGAGGAACCATTGATCAAGCCATTGCTATCGACGATGTCAAAAAGTTTATTGCGCAATTGGATTTAGATTCTCAAAATCGATACATTCCAGAAAAAGTAATTCCATCCACAAGGGGAGAATTTAAAAATAAGATTGCGATTATTGGAGCTGGTCCTGCTGGCTTATCTTGTGCATATTTTTTGGCTCTAACAGGGTATCGACCAACTGTTTTTGAAAAAAACAACAAGCCAGGTGGTATGTTACGATATGGCATTCCTTCTTTTAAATTAGAAAAAGAAGTAATAGATGCTGAAATTGAAATAATCCAATCTTTAGGCGTAGAAATTCGATGTGGAATAGAAGTAGGAAAAGATATCACTTTAAACGAATTAAGAGCACAAGGATATCAAGCATTTTATTTGGCTATTGGTTGTCAAGGAGCTAGAAAACTAAACGTACAAGGAGAAGAATGCCAAGGCGTAATGAGCGCTATTGATTTTTTGAAAAAAGTACAAGAATCTCCGAATTATCAAATCTCAGGAATAAGCGTTGTTGTAGGTGGTGGAAATGTAGCCATTGATGTCGCAAGAACAAGTATTCGAAGTGGAAGTGAAACTGTGCAAGTTTTTAGTTTAGAATCAAAAGAAGAAATGCCCGCAAGTCAAGAAGAAGTCGAAGAAGCCTTGTTAGAAGGGGTTTATATTCACAATGGTTGGGGGCCTAAAGAAATTTTAGTAGAAAACGGAAAAGTAAAAGGTATTCTACTAAAACGTTGTGTTCGAGTAAAAGATTCTAGTGGGAAATTTGCTCCTCAATATGATGAAACAGATACAAAAGTAATATATTGTGATCATATATTCTTTTCAATAGGTCAGTGTAGTGTTTATAAAGAGTTATTGAAAGAGGAAAATGTTCAATTTGGACGTGGAGGCAGTATTATTGCAGATTCACTGACATATCAAACTGGACAAGAAGATATCTTTGTAGGAGGCGATGTGTATACAGGTCCAAGTTTTGCGATAGAAGCAATCGCTGCTGGAAAAGAAGGTGCCGAATCCATTCATCGATTTGTACATGAAAATGCGAGTATGACCATTGGTCGGAATCGAAGGATTTTTATTGGATTAGATACAAATAATATTTCTGTGTCTTCCTATGATAATTCAGCCCGGCAAATTCCAAAAAAAGATACAACTTTTAATTCTGTTAAATCGTTTAAAGATCCAAATTTAACTTTAACAGAAGAACAAGTAAAGATAGAAACAAGTCGTTGCTTAAGTTGCGGTGCTTCGATTGTGGATGAGAATAAATGTATTGGATGTGGGATTTGTACAACCAAATGTGAATTTGATGCCATTCATCTGTCTCGAGATTTACCCAAAGCTAGTCATATGATACCTTGTGAAGATACGACAAAAGCCGTTGTTCCAAATATTCTTTCACGAGGCGTTAAAATTATTCGAAATAAAGGAAAATAGGAATATGCATGAATTAGGAATTGTTTTTCATGTGATTGAGCGAGTGGAAGAAATAGCGCTAAATAATGAATTAGAACAAATTGAACGTGTTACCTTACAAATCGGTGAAGTGAGTGGCATTGTTGATCACTACTTAATAGATTGTTGGGATTGGGCTAAAAAAAACAAGAGCGAATGAAAAATTCTAAATTAGTAATTGAACCTATACTAGCCAAGACATATTGTGTAAGTTGTCAACAAACTTATGCGACTATCGAATATGGAAAGATTTGCCCATATTGTCAAAGTCGAAATACGTATCTATTAACAGGGAATGAATGTATAATTAAAGAAATAGAAGCTAAATAAAAGAAAGGAGAAATTCTATGCTGTTTCATGTCTATGGAAGTAACGCTCTATTTCAATGGGGTATGTTACTGATCGTATTGTTGGCATTAATTGGGTTGAATGAATTTGAACGACGAACCAAAAATGGTGGTATTTTTATGTTTGTGATTGTTCCATCCGTGTTGACAGTCTATTTTATCATTGTTGGACTTTGTGCTATGTTAGGAATGAAATGGGCATTAAATAACCAAACGTATGTCTATATGAATGGTTGGTTCCATTATGCGAAACTATACGCTTCACTTGCAGGTTGTATTGGATTTATGATGATTAAATATGGATGGGGAATTGGAAAGAAGCACTGGTTTAAGGTCTTCCCTTTCGCCATTGTTGCCATTAATATTCTAATTGCGGTCGCAAGTGATTTTGAAAGTGCCATCAATGGTTGGTATGTTTGGTGGCTAAGTTCGGAAGATGTTTGGTTATATGGTGGCTGGCATAATATCATGAATGGAATTGCCGGAATTATTAATATCTTCTGTATGACCGGATGGTGGCATGTGTATACATCCAAAGATGGAACGGACATGATTTGGCCAGATATGATTTGGGTATATATCCTAGTCTATGATGTTTGGAATTTTGCGTATACATATAATTGTTTACCAACGCATACTTGGTTCTGTGGTGTTGCCTTATTACTGGCACCAACGATTGCTGCTTTATTATGGAATAAGGGTGGCTGGATACAAAATCGAGCAAATACCTTATGTACATGGTGTATGTTCGCCCAAGTATTTCCGCTTTTTCAAGAAACATTATCGAATGGTAAGAGTTTCTTCCCTTGGGCTACTTTGCCTGTTTTGTATCAAGATGGTACGTTGAATGGCATTGTCGCAGGAGGAAGTGCCAATGCGAATCCAACTATGATGACTATTATTAGTGCATTAGCTTTATTAGTCAACATTATTGCTCTTGTATACATTATAAAGAAGTGGAAAGAAACAAAAGTGAATCCATATACTGGAGAAGCTTTCACAAATTTCAAATACTACAAACAAAGTTTAGAACGTGCTGATGTTGAGAAAACATTAGAAATGGAAAAGAGTTAGGAGATTTAGAATATGCCTTGTACAACTATATTAGTAGGAAAAAATGCATCGTATGATGGGTCGACTCTAATGGCAAGAAATGAAGATTCGGGAGCTGGAAATTTTGATCCAAAAAAAGTAGAAGTAATCATACCAGATAAACAACCTAGATATTATAAATCTGTGATTTCGGGAGTTGAAATTGAATTACCAGACAATCCGATGCGCTATACTTCCGTTCCAAATGCTCTAAATCACGAAGGAATTTGGGGAGAAGCGGGATTTAACGAAGAGAATATCGCAATGACAGAAACAGAGACGATTACTTCCAATTCCAGAGTGTTAGGAGCCGATCCCTTGGTAAAAACAGGAATTGGGGAAGAAGATATGTTGACATTAGTTCTTCCATATATTCATAGTGCAAGAGAAGGTGTTCTTCGTTTAGGTAACCTATTGGAAACGTATGGAACGTATGAGATGAATGGTATCGGTTTTCAAGATATAAATGAAATCTGGTGGTTAGAATCTATCGGAGGACATCATTGGATTGCCAAAAGAGTACCAGATGATGCCTATGTCGTTATGCCCAACCAACAAGGAATCGATTGGTTTGATTTTGAAGATGCGTATGGTAAACAAGAACATCATATGTGTTGTCAAGACATGTTAAACTTCATTGAAAAAAATCATTTGGATTTGGCGATGAAAAAAAATCTTAAAAATTTTGATATTCGAGCAGCACTAGGTTCACATACCGATATGGACCATGCGTATAATACACCTCGTGCCTGGTATATGGTTAAGTGTTTGAATCCAAAAATCGATACTTATCAACCAGATAGCGATGATATTCCTTGGAGTTTTGTTCCAGAACATAAGATTACAATTGAAGATATTAAATATGTCCTATCTTCTTATTATCAAGGAACAGAGTACAATCCATATATAAAATATGGAGATACTTCTTTAGCTGGAAAATATCGTCCAATTGGGATTAATCGAAATAACTTTTTGGCTATTCTTCAATGTCGTCCATATGTAAAAAAAGAAATACAAGCTGTTGAATGGATCAGCATGGGATGTAATGCATTTAATGCATTAGTACCATTCTACGCCAATGTCAATACAAGCCCAGAATATGTATCGAATACAAATGAGAATGTGGATACGAACAATTTCTATTGGATCAATCGTATGATTGGAACTTTGTGTGATGCACACTATAATGCATGTCATGGTATTATTGATCGATATGCGCTTAAGATGCATGGTTTAGGACATAATTTCATTTCCGAAAGTGATGAACAAGTACCAGAGAACGAGGTGTCTTCGTACTTAGAAGCTTGTAATGAAAAGATGGCACAAATTGCGAAAGAAGAGACGCAACAATTGTTGAATACGATTCTTTTTGTATCAAGCAATGAGATGAAGAATGCGTATTCTATGTCGGATGCATGAAAAAAACGGACAATTGTCCGTTTTATTGTATCTATCCTTTAAAGAATGTTCCTAAGATGCTTCTTCCTAAGCTAGCACCGATATTTCCGCCTAATGTCTTTCCAAATTTTCCACCAACACTTCCACCAATGGCTTTACCAATTTCTCGACCAACGGTTCCTGAGGCAGAATTAGCGACATTTTTAATTGCTTTTTGCTTCTGTTTTTTTGCTTTTTCCGCTTCTTTTTGCGCTTGCTTTTCCGCTTCCTTTTGTAATTTCGCTTGTTCTTTTGCTTTTTGTGCATCCGCTTTTGCTTGCGCAACTTCTAATTCTTGTTGTTGATGAAGTCTTTCTAAAAATTCATATGCAGAATCTGGATCGATATAATCTTTATATCGAAGATATAAATCGCTTGTCTTTACAAGTTGTTCTCTTTCCTCATCGCTAATGGCACTCATAAACGATTGTGGAGGTAAGATTTTACATTGTTGAACAATGGTTGGTACACCTTCTTCATCTAATACAGAAACTAGAGCTTCTCCCACTCCTAAATTTTGAAGAACGGTTACAGTATCAAAATCCGGATTTTTTCTAAAAGAGGCCGCTGCTGATTTGATGGCTTTTTCATCTTTTGGTGTATATGCACGAAGGGCATGTTGAATCTTATTTCCTAATTGGGCTAAGACAGAATCAGGAATATCCGATGGATTTTGTGTGATAAAGTAAACACCTATTCCTTTGGAACGAATAAGTTTTACCACTTGTTCTATTTTTTCTAAAAGAGCTTTTGAAATTCCATTGAATAATAAGTGGGCTTCATCGAAGAAAAATACCATTCTTGGTTTGTCTAAGTCTCCCACTTCCGGAAGGGTTTCGAACAATTCCGACAACATCCATAATAAGAAGGTTGAATACAAGCTAGAATCTTGAATTAGAGAACGGCAATCTAAAATATTGATCATTCCTTTTCCATTTTCTTTTGTGAACCAATCGGAAATTTTTAATCCCGTTTCTCCAAAATATTGGTCAGCTCCTTTGGCTTCTAAAGACACGATAGCTCGAATGATGACATTAATGCTTTGAACGGTCATATTACCATATTGAGAAGAATATGATTTGGCATTTTCTGCGACATGGTTAAGCATGGCTTTTAAATCTTTTGTATCAATCAGCAACAATTGTTCATCATCCGCAATCTTAAAGACAATTTCTAAGATGGAGCTTTGTGTTGGATTTAATTCTAATAATTTGGCTAATAATAAAGGTCCCATTTCAGAAATAGTTGTTCGAACAGGGATTCCTCCTTTTCCGAAAATATCCCAATAGGTAGAAGGATATCCTTGGTATGTGAAACCGCATTCGGATAAACCAAAATATTCAATACGTTTTTGCATGTTTTCACTATCCACACCAGGCTTAACCATGCCCGAAAGATCTCCTTTAACATCGGCCATAAAAACAGGCACGCCCATATCACTAAAAGATTCGGCTAATACTTTTAAAGAAACAGTTTTTCCTGTTCCAGTTGCCCCGGCAATCAATCCGTGTCGATTGGCCATTTTAGGAATGATTGAAACCTTTTGGTCTCCTGCTTGTCCAATCCAAATTTGATTATTGTAATACATATGTTTTCCTCGCTTTTTTCTTATTATAAACGAAGAATCGAGGATGATAAAGAAAAGAAGAGAAACCCGTTCTCTTCTTCTGTTCTATCCACTATAGTTTGTATCAAAATTAATATCAATTCTAAATCCTGGATATATCGATTGTACTTGTTTTACCATATTTTGATTTAATTCTTCTTTATTTTTTACACTAAAGTCTAATAATACATCCATGGAAATGTATTTTTGGTCTTCATCAAAGAAAATGGCATGGACACCTAAAGTTCCATCGTATTTCATTAATTGGTTTCGAATATTTTCTCTTTGAGGATTGTGTTCTTCATCAATCGCATAAATTCCAATGGTTAAGAAGACATTGTATTCTTCCAAAATAGTAAGTTGTATTTTTTTGATTAGTTTATGAATATCTACGGCACTCATTTTCGCATCCAATTCAATGTGAACAGAACCAATGGCTTGATCTGGACCATAATTGTGAAGCACTAGATCGTAGGCACCCATAACACCAGGAATCTCACGGATGCTTTGTTTGATATCTTTGGTGATGGCACTATCGGGTCTAGAACCAATCACATCGCTTAATGATTCCATCAACATTTCCAATCCAGCTTTAATAATAAAGGCAGAAATAAAAGTTCCAATAAATCCATCGATAGAGAAATGAAATACCATTGTGATACAAGCCCCGATTAATGTCGAACCTGTAAGAATGGCATCAAAACTTGCATCGTTACCAGAGGCAACTAACGCATCGGAGTTTAACTTTTTTCCTTGGTTTGTCACATATTTACCTAATACAATTTTGATTCCAATGGTAATTAAGATAACGAGAACCGTCACAAAGTTATAATCTGGCATTTCTGGATGAAAAATGTTTTTGATTGATTCGATTAAAGAAGAAACACCTGCGCTTAATACAATTCCCGCAATGATGATGGCACTGAAGTATTCGATACGCCCATATCCATAAGGATGTTTACTATCTGGTTCTTTTTTAGCCAATTTGATTCCAATGATTGTGATAATGGATGACAGAGCATCGGTTAAGTTGTTGATGGCATCTAAGACAATAGAAATGGAACCAGAAAGAATTCCAATAAAGGATTTCAAAGCTACTAAAATTAGATTTGCCATAATCCCAATAATACTGGTTTGTGTAATTTGTTTCTCACGTGATAATAAATCCATAACTTACCTCTTTTCAAAACGATATTTATTATACTTGATTCTAAAAATAATCGAAAGTTTAAAAAATTAAACTTTTTGTATTGTATTTGTGAATTTAAGAGATATAATTATTTCGAAATACTAAACAAAATGTTTATTTAATTAAACTCTTGAAAGAAGGTGATGTTATGGAAATTGGACATAAGATCAAAGAATTACGACTTCGCAATGGTTTAACATTAGAAGAACTCGCAAGTCGTTCTGAACTGACAAAAGGGTTTCTTTCTCAATTGGAAAGAGATTTAACGTCTCCGAGTATTTCCACTTTAGAAGACATTTTGGAAGCTTTAGGAACCGACCTTTCGACTTTTTTTCAAAAAGAAAAAGACGAAAAGATTGTGTTTAAGGAAGAAGATTTTTTTGTGGATGAAAGAGAATCAGGAATCGTAGAATGGGTCGTTCCGAATGCTCAAAAGAATGAAATGGAACCTATTTTGTTAACCTTATATCCACACAAACAATCAGATATCATGGAAAGCCATGATGGAGAAGAATTTGGGTATGTATTAAAAGGAAGTGTAGAACTTGTGATTGGTAAGCAGAAACAAAAAGTAAAGGCGAAAGAAACGTTTTATATTTCGAGTGGAAAATCACATTATTTGTATAATCCGAATAATACAGAAGCCAAGATATTGTGGATATCAACCCCACCACAATTTTAAAAAGAAAGGATCAGCGTATGGATGTAGAAAACAAGAAGTTAGTACAATTCCGTGATATTAAAAAAAGCTTTGGTGAACAAGTTGTACTTAAAGGAATTGATTTAGATATTTATGAAAATGAATTTGTGACATTATTAGGACCTAGTGGATGTGGAAAAACCACTTTATTACGAATCTTAGGAGGATTCTTAGAACCATCGAGTGGACAAGTTATTTTTGATGGAGAAGATATCGGAGGACTTCCAGCATATAAAAGAGAAATCAATACAGTATTTCAAAAATATGCCTTATTCCCTCATCTGAATGTATATGACAATATTGCGTTTGGATTAAATATTAAGAAAATGTCAAAAGACGTTATTGAACAAAAGGTCATGAAGATGTTAAAGCTGATTGGTCTAGAAGGATATGAAAAGAAAGATGTTTCTTTACTTTCTGGTGGACAACAACAACGTGTCGCTATTGCTCGTGCCCTAGTGAATGAACCAAAAGTTCTTTTATTAGACGAACCATTATCTGCTTTGGATAAAAACTTACGAAAAGAAATGCAGTATGAATTAAAACGAATTCAACAAGAAGTAGGAATCACGTTTATTTTCGTTACCCACGACCAAGAAGAAGCATTGACTATGTCCGATAAGATCGTCGTTATGAAAGAAGGAGAAATTCAACAAGTAGGTTCTCCAACGGATATTTATAACGAACCAGCCAACCGTTATGTTGCTTCTTTTATTGGAGAAGGAAACATTCTTCCAGCTCGAATGATTGAGGATAAGAAGGTTCGTTTTGATGATATTACTTTTGATTGTGTTGATATTGGATATAAACCAAATGAACCTGTGGACGTGATCATTCGTCCAGAAGATATCGATATTGTGGATGTAGAAAAAGGAAAGATGACTGGAACTGTTGAAAGTGTTCTTTTCAAAGGTGTGCATTATGAAATTATGGTAGAAACGGTTCCAGGAACACACGTAACAGTAAATATGCACGTGAAGAAAAATCAAGATGTGACAAGTGAAGATGGAAAAGAAAAGATTTCTGCCAACGATTTCTATGTAGACTTAGAAGATATGAAAGAAGAAGCGTTGAGCGATATGGAAATGATTGCTCGTGCCGATGCCCAAGCTTGGGATGCCCAAACAGAAGAGCCTCTTTCTATCGCAAAAATTGAAACAACGTTAACACCTCAAATTGGTGAATACGAAGTAACATTTGCGACAGCTTCTGGAACGAGTGTAACACGTCGTATTTGGGTGATTGACCAACGTGTTGTTGAGAATAAAAAGGCAAACGAAGCCGTTTCTGCCTTTAACTTCTTTAAGACAAAAGACGAAATTCAAGAATCTATGGCATTGGATACAGATTTAAAAACGTGGGCTAATGCGCAAGGATGGAAATTGGATAACGAAGAAGAATCGGTTGAGTTGAGTGTAGATTATGATTTTGATTGGGATCATATTGAAGAAGGAATTTATAAAGTGACATTCTGGACAACAGGACGTATGTTTAAAATTCATACAACCGATTTTGTGGAAGAAGGAAAAGAAGTCGGACTTACTTTCTATCCAGAAGATATTCATGTCATGGAAAAGATGGGTTTCTTAGATGAATAAGTTTAAACAATTAGCCTATCCATATATGATATGGTCCGTGTTAATGTTGTTGTTTCCAATGTTGTTGATTTTGTTGTATTCTCTTATGACAAATGGAAATACCATTGTAAACTTTCAATTAACACTGGATAACTATGTGAAATTCTTTACCGACAAAGATTTCTTATTAATCTTATGGCGTTCATTAACGATTGCCGTAAAAACAACGATTATTTGTTTATTACTAGGATATCCGTTGGCCTTCTTTATTAGTCGTTGTACCAAAAAGATGCAAACGACATTGATCTTATTAATCACTTTACCAACATGGATCAATATGTTAGTGCGTACTTATGCTTGGATTGGGATTTTATCTAGCGATGGTATTGTTGCGACCATTCTAGGATTCTTAGGATTTAAAAATGTAGAGTTATTATATACAGAAGGTGCGGTTTTATTAGGAATGGTATATAACTTCTTACCATTCATGATTCTTCAAATTAATACTTCTTTGACAAAAATGGATAAGTCCTTATTAGAAGCCGCTTCGGATTTAGGAGCGGATAAAGTACAAACGTTCTTACGTGTCATTTTCCCTCTTTCATTACCAGGGGTTGTAAGTGGTATTACATTAGTATTTTTACCAGCCGTAAGTTCGTTCTTTATTCCTAAATTGTTAGGAGGAGGACAATACTTCTTGATTGGTAACGTTATTGAAAACCAATTTATTACCGTAGGAGAATGGAGCTTTGGATCGGCTATTTCTGTAATCATGGCGGTAATTATGATGCTTCTAATGTTCCTTGTTCGTAAGGTGGATACGAAAAATGGAACAAAGGAGGATAAATAATGAAAAAAGATAATCGAATTTTAGGAAAAATCTTAATGGGATTGGCTTTATTCTTCTTTTATGCACCAATCTTATTTATGATTGTATTCTCTTTTAACGAAAGTAAATCGTTAACTCGTTTTACTGGATTCTCTCTTCGTTGGTATCAGACAATGTTAAAGAACCACGATATGATGGAGTCTTTATATATCACAATTCTTTGTGCCGTTTTGGCAACGATCATTTCAACAGTAATTGGAACCATTACAGCCATTGGTCTTTCCAAATCAAAAAAGATCATTCGCCAATTGGTAGAACAAGTCAATGACTTTCCACTGATGAATCCTGAAATTGTTACAGCGATTGGATTGATGTTGTTGTTTATTACATTCCAAGTGGAACGAGGATTTATGACATTATTACTTGCTCACGTGGCATTCTGTATTCCATATGTCATGTTGAGTGTCATGCCAAAAATTAGAAGCTTAGATGCCAATTTATTGGATGCTGCCTTAGACTTAGGATGTACACCTTTTCAAGCGTTAATCAAAGTGTTAGTACCACAAATCATGCCAGGTATTGTATCGGGTGCATTGATTGCTTTTACGATGTCATTTGATGATTTTATCATCTCGTATTTCGTAACAGGATACGGGGTAAAAAACTTAAGTATCATGGTTTATACAATGTCCAAACGTGTAAATCCTTCGGTCAATGCGATTAGTACGGTGGTTGTTGTATTGATTACGATTATGTTGATTTTAATCAATGTCGTTCCTATGTTTAGAAAAAATAAACCAGTGGGTCCAAAACCAATGTGGAAAAAGGTTGTGGCGGCTGTCGTTTGTGTTTGTGTTGGATTTGGTCTATTCTCTTTCTCACAGAAACAATCGTCTCAAAAATTTGCAGGTCAAACATTACATATTTATATGCCTGGAGAATATATGGGAGAAAATATCGTGGATATGTTCCAGGAAGAAACAGGTGCTAAATTGGTAGTGGACAACTTTGATTCGAATGAACAAATGTATATTAAAGTGGCTAATGGAGAAAAATACGACTTATTAATCCCTAGTGATTATATGATTGAACGTTTGATGGATGAAGGATATTTACAACCTTTGGATGATACGATGGTTGATGAAGTCACTCCATTAATTACCGAAAGTATTTTAAATCCAGATTACGATCCAGGAAATGTATATTCGGTTCCTTATTTCTGGGGAAGTGTAGGTATTGTTTATGATACAAACAAAGTATCGGAAGAAGATTTAGAAAAAGAAGGATTTGGCATTTTCTTAGATCAAAAATATAAAGGCGATGTGTATTTATACGATTCTGAACGAGATTCTATGATGATGGCTTTGAAAAATCTTGGATATTCTATGAATACGAACGATGAAAAAGAATTGAACGATGCATACGATTGGTTAGTAAAAGTAGTAGAAACAATGGATACAGAAATTGTTACGGATGAAATCATTGATAATATGGCAGCGGCTCGAAAAGCATTAGGACTTGTTTATTCGGGAGATGCAGCCTATATTATGAGTGAAAACGAAGACATTGGATATTTTGAACCAAACGAAGGAACAAATATTTGGGTTGATGCGATGGTTATTCCAAAAACAGCGGATAATCCAGAACTAGCCAATGAATTTATTCGTTTTATTACCCAATACGATCCGGCAATGGACAACTCTGATTATGTAGGATATACATCACCAAATATTGATGTTGCAGCTGCATTATATGGAGAAGGAGGAACATACGAAGGCATTAGCGCTTATGTTCCAAGACAAAACTTTGAAAACGATGAATCGTTTGGATACGATGCCCAAGCAAGAAAGATTATTGCCAATCTTTGGGCAAGAGTGAAAGTTGTAGCTTCGAACTCTGGAAAATAATAGTAAAGGATGGAAAATTTCATCTATTAAAAGAGCGGACATCCGCTCTTTTTAACTGCTTTATGAATTTTTCTTTTGTTGATTGACTTTCGTTTGTTTTGAGATCTGCTTTCTATTGATAGACATCACTCTTTTTAAAAAATCGTTCTCTTGTTGGAGAATTTTATTCTGGTATTTAAAACGTTCTATTTCTTCTTCCAGGGTCAAATCCTTAGTGGATGGATGACCTGTATTATTACAGCTTGTATCTTTAAAACCTTCTAATTGTTCTGTAGTAAAATAATTAACACTCATAAATAACCACCATTTCTAATATCAGTATATCAGACAAAATAAAACCCCTGTATTCGTACAGGGGAAACAGTAGATACATCACAGATTGAAAATTATCTGCTTCTATTCAGAACTAGCGCTAAGAATACTGGAAATATTCCTTCCCATCCCAATAAAAATATCCATAAAATACATTGGCTAAATAATAAACACTTTTTTAATGTCTGTCCATTTTGGTAAGCTTTTGAGAGTAAACCTTGATCATTAATACATCTCATTTCGCTTGAACATTTTAATTCAAATATTAAATATAGAATATAAACAATGGTAATGACAGAAACCTTGATGATATTTATTGAAACAATGTCAGAAAATTCTAGAAATACCAATGCAAGAAGTATAATTATTAATGCAATCAGACTTTTTTTTAAACTTTTTTTGGTTTCTGTGTGATTCTTTTCAGAATCTATTGAATTAAATAAAAAATGATACATAGCTGGCCTCGAAGAGAAAGGTTGTATTACGATACTCTTATAAGATCATAAATTAGATTGTTGGATGTTATGCTGATTTTGTATAAATATGATAATAATTTCATGTTATTTTTTTCCTTTCTACAAAAAGTGTTTATTTGACGCCAATTTATTAACCTCTTTTTGTTATTACGATTCAATGATAACATTGGAAATCCATCTTAAAAAGTTAGTTCTGTTTGAAATGCATAAATACAGTTTAGAATACAAAATTAGATATAAGAATCGTATGCAAAAAAATAATGAACAGATCCTAACTGCGATACTGTAAATAGGGTTTTGAATAGGATTTTAGAATTGTAGTTGTTAGATAGACATATGTAGTTTTGGTGTTTTACTATTTTGTTTTATTTATAGGTGTTTAGAATTTATCATAAAAAAATAATCATCTCCTCTGCTAGAAATGATTATCTTAAAATCTTGATTCAAATAGTACCGCATCCTAGTTAAACGAGTTTTAGTTAAGCAGTTGAATGACTTCAATCTCATAAATATCTCTATTGATATTTTTTATATTTTGATAACGATTCTGGTTCTTTTTTTTGACCAAGCATATGCCAACAAGCACTGTTAACAGTATACATACCAACTAAATAAATTGAATTTAATAAGCAGACATTTAACCATTTTCTATAATTCTTTTTTTTCATGATTATCACCTCGAATAAATAATATATGTTTTTTTTAGTGGAAAAATACTGAGTGATTTGAAATTTAAAAAATTGTCACAGAAGGATTTCTGTTGGTTTCGTGTTAATAAAAAATATCGAAAATAATAAAAAATGACAATTATAATCAATGTATATAGTATACGATAATTACTGTGATTCTTTAAAAAAATACAATTTAACACGAGAGGTTAAATATGAAGAATGACAATAATAATAGTAAGAACATAAGAAGAATATGTAAAGAAAATGGAATATCATTTAATGATGTGGCTAAACAAATGCACATTACACCTAGAAAGCTCGATGAATTTGATATAAATCCAGGAAATATGAACATTTTTCAGGTAAATAAGATTTCCACTATACTTAATTGTAGTATAGATAATATAGTTTTTGGAACACGGAAGGCTTCTATAGATATTTCTTTCCTGAAAGAAAAAGATTTATTAAAGGTGCTTTTGTTATTAGGAAATGAGGAAATGAACAATAAAAGAATTATAAAGAAATTAATAGATTCTGATGAGATAATTGATAAAAACTATGAGAACGTGGGAAAAAGAATAAGGTATGTAAGAACAAATGTTCTTGGATATTCACAAACGGAATTGTCTAATTTTTTTGGTGTTTCCAGAACGAGTGTAGAATTTTGGGAACAAAATTATAATTTGAGTAAAATCACAAATATTATATCTTTATCTATTTTGTCGTGCATTTCTCTTGATTACTTTTTAAAGGATTCATATTCTTTAGAAATATCATCATATAATTTAGACGAGAAATTATATGATGTTTTAACAGAAATTGTGGAATATTTTAGAGATTGTTATGAAAAAGAGTGATTTATTATATGAAAAAATATCTAGAACAACGAAAATAGAAGATGACGAGTTATTTTACTATGGTCTGGAAGTATTTAAAAGTTATTTATTGTTTATTTCAATATCATTTTTATTTGGGGGATTGCTTGGAACGTGGAAACAGTTGTTGTCTTTTTTGATTTTTTTTACCGTTCTACATCGATACACGGGAGGATTCCATTTTCAAAGTAGGAAAACATGTTTTTTGGTTTCACAAGCTATTTCCATTGGACTATCTTATGTGATAAAGTATATTAAATTTGTCAATATGTTTTTTGTAAGTATTCTTTTTACGTTGTCAATTATAATTGTTTTCTTTTGTAAAACGGTTGACAGTAAGGAAAAACGTATTACAAAACACGAACGAGCAGTTTTTACCAAAAAAGCAATAATTATAGAAATTTCATACTACATTATCACGGTTTTGGCATATTTTATGGAATGTTATGAAATTGCGTCATGTTTATGCGTTTGTGTTATGTTTTGTACTTTTCAAATTATTTTGAATAAATTATTACATGAATGAAAGGGGATTTTATGGTTAAAATCTTGATAGTTGAAGATGATATTAATGACAGAAATAGTTTAGATTATCTGTTAAGGTCTTTTTTATCTTCCAGACAAATTGAGTATGAAATAGATTTTTTAAATGATGATAAGGAAATTCTAAAAATTAGTTTTGTTTATGATTTTATTTTCTTAGATATGGAAGTAAATTCAAAAAGTGGAATTGAGATTGGAAAAGAAATCAGAAAATCTAATGCTCATAGTCATATTATTATTACTTCTTCTTTTCAAAAATATTTAATTGAAGGATATGCAATTAATGCGGATAGATATTTTTTGAAACCAATACAACAGAGTCATTTTAACATGGAAATGGAGAATATATTTAATAGATATTTTCACAATGATTTGGGAATAATGGATCCTAAATTGTCTAAATCTAAGATTTACTTTAAAGATGTATTATATATAGATTTTTCTAATAGAAAGTCCTTTATCAAGTTAGAAAATGGAAAGGACATTGAAACTCCGTACACATTATCCTATTGGGAAGAAAAGCTACAAGATAATTATTTTTGTAAATGTAATCGATATTTTCTTGTAAACTTATTAAAAGTTGACTCTATGAATCGTACAGAAGTTTTTTTGGAAAATGGGAATATATTAGATTTATCGAGAAAATATCGAGAATCTTTTGAGAAAAAATGGATAGAAAGTGTGCAAAATACAATATGATGATTTTTATTATTAACATTCTTAATCTTATTTTATTTATCTTTTTATGCAATTCCGGATTTGAGAAGAAAGAAAAATCAAATCTTGAAAGAATAGTTGGCTTTGTTTTGTTGTGTATCATTAGTTGCTTTTCTGTCTTATTTTCAAAGCTGTATTTACCAGTGTTAATAAGACTGCTTGCTTTATGTTGCTATTCGCTATATTTTTTCAAGATAAATTTTTTGGATTCTATTTTTGTTACGTTTTCGTTGGATATAAATGTTGGAATAGCAGAGTTTTTTGCAAGTGGAATATGTATCGCTTTTTCGGGAGGAGAAATAAATTTAAGTGTTGGAAGTGATTTATACAAAAAAGCATTAATTCTTTCTGCGATTTTATCTGCTATATTAACTATTGTGTTCTCTTATTTGTTAAAGAGATTAAAAAATATTGGGAATATCAATGTAAGTTATCAATGGACTTTGTTAATATTGCCTGTTACAACTTTTTTTCTAATAATGAATATTTCGGATTATTTAGTAACTGTAGAAAAGAGTTTTCTTTATATCTTGAATATAGCACTATTATTAGTCGCAAATTATGTAACATTATGGTTATACATTAGATTGTTCGAATCTTTAAAGAGAATGGATGAACTTCAGTTTATTAATCAAAATATTCAACTACAAAACGAAAAATACGAATTGATTGCTGATAATTATGATAAAAGTTTTGTGTTCCTGCACGATTTGCTTCATCAATGTGTAGAATTAGAGCAATTTGAAAACTATGACTCTCAGCATGCTAAAGAATTGCTATCGAACATTTCAAACAAGATAGCCAGAAAATTTAATTCATTTTATACAGAATCTTATCCTTTAAAGATAGTATTAAACCAATATAATGAAATGCTTTTAGATAATGGAATTGCATTTAATTCACAAATTTTAGAGTTTCCATCATTTGTTACTAAAGCAGATCAAACCTTCCTTTTTGAAAATTTATTAAAAGTTTCAATAGAATCGTGTAAAGAAATCGAAGAAGAAAAATACATAAATATTCAAACAAAGAATCAAAGAAATGGAGTAATCATTCATTTTACTTTTGGAGCAAAAATCAATAAAGTAATTGATTTAGGATATCTGAAATCAAATTACCATGTTATCCAAAAAAGTGAATTGGTAGATGGAGTGCAAAAGGAAACTATTTTTATTGGGAAGTTAAATAAATACTAACATAGTAAGAATTTCTAAAGACGAGCGAATATGCATTTCGCTTGTTTTTTTTGCACTTCAACCAAGGGAGATTGTTTTCAGATTTTTGTGGTGATATTGTCGAATTGTAGAAACAGAAGATATTTATATGGTACCAATAATATGTTTCGATGAACGGTGGTGAATATTTGGTTAATTATATTTGTTTTGATTAAATTGTTATATGTATTTACGTGATAATGAATAAAAATTGTTTTTATAGGAGGTAGGAGATTTAATGAAAAAATTATTTTTAATATTTGCATCTATTGGAATGATGTTAACATACACGTCTCCTTTATATGCACAAGAAGATACAGAGAGTTATAAATACACTGAAGCTCAACAAGCCGTAATGGATAATATGTCACAAATGGAGCAAAAATATCTAGAATATGGACTTAACGCTCCGGTTGTAAGTGACACAAAAGGCCCATCAGGAAGAGCTGCAATAGGTTCTTGGACATGGAGAGATGGCGTTATTTGCGTAACGACAGATGGTTTCGGAACAGAATCTGTAAATACTTGGCATGCCGCAATTGTTGCTCCTCAAGACGCTTATGCTGTAGTGGAAGCTCCAAAAGCAGGGCAACCTGTTCGTTTAAGATATAATCAATGGTATAGTAGTACGCATACTATCTGGCAAATAGGAGTTAAGAGTACTACAGAAGCTCAAGATTATAATGCAGGTTTATGGGCAGGACGGCAAGTAGGAAAACCATATAATATGAATTTTTGGAACTCGTATCAAACGAACAGTTTTTATTGTTCACAATTGGTTTGGGCTGCGTATTACTATACTGCGGGTGTTAATCTAAACAAGAGTGACAATGATATCGGTAGTGCGATTGCTATTCATCCCGGAGAATTTGTGGATAATTCCAAAACGGCAATTATATACAGAAACAAATAAATAAGGGTGGTTCGAGAGTGTGAAGTGTAAATATCTATTTTTAATTAGTGTATTTGTGGCGGGTTTATCCATTTGTGTGACAGGTTGTCAAAAGACAAATAGATTTGAAATATCAGATCAAGCAGAATTTTACGTACTAAGAAATAATGGAATTACTGGATACTGTATGGAAGATGGTCTTCCTCAAGTCGTATCTAATAGCAATGTGGAAGTGGTTAAGACAAGTATCAATCCTGTTGTTCACCGGGCGGAATTGGAAAATCGATATTTGTTGTTTTCGGAAGACGATTTCCCAAAAGGATATAAAGAAGCCGTTGTTTCGGTTGATTTTAAAAAAGGTGTAATTCGGTATAAAAAGACAGATCATTGTGCATATACCACGGCTGGGTCTTCTTCCTCATACTATTATGCGGTTACTTCAGGAGCCGAAACGTTGGTATGTGTTTATAATCCAGAATTAGAAGAGGTAAAGCATTTGAAATTGGATTCTTCAATAGTTCTTTCAGATTTTACCGCTTCTTCAAATCAAGTGATCACAATCGGAACGGATTATGGAGAAACGATGTATGAAAATGGGATTTCTACGTATATAAATCGTTTGGTAAGTTTTGAAGAAAATGAAGATTTTTCTTTTCATCCAATACTGGAATTGGATAAGAATATGGATCGACAATATTGGTTGCAGGATACGATTGTAAAAGAGGGATATCTATATTCTCCTTCTCCAGGATGGCGAGATAATACTACAAAAGAAAGAATAATGAACGGTAGTTTATATCGCTATGATTTAAATCGAGGTGAAGGAGACTTCTTTAAGCTTGATGTAGAAGGCCCTATGAATACGTTTGATATTGGAGATGATTACTTGGCTGTTACCCATGAACAATCCACGGCTCAACGTTTTGGATTTACCATTTTCAATTATGAAACGTGTCAAAATGAATATATTGATTTAGAACGAGTGGATGTAGAAGAAGTAGTGATGGATATCAAACGTCTAAATGAGAATACACTTTTAGTTCTTACAAGCAAACAATTGTTTGGTTATGATTTGTATACTGGACAAATCACATTCCAAATGAATAGCGATGCTTCTTTCCATATTTGGTTACAATAAAATGTAGAAGAGAAAAAATGATCACGTAAAAGTAGGAGACTACTAGTGATCATTTTTGCTTTTGTTAACAACAGATTTAGGAAGTGTAAAAATTGTTGCTGTTTTAATAATGCATTCCAAACAAATATATTGCATTTCAACCGAATAAGCTTGTTTTTCGTAAGCGCAAAATAATAATATGTAATCTCTATTAAAAACAAAATCGGTAACGATCCT
Organism: Bacillota bacterium; assembly: GCA_030526175.1. GTDB lineage: Bacteria > Bacillota_I > Bacilli_A > Erysipelotrichales > Erysipelotrichaceae > Floccifex. The sequence continues at coordinate 42,071 of JAUNDJ010000007.1, forward strand.
TTTTAGATTCGTTACCGATACTTTTTATTTACAATTCTTCTGCATAAATTCGCTCCATGGAAGGAATTCATCTATTATTTCAGGATCATTGATTAAGTCCT
>JAUNDJ010000122.1 GCA_030526175.1 Bacillota bacterium
TGATAACTTTTGCGTAGCATCCACCTTCGAAGTTGAATACTCCGTTGTCATCCCATCCGTGTTCGTCATCCCCGATTAATAAACGTTTTGGATCTGTTGATAATGTTGTTTTTCCTGTTCCTGATAGACCGAAGAAGATTGCTGTGTTTTTACCTTCCATGTCAGTGTTTGCTGAACAGTGCATTGATGCCATTCCTTGTAATGGTAAGTAGTAGTTCATCATTGAGAACATACCTTTTTTCATTTCCCCACCGTACCAAGTGTTGATGATTACTTGTTCACGGCTTGTGATGTTGAATGCTACACATGTTTCTGAGTTTAATCCTAATTCTTTGTAGTTTTCAACTTTTGCTTTTGAAGCGTTATAGATAACGAATGTTGGTTCGAATGTTTCTAATTCTTCAGCTGTTGGTTGGATGAACATGTTTTTTACAAAGTGTGCTTGCCATGCTACTTCCATTACGAAACGGATTGCCATACGTGAGTCTTTGTTTGCTCCACAGAATGCATCCACTACATATAATTTTTTATTTGATAATGCGTTTACTGCTAAGTCTTTTACTGTTGCCCAAGTTGTTTCGCTCATTGGGTGGTTATCGTTTGGATATTCTTCTGTTGTCCACCATACTGTGTCTTTTGAGTTTTCATCCATTACGATATATTTGTCTTTAGGAGAACGTCCTGTATATACTCCTGTCATTACGTTAACAGTATCTAATTCTGTTAATGTTCCTTTGTCGTATCCTTCTAATTCTTTGTTTGTTTCGTCTGCGAATAATTCTTCGTATGAAGGATTGTAGACGATTTCTGTAGTACCTGTGATACCATATTTTGTTAAATCGATTGTGCTCATAATTCCTTCCTCACTTTCTTGACTTTTCGCATCAAAACCAATTTGATGTAAAAAGTTTTATTACGAAAAACATAATATTTTATTTACAAATGAAAATCAAGTGTTTTTATTTCTAAACAAAAATTAAAATGGAAGATTTCTCTTCCATTTCGTAATTATTGTTGGTTTCGAATGAAATTCAATGCTCCACCAGCTTCAAGAATTTTTACATCTTCCTCTGATAAAACAGTATTTACGTTAAATGTAAATCCTTTTGTTTTATTTTCAACAACCAATGTAGAAGTATTTTCTAAGTTGTAAGTATCAGCAATCACTAATTCATCCATGAAATCAATACGATCGTAATCGGCTTTGTCCGCAAATTCGCATGGAATAATTCCAAAGTTTACTAAGTTGGCTTTGTGGATACGCGCAAAGCTTTTTGCGATTACCGCTTTTACTCCCAAATACATTGGTGCTAAAGCTGCGTGTTCACGAGAAGAACCTTGTCCATAGTTTTCACCAGCAACAATGATACCTCCACCGTTTGACTTACAAATTTCATCGAAGTGTTCAATATTATTTTCGAACACGAAAGTAGATAATTTTTCAATATTTGAACGATAAGGTAATACTTTAGCTCCTGCTGGGGCAATGTGGTCAGTCGTGATATTATCTTCTAATTTAATAACAACTTTTTTATCGATAGTGTTAGACATTGCATCGTTAGTAGGTAATGGTTTGATATTTGGTCCACGAACGATTTCTACTTCTTCAGGAGTTTTACTAGGAGCAATGATCATTGAATCATCAACCATGCTAACTTCTTTGGCAAAATCATCACTATAGTCAACTTTTGTAGGATCTGTAAATACACCAGTAATTGCAGAAGCAGCTGCAACTTCAGGAGATACTAAGTAAACACCTGCAGAAAGAGTTCCAGAACGTCCGTAGAAGTTACGGTTAAATGTTCTTAAAGAAACACCATCCGATTTTGGAGATTGTCCCATACCAATACATGGCCCACAAGTGCATTCAAGAATACGAGCTCCTGCTTTTACGAAAATAGACATCGCTCCATTTTCAATCAATTTCATCATAACTTGACGAGAACCTGGAGAAATAACTAAAGATACAGTTGGTGCCACTGTTTTACCATCTAAGATTTGGGCTGCTTTCATTAAATCTTCATATCCAGAGTTAGTACAAGATCCGATTGCGACTTGGTCTACTTTTTTACCTTCTAAGTTTTCAATATATTCAATCGCATCTGGTGAATTTGGACAAGCTGCCATTGGTTTTAATTCACTAAGGTTAACTTCGACCAATCCATCGTATGTTGCATCGGCGTCTGGTCCTAATTCCATCCAATCTTCTACACGATTTTGTCTTGCTAGGAATTCTTTCGTAATTTCATCGCTTGGGAAAATAGAAGTTGTAGCTCCTAATTCAGCACCCATGTTTGTGATAGTAGCACGTTGGTAAACGGAAAGAGATTTTACTCCTTCTCCTGTATATTCATAAACACGTCCAACTCCACCTTTTACTGTTTGTTGGCGTAATACTTCTAAAATAATATCTTTACTACTTACACCGTGTTGTAATTTTCCGCTTAATCGTACTTCAATTACTTCTGGCATTGTTAAACGATATGGAATTCCTGCCATTGCTTTGGCAACATCTAAACCACCGGCTCCAATAGCGATACATCCCATAGCGGAACTTGTAGGTGTGTGACTATCACTACCAATTAATGTTTTTCCAGGTTTGGCAAAACGTTCTAAGTGAACTTGGTGACAAATACCATTCCCAGGTTTTGAAAAATAAACACCATGTTTTGATGCTACAGATTGTAGATACGCGTGGTCATCAGCGTTCATAAACCCACTTTGAAGCGTATTGTGATCAACATAAGAAACTGATAATTCTGTTTTTACTTGAGAAACACCCATAGCTTCAAATTGCATATAAGCCATAGTACCTGTCGCATCTTGTGTTAAAGTTTGATCCATTACAATTTCAATTGGAGCTTTTGCGACCATTTCACCTTTTACTAAGTGATTCTTGATAATCTTTTGTGTTAAGTTCATACAAAGATACTTCCTTCCTAAATATTTTGACATATTATATCAAATATTTTCTTATATTTAAATAATTGTATGCTATAATATGAAATATTATGAAACAAAGGAGGGATTTTATGAAAAATTTACAAGATATCTATAAAAAATATGAGCCTAAAAATTTTATAGAACCATCTTTATACCCTTTGAACAAAGTAAAACAAGGGTTAAGAAACGAAAATGGAACGGGAGTTAAAGTTTCCTTAACAAAAGTTAGTACAGTTCAAGGATATGATGTTGTTGATGGCGATAAAGTCAATATTGAAGGAAAACTAATTTATCGTGGTTATTCCGTGGAAGAATTGGTTGAACATTTAGATGACGAAAATATTTTCGGATTTGAACAAATCGCATTTCTATTAATCTTTGGAAAACTTCCAGATAAAGAGGAATTAGCTTCTTTTCATAACGAGTTGTTGACAATCGCAACAAACACTATGACAGATTTTTCTTATAAGACAAGCAGCATCTTGAATGCTATGCAAATTGGAGTATTAAAATTATATGGTACTGATGAAAATCCAGATAACGACACATTGGAACATAGAATGATCAAAGGTGTTCATATCTTATCGTCCTTACCTTTATTCGTATTTTCTTACTATACAGATGTTCATGCCAAAACATATTGGGAAACATATCCAAAACCAGACAAAAGTTTTGCAGAAAACATTTTATACATGGCAAGAGAAAATCGTATTTACACGATGAAAGAAGTAAGCTTGGTTGATAAATTATTAATCGTTCATGCCGATCATGGTGGAGGAAACAACTCAACTTTTGCGAATACCGTCATCACTTCAACAGGAACAGATATTTATTCAACTATTGCTTCTTCAATCGCTTCACTAAAAGGACCTAAACATGGTGGTGCTGCCCTAAAAACGTATGAACAATTTGAGAAGATTATTCACGATTATGGATATGTACAAGATGAAGCAACCATCCGAGAAATCTGTAATTTAATTCTAGATAAGAAATATAACGATTGTTCAGGATTGATTTATGGTATTGGACATGCTGTTTATACAAAAAGCGATCCTCGTGCTACAATTATTCGTAGAGAATGTAAAGAATTAGCGGAAGAAAAAGGTATGATGGAAGCATATAATTTCTATGAAACATTTGAAAAAGTAGCACTTCAAACAATGAAAGAAAGAAAAGGAATCGAAACTTGTGCGAACGTAGACTTCTATTCTGGATTTGCGTATCGTATGTTAGGATTTAGAAAAGAAATCTTTACCCCATTGTTTGCGATTGCTCGTACAAGCGGATGGATTGCTCACCACTTAGAAAATCGTCAAAGTGACCGTAAATTAATTCGTCCCGCTGCCGTGTATGTTGGACAACTAAGAACAATAGAAGGAGATTTAGATGAACAAGATTAAAATGAATACTCCATTGGTTGAAATGGATGGAGATGAAATGACAAGAATTCTTTGGCAAATGATCAAAGATGAATTATTACTACCATATATTGATTTAAAAACAGAATACTATGATTTAGGATTGGTTAAACGTAATGAAACAAACGACCAAATCACAATCGACTCTGCAAAAGCAACAATGAAATATGGTGTAGCTGTAAAATGTGCAACAATCACACCAAACCAAGCACGTATGGGAGAATACAACTTAAAAGAAATGTGGAAATCACCAAATGGTACAATTCGTGCAGCACTTGATGGTACAGTATTCAGAGCTCCTATTATTGTAAAAGGTATTGAACCTTGTGTTAAAAACTGGAAAAAACCAATCACATTGGCACGTCATGCTTATGGGGATGTATACAAAAATACAGAAATTAAAGTTCCTGGTGCAGGAAAAGCAGAATTAGTATTTACTGATGCAAATGGTAATGAAACAAGAGAAACAATTCATGTATTTGATGGAGCTGGAATCATCCAAGGAATCCACAATACAGAAAAATCTATTACTTCATTCGCTAAGTCATGTTTCAATTATGCATTAGATACAAAACAAGATCTTTGGTTCTCTACAAAAGATACGATTTCGAAAAAATACGATCACACATTTAAAGATATTTTCCAAGAAATCTACGATACAGAATATAAAACAAAATTTGAAGAAGCTGGAATTACTTACTTCTATACATTAATCGATGATGCTGTAGCTCGTGTTATGAAAAATGAAGGTGGATTCATTTGGGCATGTAAAAACTATGATGGAGATGTTATGTCTGACATGGTATCTTCTGCCTTTGGATCATTAGCCATGATGACTTCTGTATTAGTATCTCCTAGTGGAGTATATGAATACGAAGCTGCTCACGGGACTGTACAACGTCACTACTATAAACACTTAGCTGGAGAAGAAACTTCAACAAACTCTGTCGCAACAATTTTTGCTTGGACAGGAGCCTTAAGAAAACGTGGTGAAATGGATGGAATCGCTGAACTACAAGCTTTTGCGGATAAATTGGAACAAGCAACTATTCAAACAATTGAATCTGGTAAAATGACAAAAGACCTAGCGCTAATCACTAGTTTAGAAAATGTTACAGTATTAAATTCCGCTGATTTCATTAAAGCCATTCGTGAAACATTAGATACTCTATTATAATTATAAGGGAAACTTTGATTTCCCTTTTTCTTTTTTTAAAGTATAATTCTTTATGTATTAAGCGTAAGCTTTGATCCACATTGTTAGGGAAAATTTCTCTAACCTTTTTTTCTTTTTGGAGGATTTTATGAAACTAAAGAATATCATTATGAATGCGATAGGCAGCTCTTTACTCGCTTTTGGGGTATGCGCTTTTATCATCCCCTCAAACATTATCGCTGGAGGCGCCACAGGTATATCTATAATTCTTCATAGACTAACTGGTATGGATGTAGCTCTTATCGCCTTTTTATTTAATGCGATTTGTTTTCCAATAGGCTATATTTTTGGAAGCAAGGAATTAGCTGTAGGTTCTATACTTTCTTCTATTTTCTACCCTATTGCCCTCGGTTTCTTTGAAACAATACCAGAATTAACGAGTCTTTCTGATTCTACGATTCTATCCGCTATTTGTGCCGGTGTACTTTGCGGAAGCGGTATTGGTCTAGTTATGAAATCTGGTGGCTCTACCGGAGGAACCGATATACCTTGCTTATTGATTAATAAGTATTTTCACATTCCAATAGATACCGTTATTAATACTACAGATGTAATTATCATGTGTTCACAGATTCCTTTTTCTAATATTACATATATTATATATGGTATGATTTTCACTTTTATTATGACCAATACCATTTCCAAAGTTTTGGCTTTCGGTGTTGATAAATATCGTATTAGCGTTGTCAGTGAACACTACGAAGCCATCAAAGAAACACTTATTGAACACGATTATGGTGTAACTATGATCTATGCCTTAAGTGGCTACACTTCCACACCTATTCAAAAAGTTGAAAGTATTCTTCCAATGAAACGTTTAAATCATGTTCAAAAGATCATTGAAAATGTGGATCCAACCGCCTTTATTACTATCGAAAAAGTAACGGATGTAAAAGGTCGTGGTTTCACATTAGAAAGAGAACCGATTTACTTTTAGACAAAAGAAAAAAGGAACTAAGCTATAGTTCCTTCTAACTTTTGTCTTTTTTTAGAAATCAAAATATACGTTCCATCTTTCGGATAAGCACTATTATCTTTTTGATCCGATAGAATTTCTAAATCACAAGGATAACCAATACGATTTAATTCATCGATTAATTTTTCCTTTGTCATCTTTTTAACCAATGTACGACCACAGGCACAGTTTCCATATTGATCTAAACATTGAATAACCCATTCAGGTATTTTTGAGGTTGCCATGAACCCGCCTCCTTATCAACAATACTTCTCTATAATACCAATCTTCTCAAAAAAATCAAGATTCAATTTGGCTAATTGTTGTATTTTCATATTCATTTATAGCCCCTTCATACTCGTGAATCACATTTTGTTCGACTTCAAGATCAAAATAGAATAGTATCTTTCCCTTTTGAATAAAGTTTGTATAACCCCAGTTTTTTAATTGATCCATTCGACTTATCACTTGTTCTTCAGCGTCAAATATCTCAATCCAACCACCAGGACCAAAAGAATCCATTTCAGCTAACCCCGTCTTTAGGAGTTCTCACCATATTTTTTAGAAGTAATATTAATCCTGGTCA
>JAUNDJ010000008.1 GCA_030526175.1 Bacillota bacterium
ACTGCTTTTTTAAAAACTATCACTATATTTAGATGCTTGTTACCAAAGTCAGGTAATATACCAAATACCCTCTCCCTTTGTCAAACTTTTTTCTCCTTTTTTTTACACTTTTTTTCCTTCTTTCACAAATGCCCTTTATTTATAGGCTTTTCGAGGCTTCTCTTTCTTTCTCTCCCCCTGCTTTTTTCTGCTCTTCGGGTCTTATCTATAAGTTTTTCTTATCTTTTTATTCCATTTCGATATCGTATTTTCTTCTCTTCTCCTTATCTGATACTGTTTTTTCACTCCATCTATATAATCTTTCTTTCCACGTAAATTAAAAAAGGCTCCGTAGAGCCTTATCATTTCTAGAATAATCCTGTGATTTTCCCGTTTTCGTCAATATCAATACGTTCAGCAGCAGGAACTTTTGGAAGTCCTGGCATAGTCATTACATCTCCTGTAAGAGCTACGATAAATCCGGCTCCTGCAGATACTTTTAGATTTCTGACTGAGATTCTGAATCCTTCTGGTGCTCCAATTAATTTTGGATCATCCGAGAAGCTATATTGAGTTTTTGCCATACAAATTGGTAAATTTCCAAATCCTAATGCTTCTAAATCTTTTAATTGTTTTGGAGCAGAACCAACTAGATCTACACCATCTGCGTGGTAAATTTTGGTTGCGATTGCTTCTAATTTTTCTTTAATAGTTGTATCTGATTCATAGCAGAAGTGGAAATCATTTTCTTGTTCACATAAACGAACAACTTCTTGTGCTAAGGCGATACCACCTTCTCCACCTTTTGCCCATACTTCAGAAAGAGCAACATTTACTCCTAATTCGTTACATTTAGCTTCTACTAAATCCAACTCTGCTTTTGTGTCTGTTGGGAATGCATTAATTGCAACTACACAAGGTAGTCCATAAACATTTTTAATATTGTTTACGTGTTGTAATAAGTTTGGTAATCCTTTTTCTAAAGCTTCTAAGTTTTCGTTATTCAAATCTTGTTTAGCTACACCACCGTGATATTTCAATGCACGAACTGTTGCAACAATAACAACTGCATCTGGTTGTAATCCAGCCATGCGACATTTAATATCTAAGAATTTTTCTGCACCTAAGTCTGCTGCAAAACCTGCTTCAGTTACAGTATAATCTGCAAGTTTTAAAGCAATTTTAGTTGCTTGAACAGAGTTACATCCGTGAGCGATGTTTGCGAAAGGTCCACCGTGAATAAATGCTGGAGTACCTTCTAACGTTTGTACTAAGTTTGGTTTTAAAGCATCTTTTAATAAAGCAGCCATTGCACCATGTGCTTTAATATCTCTAGCTGTAACTGGTTTATTATCGTAAGTATATCCAACAATGATATTAGCTAAACGTTCTTTTAGATCCACAATGTCATTACTTAAGCATAAAATAGCCATGATTTCGGAAGCAACTGTAATATCAAATCCATCTTCACGAGTGACACCATCTACTTTTCTTCCCAATCCGATTACTACATTTCTTAAAGCACGGTCATTCATATCAACAACACGTTTCCATGTGATTCGTTTTGGATCAATACCACAAGCATTTCCTTGTTGTAAATGGTTATCTAACATAGCAGCTAATAAGTTGTTTGCAGCACCGATTGCATGGAAATCGCCTGTAAAGTGTAAGTTAATATCTTCCATAGGAACAACTTGTGCATATCCTCCACCAGCAGCTCCACCTTTTACACCAAATACAGGTCCTAATGAAGGTTCACGTAATGCGATCATTGCGTTTTTACCAATTTTTCTTAAACCGTCTCCCAATCCTACAGAAGTAGTTGTTTTTCCTTCTCCAGCTGGAGTTGGTGTAATAGCTGTTACTAAAATTAATTTCCCATTTGGTTTATCCGCATTGTCTTTTAAGAAAGAGCTGTCGATTTTAGCTTTGTAGTTACCATACATTTCTAAGTACTTTTCATCGACACCTGCAGTTTTTGCGATTTCAGTAATACGTTGCATCGTGCACTCTTGTGCAATCTCAATATCAGTTTTTGCCATAGTTTTTCTCCTTTTTTCTTAATTATTGTCCTTTTTCAGAAAAAAAAGGACGACTCAATTTGAATCGCCCAGACGGTCGGCTTATATGATCCAAATAACACGTGGTGCTCCACTTATCCGTCAGCTATTTGAACAATCTCATTATAACAAGCCTTCTCACATTTTGAAAGAAAAAAAGAGTCTTTACGATTGTAAAAACTCTTAATACTATACTATTTAACTTCAAAATCAACTAATTCGTCAGCTACACCAATATAAGATGCAGGAGTCATATTTACTAAAGTAGCTCTATCTTCTTCGCTCAATACTTCCAATCCGTTCGCAAATTCAATAATTGCTTCTTTTGAAATATTTTTACCACGAGTTAATGCTTTTAATTGGTCATATGCATCCGCAATACCATATTTACGAAGCATAGTTTGAATAGGTTCTGCCAATACTTCCCATTTTTCATTTAAATCTGAAGCTAATTTTTCTTCATTAATAACACATTTAGCTAAACCATTTTTTGTTTCATTAATAGCTTGTAAAGAATAACCAAATGCCAATCCTAAGTTACGTTGGCTACTTGAATCACTCAAGTCACGTTGCATACGAGACTTAGGCAATTTGTTAGAAAGAGCCATACAAATATTATTTGACATATCTACGTTAGCTTCTGAGTTTTCAAAACGAATAGGGTTAACTTTGTGAGGCATAGTCGAACTTCCAACTTCACCCTTAACAGGGATTTGTTTAAAGTATTCCATAGAAATGTATAACCACATATCAACATCTAAATCGACTAAAACATTATTAAAGTGACGAACACCATCTAAAATGTGACAAGTGTAGTCGTGACTTTCAATTTGTGTTGTTAATGGATTGAATGTTAATCCTAAGTATTCTTCAACAAAACGTTTGTTTGTAGCAGGCCAATCTACATTAGGGAATGGTGTTCCAATAGCACTGTAGTTACCAGTTGCTCCATTAAATTTCGCTTTGATTTGAATCGCTTCGATATTACGAATACTTTCATTTAAACGATATGCAAAAACTTTAAATTCTTTACCAATTGTTGTTGGTGTTGCAGGTTGACCATGTGTGTGAGCTAACATAGCTACATTTTGATATTGTTTTGCTAAGCCATCAATAATATCTGCAAATTCGTGAGCTTGTTTTAACCAAACATTTTTTAAACCATCACGAATCATTAAAGCATAAGATGTGTTGTTAATATCTTCTGAAGTACATCCGATATGAACAAAACTTTGTAAGTAATCAAAGCCTAATTCACGTAATTGTGCATCAATATAATATTCAACTGCTTTTACATCGTGACGAGTTGTTTGTTCAATTGTTTTGATAGCTTTGAATGCTTCATAATCAAAATTATTTGAAATAGCTTCTACTTTTGGTAAATCTTCTTTATTAAATTGATTTAATACATCACATTCAATATTTTCAATTAAGAATTTTAACCATTTGATTTCTACAAAAACACGATATTTTACCAATCCATATTCACTAAAATAATCTTTTAGTAAATCTTTAATATATCCATAACGACCATCTAATGGGGATAATGTATAACATTCAAATTCTAATTTTTCCATGTTTCTTTCTCCTCTTACATATCTTTCTTTCCGATATCATTACGATAGAACAATTTATCGCATTTAATCTTCTTCACTTCAGCGTAAGCTAATTCGTATGCTTTTTCAATAGTTGGAGCTTTTTTCACAACCATTAAAACACGACCACCGTTTGTGTAATAATTTCCATTTTCGAATTTAGTTCCCATGTGGAATACACGAGCGTTCACTTCATCTAAACCTTCGATAAGAGCACCTTTTGTAGAACTTGCAGGATAATTTTCACTAGCCATTACAACACCAAGATATACATCCTTATCCCATGTTAATGCTACTTCTTTTCCATCCATTACATTTTCAATTACTTCTACAAAATCCGATTGTAAACGAGGTAAAATTACTTCAGCTTCTGGATCTCCAAAACGAGCATTGAATTCAATAGTTTTTACACCGTCTTCACAAAGCATTAATCCACCATATAAGAATCCAGTAAAAGGAACACCTTCTTCCACTAAAGCTTGAGCCATAGGTTTCATAACTTTAGTCATAGCTTCATCAATTATTTCTTGAGTAATCTTTTTAACTGGGGAATATGTTCCCATACCACCAGTATTAGGACCTTTATCTCCGTCATAAGCAGCTTTGTGATCTTGAGCGATTTCCATAGGAATCACTAAACCTTCATGAACAAATGTCATTAATGAGAATTCAAAACCAACCAAGCATTCTTCGATAACTACTTGATTTCCTTCAATATCAAAAGCGATTTTTAATGCATCTAATGCTTCTTCTACCGTTTGTGCAACAGTTACACCTTTACCAGCTTTTAATCCATCTTCTTTTACAACAATTGGAGCTCCTTTTTCCTTAACATAAGCAGCTGCACTATCATAATCTTGGAATGTTTGATAACTAGCTGTAGGAATTCCATATTTTGCCATGATTTTTTTTGAAAAATCTTTGCTTGATTCAACTTGAGTTGCTGCTTTATTTGGCCCAAAAATTTTTAATCCAGCTGCTTGGAAATCATCTACGATTCCTTTTGCCAAAGCTGCTTCTGGACCAACAATTGTCAAATCAATTTCTTCTGATTTCGCAAAATTAATTAATTTTTCGTGATCATCTTGTTTAATATTTACTACAGTTGCGATGTCACTCATTCCATAGTTTCCAGGGGCAACAAATACTTCTTCGACTTTTTCACTACGGTAGCAAGCGTCTGCAATTGCGTGTTCTCTACCACCAGTACCAATAACCAATACTTTCATTTTATTTCTCCTTATAACGCATTTATTATACAACAATTCGTATTAAAGAAAAGAAAAAAGAACCATTCGGTTCTTATAATTTTATAAATTGTTCAACTGGTAATACAAAGATTGTAGCTCCACCAACTGTAACTTCTACAGGGAAGCTTGAATATCTTCCAACGTCATAGCTAACTGCACTTGGAACGTATTCTTTTCTTTTCTTTGAAAAGTCCCCAATAATTTCAACAACTTGACTCACTTCTTCATCTTGACATCCACAAATTAAAGTTGTATTCCCTGCACGTAAGAATCCACCTGTTGTAGACAAACGAGTAACTTGGAATCCATTTTTTGTAAGAGCAGTAGATGCTGAACCACTATCATCATTTGATAAAATCGCTAATACTAATTTCATTCCTATTCACCTTTCTATAAACATTAAGTAATTTTTTATATATTATACGATATTTTTCTTAGAATGGAAAACTTTTCTATTATCACAATTATGTTATAATTCTTCATATACATGATACATTCAAAAGAAAGGACAGAAAAATGAGCAATAGAGAAATTCGAAAATTTGAATCTAAAAAAACAAAGAAAAAGAAGAAAAGATTACGCCTATTTATTTATTTACTTCTTCTACTATTATTAACTGGAGGAGTAAGCTTAATACTATATACATTAAAAAACCCAATCATAGTTAATCCTTTGAAAACTAAGATTTCAATCGAAAATACCTACGATCCATACGAGGCGATTTCTTTTGTCCTTTTTGGAAACAAAGAAGATGTGAAAGCAGAAACTAACGTTGACACTAGTAAAATAGGAAAATATAAAACAACCTATACATTTAAGGATCATAAAATTGATATCCCAGTTCAAGTTGTCGATAACGTTTCTCCTGTTCTAGTATTACAAGAATATACAACAGACGAAGTAGAAAAAGTAAAACCTGAAAGCTTTATTAAAGAAATTCAAGATACAAGTGAAGTAAAAACGAAAATAAAAAAAGAACACAAAATAAAAAAAGGCGAATACGAAGTAACAATCGAAGCAGAAGACGAATATGGAAATAAAACTACAGGAATCGCAACTTTATACAGAAAAAAAGATACAACTGCACCAACATTCACTACAGAACTTTCCGAAGTAATCTTTTACGAAAATGAACCTTTCGATTATTTAGAAAACGTTCAAGTTACCGATGATTTAGACACGAATCCAAAAATCGAAACCAATGCCGATGAAATAGTAGCAGGTCCAGGTGATTATACACTTACATATACTGCAAAGGATCGTTCTGGAAATACAACACAAGCAATTCGTATCGTACACATTGAAGAAATTCCTGAAGAAAACCAAAGAATAGTATACTTAACCTTTGACGATGGTCCAAGTAACAATACGGAAAGAGTATTAGATATTCTAGCTCAATACCAAGTAAAAGCAACCTTCTTTGTGACAGGAAATGGACAATCTCGAAACGACTTAATTCAAAGAGCACACAACGAAGGACATACAATCGGACTTCATACATATTCACACGATTATGCCATTTATCAAAGCGAAGAAACTTATTTCAATGACCTTAATGCAGTAAGCAATATGGTATACGACTTAATCGGAATCCATCCAAACGTTATTCGTTTCCCTGGAGGTGCTTCAAATACAGTCTCCGCCAATTATTGTCAAGGTATCATGTCGCGACTTGTAAATGCAGTAGGAGAACGAGGATTCTATTATTTTGACTGGAACGTCAGTTCGTCGGATGCCTCAGGAGATAATGTTGATACAGAACAAATCGTCGCTTCCAGCACATCAGGTAGTGCATACGACCACGTTGTTTTATTAATGCACGATACAGACGCAAAAGGAACAACCGTTGAAGCTTTACCAAGAATCATTGAATATTATCGAGATCAAGGATATATTTTTAAAGGCTTATCGTATCGCAGTCCAGAATGTCACCATGGAGTAAACAACTAAAGAGTATCAAAACGATACTCTTTTCTTTTACATATTTGTGATTTTATGAAATGCATGCTGAGCAGCTATAGCACCATCATTAGTTGCTGTAACTACTTGTCTTAATTCTTTTTGACAAACATCCCCTGCCGCATAAATACCAGATACTTTTGTTTCGCAATTTGAATCCACGATTACATATCCTTTTTCATCTAAAACATCTAGTTTTTCTAATATTTCACTCATTGGATCTTGGCCAACATAAGGGAAAATTCCTTGGCAAAAGATAACTTGCGTTTCTTTCGTATCCACATTTTCTAAAAGAATACCAGATACTATTCCATTCTCATTTAGCACTTCTTTAGGAACATGTTTTGTGATTATACGAATCTTCTCATTATTAACTACTTGTTCCTGAATATTTTTTTCGGCACGGAAAACATCTCTACGAATCACTATTGTAACCGAATTCACAAAACGAGTTAAATACAACGATTCTTCCAACGCTGAATTTCCACCACCAATGACAACGACATCTTTTCCTCTATAAAAGGCTCCATCACATACAGCACAGAAACTAACACCACGACCAATAGTCTCTTTTTCTCCAGGAATATTTAACAGTCTCTCTTTTGTACCTGTAGCAACAATAACCGCTTTAGAAGAAATTACTTCTCCTGTATCTAAAGTGACATTTTTATTAGCATCTACATTAACAACGTTTCCATATTCGTAACTTGCTCCAAATGATGTAGCCTGTTCAAACATAGACATTGCCAAATCGGTTCCTGCAACATCTAGTACTCCTGGATAATTCGAAATTTTATGAGTCTTAACTAATTTTCCACCCGGAGCTCCATTATCAAACAAAATCGTGTTCAATCCTGCTCTAGAACCATATATACAAGCAGCAAGTCCGGCTGGTCCTGCACCAACAATTACCAAATCGACTTGTCTTCCCATGTACGTTCCTCCTTACAAATATCAACTAATTCATACAAAGAATCAACCATACGGCAAGGTAAAACTTTTTCTAAAGCTTCTCTTTGGTTTTCATCTATTGTGTATCCAATAGAATAAGCTCCCATGTTTTTTGCCGATAGAATATCACCAACATTATCTCCAACATAAATCAAATCATCATGTGAGACGTATAATCTATTACAAGCTTCTATCAATCCACTAGGATCTGGTTTAGATTTTGGTAAATCTTCCATTCCTAAAACGATATCAAAATCTCCTAAATCACAAGTTTTTATTCCTTTTTCCACGACAAGTTTTCGTTTATTCGAAACAATACCTATTGTCAATCCTTGTTTTCGAAGGGCATCTAACATTTCTCTTGCATGAGGCATAGGTTTTACATAATCATCGTGAAGCTGAATATTGATTCGTTGATACACATCCCACGCTTTTTGTACACCTTCTTCATCAAAATATTTAGAAAAGGTGTCATGAAGTGTTGGTCCAAAAAAAGAATACAATTCTTCTTGTGATAAATTATGTTCCGGTAATAATTCTTTAAAAGTTCTACGAAACGTTTCAAAAATTAAAGGTTGCGAATCAATCAATGTTCCGTCTAGATCAAAAAGAACAATTGGTTTTTTATACAAATGAAACACTTTATGAAATACACCGAATAAACCAAGTACACCAATCACAATAAACGCAATGGAAATACATTGTGCCATTTTTAAAGGACCAATCATTAATGAATCTGTTCTTAACCCTTCAATAAAGAATCGTATCACTCCGTACCAAATAAAGTACATGAATCCACAATCACCTTTTTTTCTATAAAAATATTTACGAAATACAAAATAGATAAATAAAAAACCAACAATATTACCTACACTCTCATAAAGGAAGGTCGGTTCTCGATAAAGTCCATTAATGCACATTCTTTCTTTAATAAACAAAGGGAAATGATCGTAATAAGACTCTGGTACAACTGGTCCAAAAGCCTCTTGATTCATAAAATTCCCCCATCTACCTAATGCTTGAGCAACGAAAACTTCAGGCATTAAACAGTCAAACATTCGCATAAAAGATATTCTTCTTTTCTTAAAATAAAGATATCCAAATATTACTCCTGCTATCAACCCACCATGAATTGCCAAACCACCATTCCAAATCATCACAATCTCATTTAGATGGTGCTTGTAATACCCCCATTCAAATATTACATAATAAATACGAGCCCCCAGAATCCCAATAAACAACATTGGAATTGCGAAATCTTCTAATAACTCTCGAGAATATCCCCATTTAGTTATAGTACGTTGTGCAATTAAATATGCAATATAAACTCCGGTTAATATACAAAGCGAATACCAGGTAATGGATAAACTACCAAAAGATACGAATATTTTAGGATCTGGAAAAAAATGCATTATTCATCCTCCTTATTTTGCTCGATTTTTTCAATCGCTCGTTCTTCGAATTCAATAGCCGAATCCACACCTCTTTCTAACAATAAATAGTTAGACACTGCAGTTTCAATAATTGTTGCCATAGGACGACCAATACTAACAGGAATTTCCATTTTCAAAATATTAATTCCAAGAATATTTGTCATAGCACGACCTTCAATTCCGATACGATCGTATTCTTCGTCATTGCTAAATTTTTTCAAGTCAATATGAAGACGAACACGAGCTTCTTTTGAATACGCATCGACACCAAAAATTCGTGCAATATTAATAACACCAACACCTCGAAGTTCCATAAAACCTTCAATCATATCCGAAGTTTTTCCAACTAAAGTATTATGAATACGGAATACATCCACTCGATCATCGCTAATCAACTGGTGTCCTCTTTTCATTAGTTCTAGAGCAATCTCACTTTTACCAATTCCTGAATGACCAGTAATGAGCACACCCACTCCATAAACTCGCATTAATTCCCCATGAATCACTACAGAATCTGCCAAAGCTTCATCAAGGTAATTTGTAATATTCACGATTGCTGCGGTTGTAGCCGTACTCGTACGAAAAACAGGGAAATTCTTTCGAATTGCGATTTCTTCCAAAATTTCTGGACACTCTAAATCTCGACAAATTAAAATTCCAGGCGTTTCGTCGTGCGTTAAAAATTCAAAAGCTTTTCGTTGTGAAATCTGATCCATTTCTGAATTAATATATTTCATTTCTTTGGCTCCTAATACGATAAATCGAGAAGGAATCGTCGAAGGATAGTAACCTGTTAATTCCAAACCAGGACGATTGACATCCGCAATTTTCACGAAACGTTCTAAAGCCTTAGAATCTCCTGTTAAAATCTTCCAAGAAAAATTATTTGCCAAAGCAGATACTTTTATTTTGGTCATAATCATGGTTTCCTTTCTAATAACGGTTTTAAATATTTACCCGTATAGCTCTTTTCGCATTGAGCGACTTGTTCTGGAGTACCAGTTACTACAACTTCTCCGCCACCTTGACCACCTTCTGGTCCCATATCAATTAACCAGTCTGCACACTTAATAACATCTAAATTATGCTCAATTACTAGTACCGTATCTCCATGTTCCACTAAACTCTGTAAAACCGAAATCAGTTTTTTAACATCACTGCTATGTAGACCCGTTGTAGGTTCGTCTAATACAAACAACGTTTTACCCGTTGCTTTTTTCTGAAGTTCGCTAGCTAATTTAACACGTTGTGCTTCTCCACCAGAAAGAGTAGTTGCGCTCTGACCCAATTTCACATAAGACAATCCAACATCACATAAAGTCTGTAATTTATGACGAATCTTAGAAACGTTCGAAAAGAATTGAACACCCTCTTCTACTGTCATTTCCAAAATATCCGCAATATTCTTACCCTTATACGTAACTTGTAATGTTTCTTCATTATAACGTTTTCCTTCACATTGTTCGCAAGGCACATAAACATCTGGAAGGAAATTCATAGAAATACGTACAATTCCATCTCCCTGACAAGCTTCGCAACGACCTCCTTTGACGTTAAATGAGAATCGTCCTTTATCAAAACCTAGCATTTTACTTTCTTTTGTTTGAGCAAATAAATCTCGAATATCATCAAACACACCAGTATACGTAGCTGGATTCGAACGAGGTGTACGACCAATCGGATCTTGATCAATCTCTACAATTTTATCAATCTGATCCAACCCCTTAATCTCTTTACATTCTCCAGGTGTAATATGAAGTCTTCCCATACTTGCCTGAATTGTATGCGTTAATACTTCTGTCACAAGTGATGATTTTCCTGAACCAGAAACTCCAGTTACTACCGTCAATGTCCCTAGCTTAATATCTACACTTACATTCTTTAAGTTATTTTGAGTTGCTTTTACAATACGAATTTTTTTACCATTTCCTTTTCTTCGTGTTTCTGGAACATCTATTTTTTCTCTACCACTTAAATACGCTCCAGTAATAGAATCAGGACATGCCATAATATCTTCTGGAGTTCCAGTACAAATAATTTGTCCTCCATGAATTCCTGCACCAGGTCCTACATCTACGATGAAATCACTAGCTCTCATTGTATCTTCGTCGTGTTCAACTACAATCAAAGTATTTCCTAAATCTCGCATTTCTTTTAATGCGCCAATTAAACGATCGTTATCTCTTTGGTGAAGACCAATACTTGGTTCATCCAAAACATACATTACACCTGTTAATTTCGAACCAATTTGAGTAGCCAAGCGAATACGTTGTGCTTCCCCACCAGATAAAGTGCTTGCCACACGATCCATTGTAATATAACCCAATCCTACGGTATTTAAGAATTCTAATCGGCTCGTAATCTCCTTTACAACCAAGTTCGCAATTTGAGCTTCCATACTTGTTAGTTCTAGATTTTTCATAAATTCATATGAATCAGCTATACTCATTTGCGTCCATTCATAAATATTTTTTCCACCAACACGTACAGCCAAAGCCTGCTTATTTAAGCGTGCTCCTTTACAAGTTGGACAAGTAGAGTCTGTAATAAAAGATGCATACCATTCTCTAGAAAATTTAGAAGTTGTCTCTCTAAATCTTCTTTCAATCATAGGAACAACACCTTCGATATATTCACTTTTCTTTTGAACAATTCCAGAGCGAGATTCTAAAGTATACGTAATCAAATCTGGACTTCCATATAAAATATAATCCAATTGATTTTTAGGAAGATCTTTAATCGGACATTCTTTATCAATGCCATAGAACTCAATTAATGCATCCATTCTTTGCCATTCTAAATTTTCTGAATTCACGATATTCTTATAATAACGAATACCTCCTTCAGAAATCGATTTAGTACGATCTGGAATCAATAATTTGACATCCACTTTTTGTGTAATCCCTAATCCCTTACATTCAGGACACGCTCCAAGCGGAGCATTAAATGAGAATAATCTTGGTTCTAATTTTGGTACTGAAAAGCCACATTCTTTACATGCAAAATTCGAAGAGAATAGTGTTTCTTGATCATTCGTTAACAAAATCGCAAACCCGTCACTTAATCGCAATGCCGTTTCTAATGAATCGTGAAAACGTAATCGATTGTCTTTTTTTACAATACGATCGACTACAACATCGATATTATGCTTTTTATTCTTCTCTAAAACTTGTAATTCTTCAATATATTGGATTTGTCCATCCACACGAACACGAACATATCCTTCTTTTTGAAGCTTTTCTAATAAATCTTTATGCGTTCCTTTTTTTGCTGAAACAACAGGTGATAAAATCGTGCAACGAGTCCCATCTTCCAGCTCCATAATCTTATCAATCATCTCTTTGATTGTATTTCCTGTGATTGGAATATTATGTTCAGGACAATATGGAACACCAATTCGAGCATACATTAAACGCAAGTAATCGTATATTTCTGTTACTGTACCTACCGTAGAACGAGGGTTATTACTTGTTGTCTTTTGATCAATCGCAATAGCAGGTGATAATCCCTCAATTTGATCCACATCTGGTTTTTCACTATTACCCAAAAATTGTCGTGCATACGAAGATAAAGACTCCATATATCGACGCTGACCTTCAGCATAAATTGTATCAAAAGCTAAAGATGTTTTCCCGGAACCACTAACTCCCGTCATAATCACAAACTTGTCTCTAGGAATCGTAAGATCGACATTTTTTAAATTGTTCTCTCTAGCTCCCTTGATTTTTATATATTTATTTTCCATAATTTCATTCCTCTCGGTACATTAAATTATAACACAGACATAATCAAATTCTTTCATGAATGCTTGAAAAAAGACGTGTCACCACGTCTTCTAAAGAATAAATAAAGATACAATCAACGGAATAGAGACCACTGATAAAACAGTAGAAACAATGATATTCCGTGTAACTATAGCTTGATTTGCATCATATTGGGTTGCCAGCATTAAAACCATACTTCCAACAGGCATACCATTTGTGATAATAACGATACTTGCGATATATGGATCCACATTTAATGCTTTACATACCAAAAATGTAATCGTTGGAATCAACAACAATCGAACAAGTGCAAATAAATAAGAGCGCCAGTCCTGGATACTTTCTTTTAAAGGGTACATAGCCAAAGAAGAACCAATCATCATCATAGATAAAGGACTTGTCAATCCTCCAATACTATCAACCGTCGACAAAATAACATTTGGTAATTGAATTTCTAACAAGTAGATAAACAAAGCAACAAAAACCAAAATGAACCCTGGTGTTAATAATTTTTTCATATCAAAAGAGAATTCCTCTCCAGTATTTTTATTCAAACAAATAACTCCATAAGTATATACAAAAAAGCTGAATGCCATATGAATCATTGCGGCATAAAACACAGCTTGATCATCTAAAACACTCTGAACAACGGGATATCCCATAAAACCAGTATTTGCAAATACACACATGCATTCATAAACTGGATAATCCTCTTTCGGAAAAGGAAGAACGCGGCAGACTATTTTCCCAATCACAATAAACCCAAGATACATAACAATCCCAATACCAATCATCATTAACACAAGGTTTTTATCTTGATTCTCTACCGCACTAACACTAGAAATAACCAATAACGGACTCGTCAAATTTACGATCAATGATGATATCTTTTTATTCACATATGCATCAAAAACACCAAATTTATTTAATGCATATCCAGTAATAAGAATAATAAACAATTTAAGCATTGTTGTGATTACTACGTTAATATCCATATTCTCTCTCCTTTATTTTCCCCATTATATTAACACAAAAAAGAAGCCATAAACTAATTTACAATTATGACTTCTTTATATTTCTTTATTTCTCTTCAATCAAATGTAAAACTTCAAGTAAGCGATTTAAATCCGCAATGTCTTCATAATGAATAGTGACATTATGTTCTCCAATTTTAACGGAAGTTTGAAAATGTTCTTCTAGCTTTCTTTTTGCTTCCTTCACAAAAGGATCCACCGGTGTTTTCGTTTTTACATCATCTTTATGTAATTTTTGCTTAACCAATTGTTCTACTTTTCGAACAGACATACCCTGAGCAATGGCTTGTTTGGCCACCTTACGAATTTCTTCTTCATTTTTCAAAGAAAGAAGAGCTCTAACATGCCCCATGCTTAATTGCTTATTAACAACGAACTCTTGCACATCTTCAGGAAGTTTCAACAATCTTAATGTGTTTGTGATATGTTCACGTGATTTTCCTACTCGTTTCGCAAGCTGTTCTTGCGTATAATTCAGCTTTTTCAATAATTGTTCATACGCTTTTGCTTCTTCAATATCATTTAAATCTTCACGTTGAATATTTTCCAACAATGCGATTTCCATCATTTGTTGGTCATCAAATTCAACAATAATAGCTGGAATATCTGTTTTTCCGGCCATTTTTGAAGCACGTAAACGGCGTTCTCCAGCAATTAATTCATAACCAAGAATACTCTTTTTTACTAAAATTGGAGTAAAAACACCATGTTGTGCAATGGAATCACTCAATTCTTTCAAGGATTCTTGATCAAATATTTTTCTAGGTTGATACGGGTTGGGACGTATTTCATCTACAGGAATTGTCAATTGGGTTTGTGTTTCTGTTTTAACTTCTCCATGCTGGATATCTTCTAACATTCTCGAAACATCTTGTCCAAAAAGAGAATCTAATCCTCTTCCTAATCTAGAATTACTACTGCTCATCTTCTATCTACCTTTCGTTTCTACTAATTATCTCTTCAGTTAATGCAGCATACGCCTTTGCCCCATTTCCTTTTGGATCGTATTCAAAAATAGATTGTGTTCTACTTGGTGCTTCAGATAAAGTAACATTTCTTGGAATATGATTTTGATAAACTTGTCCTGGGAAACTAGTTCTAACTTCTTGACTAACATCCACACTTAATTTTGTACGTATATCAAACATAGTCAAGAAAATTCCTTCAACACGTATTCTCTTGTTATATGTTTGCTGTACCAAACGAATTGTTAACAATAATTGCGTAATCCCTTCTAAGGCATAATACTCACATTGTACTGGAATTAAGATACTATCTGCCGCAGTCAATGCATTAATTGTAATCAATCCTAACGAAGGTGGACAATCGATTAAAATATAATCATATTTGTCTTTTACTTTATCTAATTGTTTCTTTAAAAACAACTCTTTTCCAGGCCCAACTTTTTCCATCATGGATTCGGCCCCTGCTAAACTAATATCACTAGGTAAAATATCAATAGGTGGAATCATTCTGTGAACAATCGCATCTTCAATATCCACTTTTTCAGAAATTACAGAAAACACCGTGTCCTTAATTTCTTGAAAAGGAATTAATCCATGGCTAGCATTTCCTTGCGAGTCAAAATCAACTAATAATACCTTTTTACCTAAATATCCCATTTTCGCACTTATATTCATAGCAGATGTTGTTTTTCCAACACCACCTTTTTGATTCGTTATTGCGATAATTTTTCCCATAATTTACTCTCCTAATGGTTTCTTTTTAATTTGCCCATAAGCACGAGGATATTTCTTAGGTGAATTTTTCACCTTTTTAAAATAGAAATTAACACGAGTTGCTTCCTCACTCTCAAACAACTCTTCTTTTTCCATTTGTAATCCTAATGTTTCAATGGCTAATTGGGCATTCTCTAATTCTTCTTTACCATTTTTTCCTTTTAGAGCTACCATTGTACCATTTTTTTGAACTAAAGGGGCACAAAGTTCTAATAAAATAGTTAATCTTGCCACAGCTCTAGCCGAGACAACTTCAAAAGATTCTCTATAATCTTTCGCAAAATCCTCTGCTCTCTGATCATAAACATTTACTTTCTCAAGCCCTAATTGTCTTACTACTTCTTTTAAGAAAGTGCATCGTTTTTTTAACGGCTCAACCATATTTAATTCAATGTTTGGAAATAAGATCTTTACTGGAATTCCTGGAAAACCAGCTCCACTTCCTACATCACAAAGATTTGAGAAATCTAAATGTAAGAAAGGATAGACCGAATCATAAAAGTGCTTTTGCCAAATTTCCTCTTCTTCAGTAATAGAAGTTAGATTCATTTTTTCATTCCATTCTAACAATAAAGATTTATATTTTTCAAATTGTTCCATCTGCATTTCTGTAACATGGATATCTTCTTTTTCTAATGTTTTAATAAATTCATTCTTATTCATGTTCATCACCACTTCTGAATTATATCATATCCTTTCTAAAACTAAACTATATTTTATATTAACATTATTTATGTCAATATAAAAAGAAAGCTTATTTCTAAGCTTTCATAATTTGATGAATTAGTTTGACAACTCTTTCCGTATTTCTGCCATCCTTATATTCCATAAATTTCTTTTGGAATATTCTTCTTAATTCTTGATCTTCATCTTGTTTGAGAATTGCTAATACCAAATCATTTTCATCTTTACAAATAGGCCCAGAAAAATCCGCATAGTAATCCACATTGTATCCAATAGTCGTCTTGTATTCTTCATAGTCAGGAATATATCCAATCATTTTTTTATCCAACAGTGAATAATCAAAGAATACACTAGAATAATCACTAATCATACAATCACTAACTTGCATCAACATATATAAATCTTCGTTATTTACATTGATTAAATTGTCTCCTCTTACTTCCACATTTTTTAAAAGAGGATGAAATTTATAAAGAATAATATACTCATCACCTAATTTGTCTGAAACATAATTCATATCAAAAGAATTCACTTTTAGGCCATCAATAATGTTACCTCTAAATGTTGGAGCATATAATACTAACTTTTTATCTCTACAATAAGGATATTTTTCATAAAACAATTCTTTTTTGTCTTCGTTTAATAATATGTCCACTCTAGGTAATCCAGTTATATAAATTTGATCCTTTTCCATCCCAAAAGCTTCAGAGAAACAATGCTTCCAATATTGGGCATTACACAATAACGCATCATAGTTTTTGATTGGATATTGTCTTTTTATTTGATTACCAAATTTCTTTACTGCACCACAAGCATGCCAGGTTTGAAGAACTTTAATTCCTTTTGGTTTTCTTGTACTAATAATATAATTATTATCATTTAAAACAACCAACTCAGATCCCTTCATCAAAACTAATTGTTTTAAGCAATTAAGGAAATATAAAAAATCTCCTTTTATATTTTTTTCAAAAACAATTAAATTCGTACGAAGATCGTATATACCTTCTTTTTGAAGTGCATCATAAATCAATTTAAAGTCGCTACTTAATTCCTTTTGTGTCAAAGAGTTAAATAAAATTCTTCCCTTTTTAGGATGAATATAGAAAGTTAAAATATCTACAATCCATAATGCAAAATTCAGGATTTTTTTACTTAATCCCATACTATTTATGTCCTTCCTGATATAAGATATCTAATACTCTTTGGCTTGCTTTTCCGTCATCTAAATTATTAAATCTTTCGTTAAATGAACACATTCGAGAATTATCATATACACCTTGTTGGATATCGCTTAACATATCAGCTTCCTCTGTATAAATCTTTCCTGGAAGATCCTTATGAATATCCAAATAAAAGCCTCGTAAATTCTGAGCATATTCTTCGATATCATACATATAAAAATAAATAGGTCTTTTTAAAATCGCATAATCAAAGAATACGGAAGAATAATCTGTAATTAATACATCGCTTAATACATATAATTCATTGATTTCAGCCGTTGCATCGATAGAATATAAAAATCCATGCAAGTCCGGATCATCTTTTTGTGTATTAATAATTAGATAGTGAGGTTTGAATAATACGATTGTATCTTCATCCAAGATTTCTTTCCATTTTCTAAAATCGGCTTTTAACTCAAAAGTATATCCAGCAGCAACATAAGAATTATCTCTCCAAGTTGGAGCATATAATACTATTTTCTTGTCCAGAGGTAAATTATATTTCTTTTTCAAAGCAATAATTTCTTCTTGAGATGCGTTCGCAATAAAATCGTTTCTTGGGTATCCCGTTTCAATCAATCTTTCCCTATTAATTTGAAATGAAGTCTGAAACACTTCTGTACAAAACTTATTCGGACTAATCATAAAGTTATATCTTTCAACATCCACATCATACGATTGACACATAGCTTCATAAGATACCCCTGAACGATAAAATGTCGTATCTTCAGAAACATCGATATCATGAGCCAAACGCTTTAATGGAGTTCCATGCCAAGTTTGTAAATAGATTTGATTATCCTTTTTTTCAATATAGGTTGGCATTTTACAGTTTATTACCCAATACTTCGCTATAGACATAAAATAGAAATAAGGAATACTAAAATACTCTTTTATTTCAGCTCCAGGAATTTCTATATTTTTTTGTTTTGCGTTTTTTATAAACCAAATAAAACGATAGCCTTTCCATTTTTCATCTTTTTGCATCGCTTCATAAATAGCTCTAGGATTATCACTATAACCCCTACCATGAAAAGAAATAAAAATTACAATTTTTTCATCCACTTTCACTAGTTTATATAATGCATGATAACTAATACGGATGATTTTCCCCGCCAGTTTTTTTATAGGTCTTGATATTTTTAATACTAAATCTTTACTCATAAGCACATTCATTATTCTAAAAAAGCCTTATACAAGGCTTTTTTATTTATTCTTTCCAAACACTTCTTTTACGATATTTTCACTTGCATGACCATCATCGTAAGAACAGAATCTATTATAGAATTCTTCATATCTCTGTGCATATTGTTCTTTAATTTGATCAATATTCAGAATTGCGTTTACAACCTCTTCACTAGTCATTAAAAGAGGTCCAGGTACTTCATCTTGCATAGAAATATAGAATCCACGTAATTGATTCTTATATTTTTCAATATCATATGTATAGAATAGGATTGGTCGTTTTAAATTTGCGTAATCAAAGAACACAGAAGAATAATCGGTAATACAAATATCACTGATTAAGTAAATTTCACTAATATCATCGTATTTGCTTAAATTATATACAAATCCTTCCAATCCAGTCGTATCAATATTATCTGCAATATAGTGGTGAGTACGAAGTAATACCACATACTCGTCTCCTAATTCTTCTTTCATTAATTGTAAATCTAATGCTAATGTGAATTTATATTTACCAGAACCATAGCTTTCGTCGTCACGCCATGTTGGAGCATACAATATCGTTTTCTTATTTGCAGGAATACCTAACTTTTTACGAAGTTCGAGCGCAATTTCATCCTTATTCGGATAATACATAATATCGTTTCTCGGATATCCATACTCTAACATTGGTCCATCGTACATAAAACAACTACGGAAAGTCTTTGTTGAGAATGGATTAGCACTGACTAAATAATCCCATTCCAAACGTTGACGATAGAATTGTTGTTTATATTTAGGAGCTGCACTTGTTACTTCTTCTTGGTCAAATACCAAACGTTTTAATGGCGTTCCATGCCAAGTTTCTACAAACACTTGACCTTCTCTTTTTCTAAACCATAATGGTTGTCGCACATTAAATACTAAATATTTAGAAACCGCTAAGTAATATGCATATTGGAAAGAGAAACGCTTTACAGTTTTTGCCCCATAAGGAATTTCTGCTCCATTATTAATTGCCCAAACACAAGTAAATTTATCCCCGTATTCTTTCACTAAAGCTTCGTAAATATATTTTGGCGAGTCCGAATAATTTTTCGCCATGAATGTTTCGAATAATACTACATTTTCCTTAATCGGTTTTTTCAAATACACATGATAATAAGCAAGTTTATATAAAGTGTTGATATTTTTATTCTTAAAAATACTCTTTAATTTTTTCTTTCCTAATTTAAAACGAACTGCTTTCTGAACTTTTTGAACATCCCCAGCCATAAATGCCATTAGAATTTTTTTGTTTTGACTACCTATATTGTCCAACACTTGTGGATGACTATCCATCAAATAAGGAACAATTGTATCAAAATATTCTTTTCTCCACTTATTGTCTTTTGAACGACGGATTTTTTTAGCCATCGTATTTGTTGCGAAATGCGCAAATTTCATATCAATAAAGTAGCGAACCGTTCCTTGAGGATCAATCAATGTTCTTGTATAACCGATTGCCTTACATCGTTCTTCAAAACGATTTTCGTTATCTTCTTGCCAAAGAGCTGGCTTATTAATCGGATCGTTGTGTTTTCTTTTTACATAAACAGAATCTTTACAACGAGTAGCTTTATGAACGTTTTCTAAAGCCGGACACATAAAAGTCATATCCGAATAATAGCGGAATTCTTCATGAAACTTTAAATCATTTTCAAGTATAAAAGATCTTCTATATAAATTACCTAGTACCGTAAAATTTCGAATACCTTTTCTATTTCTTTCTAAGAAATAAATAGCTAATTCTTTTTCGATATTGCTTCCTAATGGTAAAGAAGCTACATAGTTGTCAATTTTTTCTTGGCGAGCATTTTCTTTTTCTTCTAACTCTGCTTCACGATCTTCCGAATCGTTGCTTTCTTCTTGCTTAGTTTGCTTATCCAAGAAGTTAGCTTTATTATTCCAAGTGTTTTTAATCGTACCATAAACGATATCTTCTTCTCCTTGGATTGCATTGACTAACAATTCTAAAGTATCATCTAATACATAATCATCGCTGTCTAAGAAATAAATAAACTCTCCTGTAGCAGCTTTAATTCCTTCATTTCTTGCTGCTGCACATCCTTGTTTTTCATTTAAATTAACAAATTTAACATCGATTCCTTCTGGAATTATTGAAGTTATATCTTCGGTCACATGATCTAATACCAAGATAACTTCAAAATCTTTGAATGTACTCTCTTTTAAAGAAGAAAAACATTCTTTTAAATAATTTAGATATTTCCAAAATGGAATAATAATACTAATCTTTTTCATTATTTTCCCTTTAATTCCCCTTTAATTTGTGTTGTACTAATTCCTTCTGTTCTTGGTAAATAAACAACTTCGCAATATTCACGCAATTCATCAAATTTACCTTTCCAGTCATCTCCCATAACTACAACATCCACATTATATTCTTTAATGTCTCTTGCTTTTTGTTCCCAATCTGTTTCAGGAATCACTTTATCTACATAACGAATAGCTTTTACTATTTCCATACGATCAACATCTCTGATTTGGCATTTTTTTCCTTTTAATGCATTAAAATCATCTGTACTAACCGCTACGATTAAATAGTCTCCTAATTCTTTAGCACGTCTTAATAAATTTAGGTGTCCAATGTGAAATAAATCAAATGTCCCATACGTAATAACAGTTCTCATCTTTTAAATCCTCCTATTCGAATAATCTATTTAACAGCGATTTTTTTTGCTGTTCTTTAATAATTCGTTTTTTAAATTTCTCATTAATTAGTTTCTTCTGTTCTTTTTTTGACATTGCGTTCAATTCCTGAACATAAGCATCGTAATGATCCGCAACCGTTTCTATATCTCCATACTCTTGTAAAACGCCACCTTCAATCCATATCGCACTTGTGCAAAATGATTTTACTTGTGGTAAAGAGTGAGAAATAAAAATAATTGTTTTCCCTTGTTTCTTAAGATCATTCATCTTATCAATACATTTTTTCGCAAAACGCTTATCACCTACCGATAAAGCTTCATCGACGATAAAAATATCAGGATCTAAAGCTAGATTGATAGAAAATCCAAGTCTTGATTTCATTCCCGATGAATACTTCTTAACTGGTTGATATAAAAAGTCTCCTAATTCGGCAAAATCAATTACATCATCAATAATCTTTTGGACTTGTTTCTTTTTTAATCCTAATAAAGCTCCCTTTAACTCAATATTTTCTAAACCTGTTAATTGCTGATTCAAACCTGTATTAATCGCAATTAACGCTTGTTCCCCATTTACAGTAATTTTACCTTCTTCCGGTTCTGAGATACCTGAAAGAATAACAGACATGGTGGATTTTCCAGAACCATTTGTTCCTAAAATCCCTACGACTTCCCCTTTCGGAATTTTAAAACTAATATCTTTGAGCGCATAAAATCTCTGTCCAGGATGGTTCTTTTTATCTTTAGATTTTAATGAATATATTTTAGATACATGATCAAATATAACTGCATAATTTTCTTCCATATACTTCACCACCTAAATCAAATCAGCAAATTTCGACTTAAATTTATTCATCAACACGCTTCCTATTACGAATAAAACCAATGTGATTGCCCAAAAGCACAACGCTCTATATCGATATGCCCAAAATCCTAAATGATAAAAAAAACAATCTCTATATCCTGCTACGACATAATAAATCGGATTTGCTTTCATGATATATTGAATCCATTTAAATTCTTCAAATCGAGATAATGGCCATAATATTGGTGTCATATATAATAATAAACGCATGATTGAAGAAACAAATTTTTTTGTATCACGCGCTAACATGTTTAGTACACTTGTGCACATAGAAAGTGCAATACAAAAACAAACTGCGCAAAAACAATAATAAAGTAAACCTAGCCAATGAACATCAGGCATGATTCCTTGTAGCATAAAAATAATAAATACCACAATCATCAAACACAAATGATTAAATAATTCTTTCATGACAACTGTTGCCGGTAATATACTTACCGGGAATTTCATTTTAGAAATCATTTTAGAATGCTGGAAAATTGCATTACAACCATCAACGATACATGGTCTAATAAAAAACCAACATACCATACCAGCAATCATCCAATCAAAAAAAGCAATACCATCCACATCGTTACGATTCATTACAATTCCAAACACAAACCAATATGTCAAAATGTTAATAGTTGGTGAAACAAAATTCCAGAAAATCCCTAAACGCGTATCACGAATATCTGCTAATACTTCATATTTTGAAATGGAATATATACGATATAAATTCGAAAAGTTTTCGCTTAAAACATATTTTATACTTTTTAACATAGCCCTCACCTTATATCCATTCTCCCTCTAGTTTACCAAAATTTAAACCATAATAAAATAAAAGAAGGCTAGGGATAGCCTTCTTTTGCGTATTCTTCTCCTTTCCACTTATATTGTATAAAGCCATGCTTACAATAAAGTGATAATTCGAATTATTCTTCTTTAATTTCT
Organism: Bacillota bacterium; assembly: GCA_030526175.1. Taxonomy (GTDB): domain Bacteria; phylum Bacillota_I; class Bacilli_A; order Erysipelotrichales; family Erysipelotrichaceae; genus Floccifex. The sequence goes on from JAUNDJ010000008.1 coordinate 23,342, forward strand.
ACTTCTTCTTCGTTTTCTTCGTCATCTAGGGCAATTTTATCTGTATCCATTACACTTTCAGAATATGTGTGACGTTTTTTCAGATCCCAATTATTTCCTGCTAAATTTAAGAAACGACCATCGATAGATAAATCTGTGTAGAATTGCGCGATATTATCATCAAATTGTGTTTCATTAAATCCCATTTCTTTACTAACCTTTTTGTACAATTCAATAAATGGAATACTCTCTTCGTGTTCATTCACGACTTGAAAAGCGATTTCAATCATTGATTTTTTCATAAATATTAACTCCTTTAATAAATCTATTCTCTACATTGATTCAACGGCTTCAACACCGATACAATCTAGAGCATTCGCTAACACGATTTGTGTAGCTTTTACAAGTGCTAAACGTTGTGCACTTAATTCCATGTTTTCTCTGTCAATAACTTTACAAGCATTATAGAAGCTGTGGAATTTTGAAGCTAAATTTTGAACGTAGTGACAAATCTTATGAACTTGTCTTGTTTTTGCAGTTTCAATAATTACTTTATTGTATTCTTGAATAGTCTTCATTAAATCAATTTCTTTTTCATGTGTTAATCCTTCAAAAGAAGTAGCTAATTCAATATCTGTAGCTTGTTTTTGAATAGAACACATACGAGCATGTGCATATTGTGCATAATATACTGGATTTTCATTTGATTTTTTAGTTGCCAATTCAATATCAAAATCTAAATGAGAATCTAAAGCTCTCTGAACAAAGAAGTAACGTGCAGCATCAACACCAACTCTTTCACATAATTCGTTAATTGTTGTTGCGTTCCCTTCACGTTTAGACATTTTCATTTCAACACCATTACTTACTAAACGAACCATTTGAATAATGTCTACATTTAATTTATCTGGATCATTTCCTAAAGCGGACATACTTGCTTTTAAACGAGGTATATATCCATGGTGATCGGCACCAAAGAAATCAACTAATACATCGTATCCTCTTTGGAATTTATCATTGTGATATGCGATATCTGGTACTAAATAAGTATAAGATCCATCTTGTTTACGAAGTACTCGGTCTTTATCATCTCCAAAATCAGTTGTTCTGAACCATAAAGCACCTTCATCTTCATATAAATAGCCTTTTTCGTTTAATACAGAAATAGCTTCTTCTACTTTTCCTGCATCACGAATGGCTTGTTCACTTGACCATACATCAAAACCAACACGGTATTGATCTAAATGTTCTTTGATTTTATCTAGTTCAAATTGGATACCTTCTTTACGGAAGAATTTTAAGTTTTCTTCAGTTGGTTCTAAATATACATTTGGATATTGTTTTGCTAATTCAAAACCTTTTTCTTTAACATCTGCTCCATTATATCCATCTTGCCCGATTTCTGCATCCAATCCATGAGCTTGACGATAACGAGCATTTAAAGATAATGCCAGGTTCATAATTTGATTTCCCGCATCGTTCACATAGTATTCACGAGTTACATCATAACCTGCTTTTTTCATAATACGAGAGCAACTATCTCCCCATGCAGCTCCACGAGCGTGTCCTAAGTGAAGAGAACCTGTTGGATTGGCAGATACATATTCCAAGTTCACTTTGATACCATTTGCTGGTTGAACTCCATACATTTCTTTCTTTTCCAATACATCTGTAATTACTTTCGTAAATTGATCTTTAGCCAATACAAAGTTTAAGAAACCAGGTCCAGCAATTTCTACTGAAGAAATTTGTGGACTATCTAAATTTTCAATAATTGATTGTGCAATTTGGCGTGGATTTTTACGAAGTTTTTTTGTTAATTGCATTGCAACGTTACTAGAAAAATCTCCGTGATTTTTATTCTTTGGAATTTCAATCACAATTTCTTCCCAGTTCATTTCTTCTTCAAAAGCTTTGAAAACCGCACTTGATAGTGCCTTTTTTAATTCCACATCGATGGTTGCCATTCCAATTCCTCCTTTAAACAAAAATGGAAAATTTGTTCATCTCCCTGAACAAGAGAATATCTTACTTCAATTTGATTCTTTTCTATATTCAAAACATCTGTATAACATTCCAAATCTATGTTTCCAAATTCGGTTTCAATATATCCCTTTGTCTTTTTTTCTTTGATTAATACTAAGTGTACTTTAACTTCGGAAATACTATTTATAATTAATCCTTTCTCATAGACCTTCCAAATAAACATATGATTTTTATTACCAAATTCATATGTTACACAGTTTTTTTCACTTTTCCGAACACAGTTTCCTTTGAAAACCGTTTCATTGTTCAAATAATCTATTAAACTTACTTTTGTACTCATAGCGAAAGCATATTAACATATCTCATATTTTTTTCAATCATTTTTTTTGAAAATATAGACTTTTTTTCGTTACAATCCCCATTTTTAAAAGAGGTTGTTCTTTTTTACTAATATTCTGATAGAAAATATCGCTTTCCTTTCGTTTTAAAAATCTAGATTTCATGAAAAATGTTCATTCCTTGAAAATGCAAGATTTACTTGTTCAAAATGCACTCATAATAAGATTTATTCTTTATACATTTCACAATTCGTCACTTATTTTTGTGAATAAAGTTTACCCCTTTTGTTTTATTTGTGACATTAAAACATCCCATTCTTTTATCAACTTTTCTACAAGTACTCGATCGGCTTCGAAAAAATGATGATTGTAAATATTAATGGGTTCTGTCCATATATATTCATCATGAGAATCATACTTTTTCGGTTTTCTATCGCTTGTACAAATAAAACTAGAAAGCTGAATAGTCTCTTTTCCTTGTGTATCATCGTACGAGGTCATAAACGGTTTTATGATTTGAATGTTAATGCCACATTCCTCTTTCCATTCACGTATTAATGCTTGCTCTAAACTTTCTCCAATTTCTACTTTTCCACCAGGGAATTCATACCATCCTTTTGATGAGCCATAACTTCTTCGAGCTATCATAACTTTTTCATCAATGATGCATATTCCACAAACTACATTAAGCATTATCTTCCTCTATTTTTGTTTCACTCACAATTTCAAATAATAATTGTGCATTTTGTTTTGATACTTGCTTCTGAATATCTAGTACTTTGATTTCTAAAATACGAAAACCGAATTGTAAAGTGATTAAATCTCCTACTTCGATCTCAGTACTAGGCTTGGCGATTCTACCATTCACTAATATACGTTTTTGAAGAGCAAGTTCTTTAGCCGCTTCTCTTCTTTTTAATATTCTTGTTGTTTTTAAATACTTATCTAGGCGCATATATATCCTCATTATTTTCTATTTCATAAATAACATTCATTAATAAATCTAGGTATTTCCCCTTTTTTATAATCGAAATCTCTATTTTTTTATTCTTTAAACGAAGTTGTATTTTCTTACTTATACGATCCATTACTTCAAATAATTTAACTCCATTACAACAACTTGTCCAGCTAGGACTCATCGTAATCACAATTGACGATTCTAATTCTTTCAAAGAATCAACCCCTTCAACATTTGAGAAAATATCTAATTTCTTTTGTTCAAACAACTGAGCAACTTCTTTGGGAATACGACCATATAAATCTCTAATTTTCGTTTCATATTCTGCTAATTCTTTTACTGTTTTTATATGATAAATATCTTGATATATAGATAATTTATCCCCATCGTTTTCAGTAAATTCTTTTGGGATATATCCATTTAATCGAATATTAGAAACTTTTTGAACTTCTTCTTTCTCTGGAAGCTTCTCTCCTTTTTTTCGAGCAATGGCGCTGGCTAACATATCTAAATACAGATCCAATCCAATTTGATCTATAAATCCAGCTTGTTGAGGTCCTAACATATCTCCAGCACCACGAATCGTTAAATCTCGCATAGCGATTTTATATCCACTTCCTAATTGAGTGAATTCTTTAATTGCTTTTAATCTCTTACTAGCTTGTTCGCTCAATTCTTTTTTTGGTTGTACTAATAAATAACAGTACCCGATCCGTTCTCTACGACCAACTCGTCCGCGAATTTGATACAATTGAGATAATCCAAATTTATCAGCATTCTCGATAATAATCGTATTCGCATTAGCAATATCCAATCCTGTTTCAATAATGGTTGTACATACTAATACTTGAAACTTATTTTCTGCAAATTCCATCATAGTATCTTCAATTGTTTCTCGGTTCATTTGCCCATGAGCAACCCCAACTTTAATTTCTGGAAAAGCTTCTTGTATCTTTTTTGCGACCGAATAAATATCCGAAACTTTATTATATAAATAGAATACTTGACCACCACGAGACAATTCTCTTTGAATAACTTCTTTGATTACATTCCCTCTTTTTTCCATAACATACGTTTGAATTGGATGTCTATGAGCTGGTGGGGTATTCAACTGCGATATCGTTCTAACGCCAATTAATGACATTTGTAAAGTTCTAGGAATTGGTGTAGCACTCAATGTCAACACATCCACAGAGTTTGTTACTTCTTTAATTCTCTCTTTATGCTCAACACCAAATCGTTGTTCCTCATCGACAATTAAAAGACCTAAATCCTTAAATTCAAAAGATTTATTCAGTAATTTATGCGTTCCGATAACAATATCAACAGAGCCTTCTTTTACTGCTTTTTTGATTTCTTTAATCTTAGCAGGAGGAACAAATCGATTGATTAACTCAATTCTTGCTCCCGTATAATCAAAACGACTTAAAAAAGACTTGTAATGTTGCATTGACAAAATAGTTGTAGGACATAATAATGCTACTTGCTTATTTGACATAATAGCTTTAAAAGCAGCTCTCATAGCTACTTCAGTTTTTCCAAATCCAACATCACCACACAACAAATGATCCATTGGTTTTTCTTTCATCATTTCTTGTTTGATTTCTTCCGTAGCAATCAATTGATCTTCTGTTGCTTCATACTCAAAAGCATTATCAAATTCCTCTTGTAAAGCATCATCTGGAGGATATGCATATCCTATATTTTGGTTACGTAATGCATATAGATCCACTAATTTCTCAGCAATTTCTTCAACTTTCTGATTAACTTTTTCTTTCGTTTTTTTCCACTTATTTGTCCCTAAATCATTTAATTTTATTCCCACACCTTCTTTAGAAATATATTTTCTAACTAGTTGAAATTGGGAAAGAGGAACAAATAAACTACTTCCTTTTGCATAAATAACATGTAGATAATCTTGGGTTTTCCCATTATTTTCTTTCGTAATAATTCCCAAATATTGACCAATTCCATATTGTTCATGAACTACATAATCGTTAGGCTGAAGTTCTAAAATATTTTCCAATATTCGTCCTTCTTTGAATTTTTTTCGATATTTTGGCTTTACGAAGCTTCTATTTATTATTTCGTGATTTGTAAGGACTAAACAATCGTCGAAAACAAAACCTTCAACAAAATCACAATCCACATATTCATATGTACATGCCAATTCATTTAGTGGGATAAATTTCTGATGTTCTGGGGAAACCGCTATATATAGATGATTAAATGTATATTGATTTAATGTTTCAATCACACTGTTCATTTTTTCTATTGAAAAAATATTCGACATAATTGGTTTTTCAAAATCTAAAAATTCATGAAAATAGGAAAAACCTTTTTCCTTGTCTAAACGAATTAGATCATGAAATACACTATACTTAGCCAAATAATGATACTCTTGTACCCATTCTTGTAAAAAAGCTATGTTTTCTTCTTTTAATTGTTTTTCAAATCTCTCAATCTCTTCGTTGCTTGATAAAATAACTTCTCCATTAACATAATCCAATATAGAATCTGGTTGAAGGTAAGCATAGTACAGATACAATTTATTTTCTGAATCATAGTTCTCAACATTTCTCAAATCTTGTTCAATATGATCAATTAGTATTTCTTTTTCATCTTCACTTAATTTTTCACATGTCTTAGCCAATTTTTCTTTTACTTTCAATTGAATTTCTTGAATTTCATCATCTGAGAAAAGTATGTCTGTGGCTGGTCCAATATGTACTTTATCGATTGTTCTAATTGTTCTTTGAGTTTTTTCATCAAATAATCGAATAGAATCGATTTCCGTATCAAAAAATTCAATTCGAATAGGGTTTTCATATTCTAATGAGTAAATGTCAATAATTCCACCTCGAGAAGCAAACGTTCTAGGACGATCTACATAATTTACTTTGATATATCCATTTCTATACAGCTTTTTCTTTAATTCTTCCATACTAATTTCTTGATTTACTTCCAAAGATAAGCAACAAGACTCGTATACTTCTCTTTTTGGAAGGAATCTTAAAAATGCCGCTGTATTACAAATAACAATTCTTGGAATATCATTAAAAATACATTCATTTAACGACAAGATCATTTGTTCCTTGTCTTCAGGAGAGGACGCAATCATTTGAACACGTAAACTTTCTTCCATCACAAAAAGCAGCACATTATCAACTAGAGGGGATAGTCTTTGATATAATTGCTGCGCTTCATATTTATTCTTTTTTACAACAATACGAGTTTTCTTGTCTTTTTGAAATGCACTAGCCAATACTAATGCTTCTTCCATAGGATATAAATTACCCACGTGCTGGTTATTCCCTAAGATTTCCTTGACAACCTCGTTTTCATATAGCTTTTGTAATACAATATTTTCCATACTATTTTTTGTTATATCTATTCATAGTGTCAGAAAAAGAGTGAGTAATCGAAAAGTAAGCTGCATTGGCTGCATTTTTAACAGCTGATTCTAAATCCTCTTTTTCTTCATCTCTAAATTTGGATAATACCCATTGTATCATTGGGATTTGTGGATCTTTTCCTACCCCTACACGAATTCGATCGAATTCTGAAGAAAAACCACATTGAATAATGCTTTTAATTCCGTTATGTCCTCCAGCACTTCCTTTTTGTCGAAGACGTAACTTCCCAACAGGTAAATCTACATCATCATAAATAACTAATACATCTTTTATACTAGCCTTATAAAAATCTAAACATTGACGTAAAGCAAAACCACTATTGTTCATAAAGGTTGTTGGTTTTAATAAAATAACATCTTCCCCTTTGATTTTTGTTTTTGCGAAATAAGCTGAAAACTTTTCTTGATTAAATTCTACTTCACATTTCTTTGCAAGTTCATCTATTACCATAAATCCTGCATTATGACGTGTATTTTCGTATTTAACTCCAATATTTCCTAATCCTATAATTATTTTCATATTTCCTCCAATAAAAATAACGAGACAGGTGTCTCGTTATTTAGCTTCTTTGTTTGGTGTGTAAATAATACGTAATTGACGTCCTTCGCCTTCTCCTTCACTTTTCGTAGATACTCCTGAAATATTCGCAAGAGCATTGTGAATCGCTTTTCTTTCATCAGCTGGCATAGGATCTAACAAAGCATCAATTTTAGTACGACGTACATCTTTAGCTACACGAATAGCCATTTTCGTGATTTTTTCGTAACGATCTTGTTTATATCCATTTACGTCAATTAATAATCCAACACGTTTTTTAATTTGTGCGGATACAGCAGATTTTACAATGCGGTTAAACGATTGTAAGGATTTACCTGCTTTACCAATTAAAATTGCATTATTGTTTGTATTAACAGAAATACGATAGAATCCATTGTCATTCTCGATTTTTACTTCACCATCTAATTCGGCATTATCAAAATACGATTGAATATATGAGCAAATGAATTTCTCAATATCTTTTTCACAGAATACTTCAATTTCAACAGTTTTTCCAATCCCTAAGAATCCTGCTTTTTCTTCAATAATGTTGTAAGTTAATTCATCAACAGCACAACATTTAGCTTTTGCAGCATTCGCTAATGCATCATCTAAAGTTTTACCAGTAAATTTTTCAAATTCCATGTTTCTAAGCCTTCTTTTCTGTTTTCTTATCTAACACAGATTGAACAAAAATCATTTGAGCACTACGGATAAGGTTAGAAATACACCAATAGAATGACATGGCAATTGGCCAAGATAGATATAATACAGCAATCATTGCAGTTGTCATATACATATACATATCCATTCCGCCACCACCAAGTACAGATGTTTTACTCTTATCTTGGTATACTCTATATTTTCTTTTTCGAATGTTTTGTTTCTTTTCTTTGCGATCTTTTAAGAATTTAGGTAATTTCAAGTTCACTAATTGAAGAACAATCATTAATACATAAGTAACAATGTAGAATACATTCAATGTTTGGAATCCTGTCATAGGTGTTCCTGCTAATGAATTTCCTAAGAACGATCCATTGATAACCGCAAATGCACGCATAGTTGCATAATACATACCCATCATAATTGGGAATTGTAAGAACATTACAAGCATTGAACCCATAGGTTTAATGTCATATTTTTTATATAATGCTTGTGTTTCTTGATACATCATCATTCGAGAACGTTCATCGGTTTTATCACGATATTTATCTTGAATGTGTTGAAGTTCTGGTTGAATTTCTTGCATAATTTGTGCAGATTCTTGAGACTTACGAGTCAATAAGAATACTACAAGCTGAATAATTAAAGTTGTGCAAATAATTCCCCATCCTGCATCTGTTTTAGAAGCAATACCGTTAATTACTTGAGCAATTGGCCAAACAATTAATCCATCAAACCATCCAGTTTTACAAGCTTCTCCAAAAGTAGTTGCAGGAATCGTGATTACTTCTTTTCCTTCTGAATTAATAGAAGTTCTAGCTTTTAATTCTTTTTTAGTAAGATTGTCTACATTAACCTTATCTTTTTCGATTGTTACTTCTTCGCTGGCGATAATAACATCCACTTTAGTTTTTCCATCACTTCCACGTGGATTTGAACATCCAGTACATGCAAGCAATAAGAATAAACAAACGAATAAAACTTTCGCCTTACTTTGCAAAAATCTTTTCATAATTTTCCTCTTATCCTATCTTTTTCTCAATTCTAGTCTTATCCATCTTTAGTTCTTCAATATTTTCTTGATATGTCCTTTTTAGGTAAGGTGGACGAACAATTATTATAGTATCATATTCTTCTTTAAAATTATACAATGAATCAATCATAGAACGAACTTGTCGTTTAATTTTGTTTCTATGCACAGCATTGCCTAATTTCTTTCCGACACTGATCCCTACTCTAGCGTGTTCTTCTTTCCTTTTTTGATAGTAACAAACAAAAGCTGGAGACTTTACGAATTGACGTTTCTGGATAATTGAAGAGAATTCATAATTCTTGCAAACTCTGAGTTCTTTTTTCATAATTATTCACTTATCCAGACAAAAAAATCACCGATTTAGGTGATTTCTAAGCGGATAAAACCTTTCTTCCTTTCGCTCTTCTTCTTGAAAGGACTTTTCTTCCACCAACAGTTGCCATTCTAGCACGGAAACCATGTGTTTTTTGGTGTTTTCTCTTACTTGGTTGATATGTTCTTTTCATAATCCTTACACCTCTCATCCATTTTTACAATTTCAAATAAGATTGCTCGCATATTATATAAGATATTGTAAATAGTGTCAAATCTTATTTTTTTAAATTTGTTAATTTTTAATTTCTTATATACCTATATTATATATATATATTTGCAAAAACACTTATCCACTAATCTTGTTTTCTTTCCACATAGATCAACACATTTGTCCACAAGAGAAACTTTAATTCACATTGTACACAAATATAATACACAGATTTACCCATACTTCTTCACGGTTTTAACACAGTAAATTTCAAACGTGTAAAACATTTGTGCAAAATACCTATAAACCTTATATTTATCGTATATATGAAGTTTATAACTTATGTGGTAATTCGAGCTTATACACTTTTTAAAAATAAACTTTCATATTTTTTACACATTGTGAATAAATACATAAGACAATTTCTCTTACACAGTGTGTAAAAAAGAAATGCTTCTCCATGTATAAATATAGTTTTCTTTACCCAGATTTATTGTATAATAAGGAAACTAGACAGGAGGTACGCACAATGGCTATACCCACTTATGAAGAAGCTTGGCAACAAGTATTGGATACAGTATCTGAAGCTGGAATTTTCAAAAAAGATACCATGAAAAATTGGATTTCAAAAACACAATTATATAAAATTGAAGATTCAGTAGCATATGTTGTATACCGAACAACAATTATAAAATCTTTGGTAGCAAAAGCTAATGCGATCCCCGTATTCGAAGAAATCCTTTCTGAAATTTGGGGTGAAGAAGTAACCGTCGTTTTAAAACCATATAAGGAAATGGAAAAATTAATGCCGGCGCAAGAAGTTACAAGAAGAACATATAAACTTTTAGCACCTAAAATTAATCCTGAATTTACATTTGAAAACTTTGTTGAAGGTGGATCGAATAAAGAAGCATATGCTGCATGTTTAACATGTTGTTATCCTAATAAAAGAAGAATCAATCCTGTAATGATTTATGGGAATTCCGGGTTAGGAAAAACCCACTTAATGCACGCAATTGGGAATTATTTAGCAAAGAATTATCCTGAAAAAAAGGTATTCTATGCATATAGTGGAGATTTAGTATCTATCTTATTAGATGCTATGAAAACAAGAGATGTTTATGGAAGCATGGTTGACCAAGTAAAGCAACAATTAATTGAATGTGATTATTTCTTAATTGATGATATTCAAAACCTGCAACAATCTTCAAGCCAAGAAGTTTTCTTTACTGTATATAATGAATTGGTCGCAAAAGGAGCTCAAGTCGTTTTAACCAGCGATATGCACCCTGAAGAACTAAATGGTTTACATGCTCGATTGATATCACGGTTTAGACAAGGTTATGTTATTAAAGTTGGAAAACCAGAATTTGATACAGCTCGTGCCATTTTAAGAAAAAAATTAGAAGTAAATGGTGAAGTTCTTCAGTTAACGGATGAAACAATTGATTATCTTGCAGAAAAATTTTCTGACGATGTACGTAGCTTAGAAGGAAGTTTAAATAGATTGTTGTTCAGTGCTACTTTAGAAAATCCTGAGGTAATTGATTTAGAATATGCTTCTAGAGTATTTTCGGATGAACCTGTTGTCATAAAAAAGGACAAAATTACTTTAAAAGATATTAAGAAAGCTGTTACGCGGTTCTACGGCATCAGCTATCGAGAATTGGAAGGATCTAGTCGTATAAAGAAACTAACAGTTGCTCGCCATATGTTTGTGTATTTGAGTCGTGAAATGATTAATGCACCATATTCAACAATTTCTCAAGAACTATGTCGAAAAGATCACACTACGGCTATAAACTCTTATAAAAAAGCTAAAGCATTAATCAGTAAAGATGATGTGTTTAAATTAGCTGTAGATAAGATTAAAGACACTATTTAAACACATATATACACGTTAAATTAACATCGAAAAAAAGTAAGAATAAGCCTATAAAATAAGGCTATGTGAAAAAGTTATACACACAATCCACATCTTATTATTGTTATAGTTATAATTAAATATATTAAAAGGAGAAATAAAACATGAAGTTTTCAATGGATCGTAAATATTTTTATGAAAAGTTAAGTATTGTGGCTAGAGCCATTAGTGTTTTTAGTCCATTACCTGCATTATCAGGAATTTGTATTGATGTAAAAGAGGATAAAATCGTTTTAACAGGAAGTGATTCAAATGTTTCTATTCGTTCGACTATTGTATTTAGTGAAACAAATCAACTTCAAATTGAAACGCCAGGTAGCATTGTAATTGAATCTAAATATTTATTAGAGATTGTTCGAAAAATGGATTCAGACCGTATTGAATTTGAATTAATTGATTTCACAAAGATTCGTTTAGAAGGTAATAATGGAAAATTTGAATTAAATGGTATTTCAGCTAGTGAATATCCAGAAATCGATTTCCAAAAGCCTTTAACACAAATTACAGTTTCTACAGATACGCTTAAACAAATTGTATCTCAAACAGCCTTTGCTTGCAGTGATAAAGACAAACGTCCAGTATTGAATGGTGTCAACTTTAATATAGTTGGAAATAAATTATATTGTTCAGGAACAGATTCTTATCGTCTTGCACGCAAAGAAATTGAATTAGAAACTTCTCAAAATATTAATGTTACTATTCCTAGTAAATCATTAACAGAAGTTGTCCGTTCATTAAATGATGATGTAAAAGAAGTAGATTTATTTATTGATTATAAAAAAGCTCAATTTATTTTCGACCGTGTCATCATTCAAACGAGATTAATAGACGGAACTTTCCCAGATGTGGAAAGAATTATTCCAAATAGCTTCATTGCTACGATGGAAGTGGATGCACATGAAATTGTAAATGTAGTAGATCGTACAAACTTTATTCGTAATGATAAAGTACACTTAGTTCGTTTGGAATGCTCTACTTTAGAAACGCATATTAAAACTAGTTCTAGCGAAATTGGAAATAGTGATGAAGTTTTAACGGATTGTATTTACGAAGGTGAAGATCTTCGTCTTTCTTGTAACGGAACTTTCTTATTGGAAGCGATTCGTGCTTTAGGTGCAAAAAGAGTAAAAATGGAATTCTCTGGTTTAATGAAACCAATCCGTATCACAAATATGGAAGATGCTTCAACAACTATGATAATTGTTCCTATTCGTAGCTACGATTAAATGATGTAAATTAAGGAAAAATAGAATAATAGATATAAGTGATTGTCGATTAGATAATTAGCTTAAATCGCTTTAAAAAAGGGGAATAATAGAATATTCCTTTTTTTTATGATATAATTTATGAGTGAAACGAGGTGCTTTTTATGCAATTTAAATTAAAAGATGAATATATTAAACTAGATCAATTATTAAAAGCTTGTGATGTTGTTTATTCTGGAGGTCAAGCTAAAGAATACCTTGCAACACATAAAATTTTAGTTAATGGAGAAGAAGAAAACCGTCGTGGAAAAAAAATTCGTGTAGGTGATGTTGTTGAAACGGAAGATTTAAGGATCGAAATTCAATAATGAATATAACATCTCTAACTATCAGAAATTATCGGAATTACTCGAATATTAAATTTCAGTTTCCTAAAAATACTATTATTTGTATTTTTGGAAAAAATGCGCAGGGAAAAACAAATTTGGTAGAATCCATTTATTTTTTGAGTAATTTACGTTCTTTTCGAACAAACCAGTTAGATAGTTTGATTCAGAAAGAAAAGGATTCTTTTTTTCTTGAGACCAAAATTGAAACCCATGGTCATTATGAGGATTTGAAAATTGTTGTTTCTGATTCTCAGAAGCATTTATTCCATTTTAACAATCCAGTACGGAAGTATTCGGATTTTATTGGGATTGTAAATGCTATTCTGTTTTGTCCTGATGATATGCATATCTTCAGTCAAACGCCTAAAATGAGAAGAAGATTTATAGATATGGAACTAATAAAGATTTCTAAAAGCTATACATTAACTTTAACTCGTTTTCAGAATGTTTTAAAAGAGCGGAATATTGCTTTAAAAAAAGAAAAAATTGATGATGCTCTGATTGAAGTATATACAGATCAATTGGTTAATTATCAAAAAATTATTATTCTTCAAAGACACGCCTTTATTAAAGAATTATTATCAAAGGCTCGGGAGTTGTATCCTTTCTTTTCGGATAAAGAGGAGAAGATAGATGCTAGATATAAGACTTTTGTAGAGGTGAATGAGGATTTAGAAGACAATATCCGCCAAAAATATGAACATTCATATGAAAAAGAAAAAATATTGAAACAAACTTTGTATGGTATTCATAAAGATGATATTGAGTTTTTATTGAATGATACACCAATTTTAGAGATTGCTTCACAAGGACAAAAGAGAAGTTATTTGATTGCATTGAAACTTGCTTTGGCAAAAATTATTAAAGAGAAAACTGGACAAAATCCGATTCTCTTATTGGATGATATTTTTAGTGAGTTTGACAACAACCGTAAACAACAGTTGCTACAACATTTGCCAAACGATATGCAGATTTTTATTACAACTACAGAGCTAGATCCAAAATGGTTTGGAAATAGAACTGTCCAATTTTTGTGTATAGAGAATGGAAAGGTAAGGGATATAAGCGATGAGCCAAGAAGATTTACAACAAGAAATACTTGAGTTTGAAGAACTTGAATCGGAAGCGACACAAGTGGATCATTCGTATACAGCAGATGATATTCAAGTATTAGAGGGTTTAGAAGCTGTAAGATTACGTCCTGGTATGTACATCGGGTCTACATCTGCCAGAGGGCTTCACCATTTGGTATGGGAAATTGTAGATAATGGAATTGACGAAGCTTTAGCTGGTTTTGCCAATCAAATTGATGTGAAAATCGAAGCTGGAAATGTTATCTCTGTAAGGGATAACGGACGTGGTATGCCAGTTGGAATTCATGAGAAAACAGGATTGAGTGCGGTAGAAACTATTATGACCGTATTACATGCTGGAGGAAAATTTGGTGGTGGTGCCTATAAGGTTTCTGGAGGACTTCATGGTGTTGGTGCCAGTGTTGTTAACGCATTAAGTGAATGGTTGGAAGTAACTGTATATCAAAATGGAAAGAAACATTTTATTCGTTTTGAAGATGGTGGACATACTGTTGCACCTTTAAAAGAAATTGGAACAACAACAGAAACTGGAACATTAGTTCGCTTTAAAGCAGATGGTTTAATTTTTAAAGAAACTACAATATATGATTATGAAACTTTGAATAAAAGAATTCGTCAATTGGCATTTTTAAATAAAGGGATTAAGTTGACTTTAGAAGATTTAAGAAGCGAAGACGGAGAAAAAAACGAATATTACTATGAAGGTGGTATCATTGAATATGTTCGTTATTTAAATCAAGCTAAGAAAACAATTAGCGATAAAGTTATTTATTGTGAGGGAAAAATTGACGGTATTTTAGCGGAAGTTGCTTTACAATATAACGAAGAATATCAAGCAAGTATCTATTCTTTCTGTAACAACATTCACACGCACGAAGGTGGTTTTCACGAAGATGGATTTAGAATGGCATTGACTCGTGTAGTTAATACATACGCCAAAGAAAATAATCTTTTGAAAAAAGACGAAACTCTTTCACAAGAAGATGTAAAAGAAGGTTTAGTTGCGATTATTTCTGTCAAACACCCAGATCCTCAATATGAAGGACAAACAAAAACTAAATTAGGAAATAGTGAAGTTCGAAAAATAGTTTCTGGAATTGTCGGTGAGCAATTAAAACGTTTTATGTTAGAAAACCCAACAGAAGCTAAAATGATTGTGGAAAAAGCAGTATTGGCTAGTAATGCTCGATTGGCTGCGAAAAAAGCACGTGAAGCAACGCGAAGAAAATCTGCATTAGATGGTATTACAGCACTTCCTGGTAAATTAACAGATTGTTCTAGTAAAGATGCTAGCGAATGTGAAATATTTATTGTCGAAGGGGACAGTGCCGGTGGATCTGCTAAACAAGGTAGAAATGCAAAAACCCAAGCTATCTTACCTTTAAGAGGAAAAATCTTAAATGTAGAAAAAGCCCGCACACATCGTATATTTGAAAATGCGGAAATTCGAAGCATGATTACTGCTTTTGGATGTGGAATTCAAGATGAAGTAGACACTTCGAAATTACGTTATCATAAAATTGTAATTATGACCGACGCCGATGTCGATGGAGCACACATTTGTACATTGATGTTGACTTTCTTATATCGTTTTATGAAACCTGTTATTGAAGAAGGGTATGTATATATTGCTCAACCTCCTCTTTATAAAGTTCAAAAAGGTAAAAAAATTGCTTACGCTTATAAAGAACAAGAAATGGATGAGCTTCGTGCAGAATTTAAAGAAGGATATAAAGTTCAACGTTACAAAGGGTTAGGAGAAATGGATGCTGAACAACTTTGGGAAACAACTATGGATCCTGAGAAACGTGTATTAAAACGTGTAACGATTAACGATGCAATTGAAGCTGATAGCGTGTTCTCTATGTTAATGGGAGAAGACGTAGATCCACGTCGTCAATTTATTCAAGAAAATGCAGTTTACGCAAATTTAGATTTCTAGGAGGACTTCTATGGAAGAAAATAAAAAATATGATTATATAGAAGATGTTGAAATCTCCAAAGAGATGCGTGAGTCTTTCTTGGATTATTCAATGTCCGTTATTGTACAACGTGCATTACCAGATGTACGAGATGGTATGAAACCTGTACATCGTCGTATTATGCATGCAATGAATTCTTTAAATATTACATCGAGTGTTGCTCATAAAAAAAGTGCTCGTATTGTTGGGGATGTTATTGGTAAGTACCATCCTCATGGAGATACAGCTGTTTATGATGCGATGGTTCGTATGGCACAAGATTTTAACTATCGTTATCCTTTAGTGGATGGACATGGAAACTTTGGTTCCCTAGATGGGGATGGAGCTGCAGCAATGCGTTATACCGAAGCTCGTATGTCAAAGATTTCTATGGAAATGATGCGAGATATAAATAAGGATACAGTTGATTTTATTGAAAACTATGATGGAGAAGAAACAGAACCTGTTGTTCTTCCCTCTCGTATTCCCAATTTGCTAATTAATGGATCAATGGGAATTGCGGTTGGTATGGCTACTAACATCCCTCCTCACAATTTATCAGAAACGATAAATGCGATTTTCGCAATTATGGATGATCCAGATATTCCTGTTACTGAATTAATGAATATAATTAAAGGTCCTGACTTCCCTACTGGAGGAATCATTCTTGGTCGTGCTGGTATTCGACAAGCTTTTGAAACAGGTCGTGGATCCATTATGATTCGTTCAAAATATAACGTGGAAGATTTAGGTAATGGTAAAAAAAGAATTATCTTTTATGAAATTCCTTATCAAGTAAATAAATTGAATTTAATTAAAAAAATGGCTGATTTAATTCGTGATAAAGAAATTCAAGGGGTTACGTATTTAAATGATGAAAGTAACCGTAATGGAATTCGAATTGTCATGGAATTAAAAAAGGATGTTCAAGAAGATGTTATCTTAAACCAACTATTCCGATTAACTCCTTTACAATCAAGTTTTGGAATTAATATGTTAGCGTTAGAAAATGGAAGACCAAGACAGCTTCCTTTAAAAGATATTATCAATGATTATTTAAATCACCAAATTGTGGTTGTGGAAAGAAAGACACGATTTGATTTAAAAAAGGCACAAGATAGAGCTCATATTTTAGAGGGATTTAGAATTGCGATTGATAATATTGATGCGGTTATTCATTTGATTCGTTCGTCAAAAAATGATGAAGCAGGATTAGTAAAAGAATTATGTGATGCGTTTGGATTAACAGAAGTTCAAGCAAAAGCGATTCTTGCGATGCAAATCCGCCGTTTATCTGGATTAGAACGAGATAAAATTGAAAGTGAATATCAAGCATTATTATTGACGATTAAAGACTTGCAAGATATTTTGGCAAACCACAGTCGTGTTTTACAAATTATTAGAGATGATCTAACAGAGATTAATAATAAGTATGGTGATGAACGTCGAACAGAAATTATTGAAGGAAGCTTTGATATGGAAGATGAAGATTTAATTCCTGTTGAAGACATTATCATTATGCTTACAGAATCTGGATATATTAAACGCCAACCTGTAGATACTTATAAAACTCAAAATCGTGGTGGTCGTGGAATTAAATCTCTTACATTGAATGAAGAAGACTCAATCAATCAAATGATTTCTATGAAAACTCACGATGTATTGTTACTATTTAGTGATAAAGGTCGTGTATTCCGTATGAAAGGATATAATATTCCTGCTGCATCAAGAACATCGAAAGGATTGCCGATTGTCAATCTTCTAGATTTACCAAACGATGAGCATATAAAAACATTATTACCAATTTGGCAAGAGCGACAAGATGAGTTTAAAACACTATTGTTTGTTACTAAAAATGGTGTAGTAAAACGTACACCTATTGAAGAATTTGATCGAATTAACCGAAATGGGAAAATTGCGATTAGTTTAAAAGAAGATGATGAATTGGTATTTGTAAAAGCAACACTAGGAAACGATGAAATTATTATTGCGGGAAGCAATGGTAAAGCAGTTCGTTTTAATGAAAACGAAATTCGTTTAATGGGTAGAACGGCTAGTGGAGTGCGTGGTTTTGAAACTGATGGTTCTGAAGTCGTTGGTGTTGCATTAAGTCACGAAGGAGACACTGTATTTATAGTTGCCGAAAATGGTTATGGTAAACGTAGTTTCTTCAATGATTTCCGATTAACTTCGCGTGGTAAAAAAGGAGTTCGAGCTCTAAATACAACGGATAAAACTGGAAATCTAGTAGCGGTGAAAACCGTACAAGGCGATGAAGACTGTATGATAGTATCAAGTAATGGTATTATGATTCGTATTCATGTAGGAGATATTGGTATCTACGGAAGAAACACACAAGGAGTTCGAGTTATTAATTTAACAGAGGATGCAAAAGTAACTAAAATTACTTTGGTTTCCCCAGAAAAGGAAGAAGAGGAAGAGAGGCTGTAACAGTTGAATAACAGTCAAAAATAAAAATAACAAAATAAAAAAGCAGGGCGACCTGCTTTTTTAGTACAATTAGAGTATGAAAAACACCACTAATCCAAACCCTAATGAACAGTAAGCGCAAAATAATGATATGTAATCTCTATTAAAAACGAAATCGGTAACGAA
>JAUNDJ010000009.1:0-30690 GCA_030526175.1 Bacillota bacterium
TAGTCAGTCCATCTTTGGGAAGATAATGTGGAATATGAACTTTCGCATCGTATTTTCCATTGTTCTTTCGTTTTAGTAATTCAAAGAACGATTGAAAATCCGAAGCCACTTTCTTAATAATCTGTTCTGCCATATTGGAATTTAAAATCTTATAATTCTCTGAGTTTTTCAACAAGTGATAATTCTGATTATAAGAAAGATACTTTCCTGTATTGAAAAAATGCTGACGAACATTATAGAGAGCTTCATTCTTAAGATTCTTGGCAACATGAGAAAGCTCACGAAGTATCTCATATTCTTCTTTAGAAAGATGATTCAGCTGCTGTTTGATAGTCAGATACATGGTCTTCTCCTTTCTAGAATATACATACATTTATATATACGATTCTAAATTAAGAATCTCACATATACTGACACTATTTATGTCATTAACTAAAAAAAGAATTCTAAAAAAACTACGCATTCATCTCCAGCTATAGAAGCTGGAGTATTCTGCTGGTCTTAGATAAAAACACTTATCAAAGAAAAACAGATTGTCTATTTACTTGTTTCGTATCGGCGAAAGAAATGACACAAGATATTAAAGCCCAATTGTCCGATTCGTATGGAAACGTAGGAAATGTATATTCGTATACGGTTGAAGAATATGCCAATTATTTAATGGATCATGCCAATTCTTATTCTTCGAAAGAAGTGGCGATTGCCAAAGCGATGATGACTTATGGTTATTATGCCCAAGAATACTTTGATTATCAGACAAATCGTTTGCCATCTCGTATCAACGAGTTAGAAAATGTCAATTTGGATTCGTATGCGTATCGTTTAATTGACAACAACGATGCACTGAATTTTGTCGGGGCTCGTTTGGTCTTAACGTCTAAACCGGGATTAAAACTTTATTTTAAAGGCGATGTGTCTTTTAAAGGGTATACAACTACAAAAGAAGAAGGATTGAGTGTTATTACCGTTTTGGATATTGAAAATATGGAACAAATCTATACGTTCTCGATGGACGATTTCTTATTAAAATATGGAATTTTCTCGTATGGAAAAAAAGCAATGGAAACGGATAATGAAGCCTTAATTCACTTAATTCAAGCCATGTATGCGTATCAAAAATCATTACTTGCCTAATTTACAAGAAATCTGGTGATAACCGGGTTTCTTTTTTCTTTTTATTTTCAACAAGTGCCCAAATTAACGCATTAAATATGGTATAATGAACAAGTGAATACAAAGTTTTTTTATTCAGAATGGAGATTATTTTAAGTAACTGACATAGATATTGTCACAAAAGAGAGATATTGATTGTGAGAAGGGAGAATTACTATGAAAAAAGAAATGTCGGATATGCCCGAACACGTTTCTTTAGCCAGTCCTGTGTATCGGGATTGTATAAAACGTTTGTTGGATATAGCGATTTGTTTGCCAGTTTTTATTTTGGCTTTACTTCCTATGTTGATTCTAGCAGTGCTTGTGAAATTGGATAGTCCGGGACCGGCTTTGTTTCGCCAAGTACGATTAGGTAAAGATGGAAAAGAATTTGAAATGTTGAAATTCCGTTCTATGTGTGTAGGTGCGGAGCATACGGGAAGTGGTGTATATTCTAGCGCAACCGATAGTCGTGTAACGCGAGTAGGGAAAATTCTTCGTGCCACTTCTTTGGATGAATTACCACAATTGATTAATATTCTTCGTGGAGATATGTCCTTGATTGGGCCTCGTCCACCACTAACGTATCATCCTTGGCCTATTGAAGAATATTCCGCACATCAAAAGCGTATGTTTGAAGTGCGACCAGGAATTACCGGATGGGCACAAACCCATGGTAGAAAAGATGTCGAATGGCATCATCGTATTGATTTAAACGTTTGGTATGTCGATCATGTAACTTTCGGATTGGATATCAAAATCTTTTTTAGAACCATTTTCAAAGTTTTATCCAATGCGGACAATGTGAATACGGGTGAAACTTTACAAAAAGACAAGAAAGTAGAGTAAATATGGCTTTGAATTTTATGTATATCACAAACGATCCACTAGTGGCACAAATTGCTCAAGATAGTGGAGTCGATCGTATTTTTGTAGATTTGGAATATATTGGGAAAACAGCGCGTCAAGCCGGAAAGGATACTGTAATTTCTAAACATACTTTAGAAGATGTAAAGGCCATTCGTAAAGTTGTCAGTTCGTCGAAGCTTTTGGTTCGTGTCAATCCGATTCATGAAAAAGCAGAAGAAGATATGGGTTCTCAGGATGAAATCAATGCGGTAATCGAGGCGGGAGCCGATATTGTCATGCTTCCTTACTTTAAAACCGCTAAGGAAGTGGAAACTTTTCTTTCTTTTGTGAATGGACGCGCGAAAACGATGCTTCTATTGGAAACAAAAGAGGCAGTCGATGTTTTGGATGAAATATTGATGCTTCCTGGAATTGGTGAAATCCATATTGGATTGAACGATTTGTCTTTGAGCTTACATAAGACCTTTTTGTTCGAAACCTTAGCCGATGGGTATGTCGAAAACATTTGTCGTAAAATAAAAGAACATAAGATTCCTTTTGGCTTTGGTGGCATTGCTCGCTTGGACTATGGAAATGTACCAGCTCAGCTTATTGTGAAAGAACATTATCGCCTGGGTTCAACTCGTGCTATCTTATCAAGAGCTTTTTGTAACGCAAAAAACGAAAGCTACGATTCCATTCGTACCATTTTTGAAAAGGAATTGAAGAAGATTAAAGAATTGGAACAAGAATGTGCAAGTTATGATACTAACAGTGCTTATTTTTTAGAGAATAAAGAGGAATTGAGAAAAGCGATTCAAGGTGTGCTGCAAAAAATGGGAGGTTCTTTATGAAAATAGGAATTCTTACGCATTATAATGTCAATAACCAAGGGGCACAGCTTCAAGTTCGTGCTACTAAGAACTGGTTAGAAGACTTGGGACATGAGACGTATATTTTGACGTACGATAAGAATTTTGATTTTGATCCTTCGGAAGCCAAAAAGAATAGTGGTTCGTTTAAGAACTTTTTTTACTACATAAAAAACTATCTTTGTGACAAAGGAATAGGTTTAACTTTATTTAATACGCGAAAGGTTTTTTGTCACAAAAAAGCCTTTCAAACAATGAACACCCTTCCTTATGACACTGACCAAGTGGATTGTGTTGTGATAGGTAGCGATGAAGTATTCAGTATCGATGTAGGGTGCAACAAGATGATGTATGGACATGGTTTGAAAAAGCCAGCGATTGCTTACGCTCCTGCATTTGGTCGTAGCGACGAAGCTTTATTAAAAGAATTTCAAGTATACGACTTGATTCAAGAGGGGTTAAATAATATGTATGCCTTATCGGCACGCGATACGCATACCCAATCGATGATTAAGAATATGACTGGACGCGATGTTCCTTTGGTGTGCGATCCCGTATTACTATATAGCGGAAAAAATTTTATCGTGCCTGTCAAACCTTTGAAAAAGAAATATATGTTGGTGTATGCCTACGATCGTAACTTAGTGGATCCAAAAGAAATTGCGGTTGTAAAAGAATATGCCAAAAAACATCATTTGATGACAGTTTCCTTGGGAACGTATCATAAATGGTGTGATAAAAATGTTGTATGCGATGCCTTGGAATGGTATTCCTATTTCCAAAACGCTGCATGTGTTTTAACCGATACGTTCCATGGTAGCGTTGTGGCGATGAAAAACCATTGTCAAGTGGCTGTCTTTATTCGTCCGAGCATCAATGCGTTTAAGATGAAATCTTTATTAGAAGTCACGGGCTTACAAGAACAAGAGCTTTCGGAATTTAGCGTGGAGCAGTTGGAAAAATTGATGGCACAACCTATCGATTATGCACAAGTCGATGCTCGTATTGAAAAAATTGCCCAAGAAAGTGCTTACTATTTAAAATCTGCTCTAGAAGGAGTGGAGCATGAATATTAGTCATCCTTCCAGCCATCCTTGTTCGGGATGTGGGGCTTGTTCGAGCATTTGTCCTGTGGATGCCATCCAATTACAATTGAATACTGCTGGTTTTTTTGAAGCCCAAGTGGATGAAAATAGATGTGTAAATTGCTCGCTTTGTACAAAAGTTTGTACAAGATACGAAGAAGAGCTTTCGGGAATTTCTTTATACGATGGACAGTTATTTGCCTTACAAAGTAAAGAAGAAAAAGTCGTAAAATCTTGTTCATCGGGAGGAATTGCTCATGAAATCGCAAAACAAGCCTTACTTCAAAATAAAAAAGTAGTTGGTGCTGTATATAATGTGGAAACCAATCGGGTGGAACATCGTATTATTGATTGTATTGACGATCTTTCTTTATTGGATGGTTCAAAATATTTACAGAGTAGTCCACAAATTGCTTTTCAGGAAATGGTGAAGACAAAAGAGGAATATGTGGTTTTTGGAACGCCTTGTCAGATAGCGGGTATGGTTAAAGTGTGTGAAGAAAAAGGGATTCGCGATCGTTATTTGTTTGTGGAAATCTTTTGTCATGGCATCCCTTCGTATCAATTATGGGATCTACAATTGGAAAAAATCGAGAAAAAGCTTCATACAAACCGTTTTGATTCGGTAATTTTCCGTTATAAAAAAGACGATTGGCACAGCTATTGTCTACAAGTAAAGGCGAAGAATAAGGTATATTATGGTCTTCGAGAACGAGAGGTGTTCTGGCAGGGATTTTTTGAAAATATTTTATTAAATGACAGTTGTTTCTCTTGTCGTTATCGAAAAGAGATTTCGAGTGCAGATATTCGCTTAGGCGATTATTGGGGAAGTCGCTTTCAAAAAAGAAGCGATGGTATCTCGGCTGTATTTGCCTTAACCGATAAAGGGAAGGCGTGTATTCCGAAATTGGATCTTATTTCTTTGGAAGCGGGTAGTCCAGAAGAAATGTTGAAAGCGCAAAATATGAAGGGATATTCCCAACATGAGCTTCATGAAAATGCCATGGATATTCTTCGTAAACAGGGGATAGTTGCTTCTATGAAGTACATTTCTTCTCATTTATCAAAAAAACAGAAGATAAAAAGAAGCTTGCTTTGGTTGAGCTCGTATATTCCATCTGGTATTCGTGCTAACTTAAAGAAAGCGTATAGTTCGTTTTTGTTGAATAGAAATCGAGGATAGGTTATGAAAGAAAAAATTAAAGTTCTTCATGTCGTAGGGCGTATGGATCGTGGGGGAACGGAAGCTTTATTGATGAGTCTTCTTCGTACCTTGGATACGGATTCTTTTCAATATGATTTTGTCGAACAAACCCAAGATGTTTGCGATTATGACGAAGAAATTGCTTCTTTAGGCGCTACGATTTATCGTTGTCCTCACATTTCGATAAAAAATCTACAAGCGTATCGAAAATGGTGGCGAACTTTTTTTCTAGAACATCCCGAATATACAATTGTACACGGGCATTCTCGTGGTTCGGCTCCTATTTATTTAGATGAGGCAAAAAAAGCGGGTCGTATTACGATTGCACATTGTCATAATAATTCGCATGGCAAAGGTTTGAAAGGTTTAATTCGTTATATCTGGCAAATCCCTTTGCGTAAGATGGCGGACTATAATTTTGCGTGTTCTTACGATTCAGGAATTTCTCAATTTGGGAAACATAGTCCTTTTGAAGTGATTAAAAATGGAATCCAGAGTGAAAAATTCTTATGGAACGAGAAAACTCGAAAGAGAATCCGTGACGAGTTTTCTTTGGAAAATAAATTTGTGGTAGGAAATGTTGCTCGTTTTGAGGAACAAAAAAATCACCTATTCTTAATCGAAGTTTTTTATGAAATCTTGAAGATACAAGAGAATGCGGTATTGATGCTCGTGGGACAAGGGACGCGTGAACAAGAAATTCGTGATTTGGCAAAAAAATTGGGGATTTTGGATCGTATCGTTTTTACGGGTGTACGAAGCGATGTCTACGATTTGATGCAGGCGATGGATGTTTTTGTCTTACCATCCTTGTTTGAAGGGCTGGGTATTGTAAATATTGAAGCTCAGGCTGCCAGTCTTCCTGTTTTTACGAGTGCGCAAGTGGTTCCTAAAGAAATTGAAATTACCGATTTGGTGGAATTTATTTCATTAAAAGAGAGTCCAGAAACTTGGGCAAAACATATTGTGAATAGTCCAAAGCTTCTTTGGCCAAGAAAGAATCGTCATCAAGAAATTATTGATCATGGTTTTGATATTCGTGCAACCAAAGAAAAATTAGAAAACTTTTATGAGGAGGTTCGTCGTGGAAAATAGAAATGTCACATTGAGTATTATCACGCCTAGCTATAATAGAGGACATCTTTTGCCAAAATGTTACGATTCCTTATGTAGACAAACGAATCAAGATTTTGAATGGATCGTGATTGACGATGGAAGTCAAGATCGTACGGAAGAGATTGTGCAAAGCTTTCATCCTTCTTTTCCCTTGTATTTTGTGAAGAAAGAAAATGGGGGAAAACATACAGCCTTAAACACAACGCATCCGTATATTCATGGAAAATACGTTTGTATCTTGGATAGCGATGACTATTTTATAGATACGGCGGTGGCACAGATTCTTTCTTGTTGGGAAAAAGAAGAAGAGCATAAGGATGTTGGAATTGTCATTTTACTAAAAGGATCGGCTCCAGACTCTCCATTTTGCCAAGCTTTTGTGCAAGATGAGGGGAAAAGTGTGGATATCATGCGTTATAAAAGAGAGTGTTTTGGAAGTAACGATGCTTGTGAGGTTATTCGTAGTGATTTGTTTAAGAAATATCCATTTCCTGTTTTCCAAAACGAACGTTTCATTTCCGAGGGGGCACTTTGGAATCGCGTGAGTTTTACGCATAAATGTGTCTATTATAATCAAGTTGTTTATCTTGCGAACTATTTGGAAGATGGTCTTTCTAAGTCGGGCAAGAAGCTTCGTGTTCACAACCCAAATGGGGGAATGTATACGGCCAATCTTAATATGAATAAAAAGAATTTTTGGCAAAGACGTATTAAAAATGGTTTATTGTATACTTGTTACGGTTTTTTTGCGAAAAAAAGCTATGGAGAAATGTTGAAAAGCTGTGATTCTAAAGTATTGATGACTTTGTGTTATCCATTGGGATTTATGTTGTACATATATTGGAAAAAGAAATATTGGTGATGAAATGAAGAATGTTTTAGTGATTATTGGAAAATTAAAAATAGGTGGTGCGGAAAAAATCGGACGTGATATTGGGTATTATGCACCTTCCTCGTATAAAATTCACTATATTGTCTGGGGAGAGGATATTGGTGATTATGAAAAGGAATTGGAAGAAAAAGGTTGTACTATCCATCATATGGCACCTCCTTCGCATGGATATTGGTCTTTTTGTTCGCAATTAAAGAAGTTGATCGTAGAAAATCACATTGACGTGATTCATTCGCATACCATGTTTAATTCTGGATGGGTTATGATGATTGGAAAATGGGTTGGTGTTCCTATTCGGATTTCGCATTCGCATAGTATTCGTGGACCGGAACATCGTTCCTGGTTTAAAAATCTGTATGAAAATACAATGCGAGTTTTGATTAATCGTTTTGCGACACACCGTGTTGCGTGTGGACAAAGTGCAGGGGAATGGCTTTATGGAAAAGAAGCGTTTCATAAGCATGGAATCCTTATTTATAATGGAATCTCGTTGAAAGAATATGAATATAGTCAAGAACATCGTAGTCGCATTCGCCAACAATATCGTTTGGAAGATTCGTTTGTGATTGGCCATGTAGGACATTTGGCTACGGTTAAAAATCAGATTTTTTTAATCGAAATGCTTCCTGAATTATTAAAAGTAAGAACGAATACGAAGCTTTTATTATTGGGCGATGGTAACGATAAAGAAATGTTGCAGATGCGTATTCAAGAATTAGAGCTTGAAGATTCTATCATATTTACTGGCAATGTCAGCAATGTGGGAGAGTATATGAGTGCCATGGATGTGTTTGCCTTTCCGAGTTTGTATGAGGGAATGCCATTAGCCTTGGTGGAAGCACAAACCAATGGTCTACCTTGTGTTGTGTCCAGTCGAATTCCAAAAGATATTCATCTAACCGATTTGGTTCAGGCCAGAGACTTAGTCAAAGAAGAATGGGTTTCTTCTTTATTATCAGTGAAACGAATCGATTCCGAGTTGTATGCACAAAAAATGTATGATCTAGGGTTTGATACCCAAGGTATGTTACAAAAGATTTACGCTTTGTATAAGTAAGGGGCTATCATGAAAAGAAGAATATTTATTGGAAAGCTTATTTATAATATATTGGGAAAACATATGCCACTTTCGGATAGCCGAATGAACTTGGGTAGTAAAAAGGTTCGTGCTTTTTGTGGAAAGCTTATTCTCTTGGAGTGTGGAACAAATGTAAATATTGAAAAAGGAGCTCAATTTAGTTCGGAAATTAAATTGGGGGATAATTCGGGAATTGGTGTAAATGCGATTATTTCTTCTCATGTGGAAATTGGAAACGATGTCATGATGGGACCGGATTGTATGATTTTTACTTCGAATCATGGAATGGATCGTTTGGATATTCCCATGTGGAAACAACCGCATACGAGTCCAAAACCAGTTGTGATTGGTAACGATGTCTGGATAGGTGCTCGTGTTATTATTCTACCTGGTGTTCATATTGGGGATGGATGTGTGATTGGTGCTGGCTCTGTGGTGACCAAAGATGTAGAGCCTTATAGTATTGTTGGTGGAAATCCTGCAAAAGTATTAAAGAAAAGAGCATAAGGGTATGAAAAAGAAAGTATTATTTGTGATTCCGACTCTTCGTATGGGAGGAGCGGAAAAAAGTCTAGTTTCTTTATTGAAATCGTTGGATTCCGACAAATACGAAGTGGATTTATTTCTTTTTGAAAAAGGTGGTATCTTACAAAAGGATGTGCCTTCCTGGGTTCATATTTTGGAAGAAGATCGAAAAACACGTGCTATGATTCTTGAACTTCGTACTTATTTTAAGGATTTACTTAAATCTTGTCATTTTGGAGCTGCATTAGCTAGATTGTCGATTACTGTACTTCCGAAACTGACGAAGAAAAAAGTATTTAGTTGGAATCGTATCAAAAAGTATATTGCGCCTTTAGAAAAAGAATACGATGTTGCCATTGGCTATTTAGAAGGTGTAACGGATTTTTTTGTGATGGATAAAGTAATCGCCAAGAAGAAAATTGGATGGATCCATATTGATTTTACGGAACATAACGTATTTCCGGAAGAAATCGAGTACTATCAAAAGTTTGATTATTTAGCTACCATTTCACAAATTTGTTTGGATGCCTTTTTGAAAAAGATTCCTCAAGTAAAAGATAAAATGTGTGTCATTGAGAATATTACCTTAGCGGAAGATGTCATTCAAAAATCGTTGGAAGACGTAACAGATAACTGGGATGAAAATCGTGTTCATTTGGTTTCCGTGGGTCGTTTGGAATATCAAAAAGGAATGGATATTGGTGCTCAAAGTGCCAAAGTGTTAAAGGAAAAGGGAATTCCTTTTTGTTGGCACGTTTATGGACAAGGGAGTATGAAAGAGGAAATTGAACAATATATTCAAGCCAACCATCTGGAAGATTGTTTCATTTTGGAAGGCTTACGTTCCAATCCTTATCCGTATATGAAAAAAGCGGATATCCTTGTACAACCTTCTCGTTGGGAAGGGAAATCGATTGTTTTGGATGAAGCGAAAATTTTGGGAAAAGCCATTGTAGTCACCGATTATCCTTCGGTAAACGATCAGATTCAAGATGGCATAACGGGAAAAATTGTGGCTATAGATCCTGTCTTGATTGCGGATGGTATAGAATGTTTGATTCAAAATCAGCAATTAATTCGTGTTTTAGAACAGAATACGAAAAATGAAAAGTCACAAAGTGATACAATAGTAAAAAAATTTGAAGAATTAATTTGGTAAGAAAAGGAGGATGGACATGGGAATTCAATGGATGATCTTGTTTGTGGTCATGGCAATTACTTTAGTCTATTATAAGCGGAGCGATTCTTTAGAAGGACGTCGACAATGTGTTCTCCTTAGTTCTGGAGCATTGGCTTTATTTAGTGGTCTTCGTTCCTGGTGGATGGGAGATTTAATCAAGTATTACACTTTATATACTATGTGTAATGGACCTCAATGGAAATCGAAGGTTTTTGAAGATTTTACGAATATTGGGATTCGTTTATTTTTTAAGGGAATGGGAACGATAGGTCTTTCTTATGAAGTTTGTATTTTTGCGATTGCCCTTTTTGTCGCTTTTGCCTTAGGTTTGTTGATCTATCGCTATTCACCAAGTCCTTATTGGAGCTATTTGATTTATATTGCCTTAGGGTTTTATTTGTTCACCTATTCGGGATTGAAACAAACGATTGCGATGGGTTTTGTATGTTTAGCCATTATGGAAATTTTTGAAGAAAATCCTTGGAAATTTGGATTCTGGATCTTTGTGGCTAGCTTATTCCATTTCCCAGCCTTGGTTTGTTTGTTGGCATATCCTATCGCAAAAAAGAAAATTGATCGAATGTATGTCTTCTTATTAATCGTAGGCGCTGTTTGTCTGTATCTTTTCCGTGATCAGATCATTTCCTTGGCTTCAGATATTTATTATGAAGATAAATCGTTGGAAGCGAAAAAGTTAATTGGTGGGCGTTTCCTTATGATGATTTTGATTATGGTGATTGGCTTATTTATGCGACCTTTACATCCTGGGGATTCCGTCTATTGTCAAGTATTCAATTTAATGGTTGTTGCTGCTCTGATTCAATTTTTCTCGGTTTACGATAACGTATTTACTCGTTTAGCCGATTACTATTTCCAATTCATTGTTCTATTTATGCCAATGCTCTTAGAGCCTGGCGAACATCAGAAGGAATACAATCCAGAAATGTATCCGGTTATGTATTGGGAAAGAGAAGTATATTTGGTCTTAGGTATTTGTATCACAGTATTTGCGATATTCTTCTATTACCAAACCATTTCGGGAAATAGTGTATTGTTAGATAATTATAGATTTGTTTGGCAAATCAATCCATATGCCTTATATGGGAGATAAGATATGAAATATAGTTTTATTGTTCCAGTCTATGGATGTGAAAAGTATTTGCGAAAATGTGTGGAAAGTTTAGTGAATCAAACGTATGCGAACGATTATGAGATAATATTGGTGGACGATGGTTCAAAAGACAAAAGTGGACAGATTGCGGATGAATTAGCGAACAAGTACCCGTTTGTCTTTACTTTTCATAAGCCAAATGGGGGTGCTTCTAGTGCAAGAAATGTGGGAATCCAAAAGGCAAAAGGGGAATATCTTCTCTTTATTGATGGGGATGATACAGTGGAACTTTCGCTTTTGGATAAAATTGAGAAACATCTTCAAGAAAAATCGCTGGTGATTTTTGGCATGGCTTTTGATTATTATCAAAACGAAGTGTTAAAGCGCACAGATTTATTGTGTTGTTCTTTTGATGGAATGTATTCAAAAGAAGATGTCATTCAAGATTACACTTCATTTTTTCAAAACAATGTCTTATCCAGTGCCTGCAACAAAGTCTTTCTTCGAAAAATATTGGTAGAAAATTCTCTTTATTTTCAAGAGAAAATGACTTTGTATGAAGATTACGATTTTGTCCTTCGTTATTTATCGTTTGTCGATCAAATCGTATGTATTCCCGAAGGCTTATACCATTATCGCCACGATTTGGATTCGATCCATATTCATTCGCGAACGGCTGATTTGAGAGCGTTGAAGGAAAACTTATCGCGTTTAAATCGGACTTTATTGACGTTTTCGGATGCCCAAGAAGTGTATTCGTGTGGAGCTAGTGTATATATGAGCTTATTGTTTCAACATTTGATGCAGAATATGCCTTCTATGGATGCCTTATTAGATTTTGTGAAAGAAGAAGGTTTCCAATCTTTTTTGACAAAAGCGAATCTCTCGGGTAATGAAAAAGTATTATTCGAAAATATTCGAGACAATAAATATGGATCCATTCGTCTCTTTTTTCTGAAAAAAAGAATGGTTCGAACAATAAAAAATGGATTAAAAAAGGTGATTAGACGAGTATGAGAGAGATTTCATTAAAAGAGATGCAACAGATTGAACTACAATTGTTGATTGAGTTGGATCGTGTTTGTAAGAAATACGACTTACGATATTTCATGGACGGTGGTACTTTATTAGGGGCCATGTGCTATGAAGGATTTATTCCTTGGGACGATGACATTGACATCAAAATGCCTCGTAAGGACTATGAAAAATTGGCAAGTCTTTCTAAAGAATTTCCTTCGCATATTTCTTTGGATTTTCCTTCTCGTAAACATTGTGAATACACGATGGGAAAGCTGATTGATACTCGTACCATTCTGATTGAGGGAAAAAAGAAGACGGGAGTCTATATTGATATTCTTCCTATGGATGGCTATCCTTTGGACCAAACAGAATGGAATTCGCATTTAAAAGCGTTGAGTCGTTATAATTCTTTGTTTCACGCTTCCTTAGAAGGGTTTGCGTCTTTGAAAAAATCTTCATCTTTGGTTTCAAGAATAAAAGGATATGTGTATAGCTTTATGTATACACCATACTCTTTGTATAAAAAACTCGTATCTATTGCCAAAAAATACGATTACGATGAATCGGAGTTTGTTGGTTTATTAGTGGAGGGGAATCCGGAAAAAGAACGTTTTGAAAAGTCATGGTTACAACTAGGCTTTACATTAGAATTTGAAGGGCATTTTTTTCCTGCCCCAATTGAATATAAAAAGCACATGGAAATCTTTTATGGAGACCATGTCACAAAAGAAGAGTGTTATCACAATTTACCCCAATATCCTTCTAATCATGTGCATGAAGTGTATTGGAAAGATTAGAAAGGAAATAGAGTATGGGATTTAGTATTACTCGTTTGAATAAGTATGTTCGTTGGTTGAAAAAACATAACGCTGAATATAAAGAGAATTGTTTCTGGTCCAAAGAATACGCAAAAATTTGTAGTGAATTGGATTGGGCTTTATTGTTGAAAAAAGACGATGATCAATTGGATCGATTGGCTATGCGTAAGCACGAATATGTTTTGGATTTTATGAAAAAAACGTGTTGTGATACGCTTCAAAAATATCAGGACTATCCTGAACCATCCAATCTTCATAAACCAAATACGGAAACGAAGGTTTGGAGTATGTGGTGGCAAGGGGAAGAAAATGCTGCCCCATTGTTTAAAATGTGCATTGATAGTGCAAGAAGACATACTGGACAAGATGTCATTACTTTATCCAAAGATAATTATTCGAAGTATTTTGAAATTCCAGAGTATATTCTTCAAAAGAATAAAGAAGGAAAGATTGCTCTACAACATGTATGCGATTTTATGGTGATGTCTATTATGGCTGAACAAGGTGGTTTTTTTACGGGAGCGACTGTATGGTGGTCCCAGGACAAGACGATGAATTGTTGCGTTCCCCATTCTTTATTTGTAAGGCGGAAACCCAAAGAAAACTGTTGATGTCTAGATCTCGCTGGGTCGGTTATGTGATGGGTGGTAATAAAGAATTCCCATTGTATCCATTTGTTCGCGATTGTTTAAAAGAATATTGGTTAAAATGCGATAAAGCTATTGATTATTTAATGATGGATTACTTGTTTGAATTGGCTTATCAAACCATTCCTTGTGTCAAAGAAACCATCGATGCCAATCCAGATAATAATTTATTACGAAATGAATTGATCCATGTTCTTTCGCATCCTTATGAAGAAGAAGCTTTTAAAAAATACACGGAAGGCGATACATTCTTGTATAAGCTTTCTTGGAAATTTGGCGAAAAAGCGGAACAATCCTTAGATGGAAAACCGACCATCTATGCGCATATGTTAGAAGAATGTGGAGATCGAATTTAATGAAAGAATATTCTATTTTGGACCAATCGTATGAAGTTTCTTTTCCGCAACATGGAGATGAAAGAGGTTGGTTAGTTGTGGTCGAAGGAATGAAGGACATTCCTTTTGATATTAAACGTATTTTTTACATTTATGGTTCGGATGGAGATGTCATTCGTGGTCGCCATGCCAATCGCAAAAGTGAATTTATTCTAGTGAATGTAGCGGGAAGTTGTAAGGTTCGTTTGGACGATGGGCGTGGAAAGGAAAAAATCATTGTCTTAGATCAACCGCATAAAGGAATTTATATCCCTAAGATGTTGTGGAAGGATATGTATGATTTTTCGAATGACAGCATTTTATTATGCTTGTCTTCTCAAGTGTATGACAATGAAGAATATATTCGTGATTACGAAGAATATAAGAAAGAAATGAGGAAATAAATATGATTGAATTTGTGAAACTAAAAAGACAATACGATTTGTTTGCTCAAGAATATGAAGAAGCGGCATTAAGAGCGATGCGTTCTGGTTGGTATATCATGGGAAATGAACTTAAAGAATTTGAAAGTGAATTTGCCAACTTTGTCGGTGCAAAATACTGTATTGGTGTCAATTCAGGATTGGATGCGCTTATTATGGCTATTCGCGCATTGGAAATTGGGCCTGGTGATGAAGTGATTGTCCCAGCTAATACATACATTGCCAGTGTACTAGGGATTACGGAACATGGAGCGACACCTGTTTTTGTGGAACCGGATGAATACGATTGTATAGATCCTTCAAAAATTGAAGCGGCCATTACTTCTCGTACAAAAGCGATTCTTCCCGTTCATTTATATGGACAAAGTGCGGATATGGAAGCCATTTGCGCGATTGCCAAAAAACACAATTTATATGTAGTGGAAGATTGTGCCCAATCGCATGGCGCTTTGGATCGTGGAAAAATGACTGGTACTTTTGGAGACATTGGCTGTTTCTCTTTTTATCCAACTAAACCATTAGGGGCTTTGGGCGATTCGGGGGCACTGGTAACGGATAATTCTGTTTTGGCAGAAAAATTATTTAAGCTACGAAATTATGGTAGTGGGAAAAAATATGTCAACGAAATGACGGGTAAGAATTCTCGTTTGGACGAAATTCAAGCAGCTTTTTTAAAAGTGGGGTTGAAACATTTAGAAGAAGGGAATTCATATCGTCGTCATATTGCTCAAAGATATTTAAGCGAGATTAAAAATCCTCTTGTTCAATTACCAAGAGAGCGTGAAAATGGATATCATGTATTCCATGTTTTTGCACTAAAAAGTAAAGATAGAGATAAGCTTCAAGCGTATTTATTAAAAAATGGAATCCAAAGTTTGATTCACTATCCAATTCCTCCACATCTTCAAGCGTGTTATCAAGAATTAGGATACAAGGAAGGGGACTTTCCCATTAGTGAGCGTTTTGCGAAAGAAGAATTGAGTCTTCCAATCTATATGGGATTACCAGAAGAAGAAGTATCTCAAATTATTGATGCGATTAATCGTTTCAAAGGAGAGTAAAATGAAGGTTCAATTACGAGAATTGGAAGAAAAAGATGCCGTTGGTATGTATGAATGGATGAGCGATCCAACGATTGTCTGCTTCTTTCGTTTTGATGCTTCGCATGTATCCATTGATTCTTGTAAAGCTTTTATTAAAAAGGCGAAACAAGATGTCCATTCGAAACATTTTGCGATAGTGGATGAGACTGACTGGTATATGGGAACTATTAGTTTAAAAAATATTAACGATAAAGATGCGGAATATGCGATTAGTACGCGTAAATGTGTGCATGGAACAGGTGTTGCGAAACAAGCAAGCGAACAAATATTGAAGATGGCATTTGAAGAGCTTGGTTTGGAAAAAGTATATTTGAATGTTTTGGCTAACAATACACGTGCCAATGCGTTTTATAAAAAAATCGGATTTGTCTTTACACGAAAAGAAGAGAATGCGTTTGATGGAAAAGATTTGAATTGGTATGAAATTTTGAAGGAGAATTATGGAAAATAATCCTGTAGTGAGTGTAGCGGTGATCACCTATAACATGGAAAGATATTTACCCCAATTGTTGGATAGTATTTTGAAACAAAAGGTTAATTTTTCGTATGAAATTGTCGTGGATGACGATTGTTCGCCCGATCGTTCTCGAGAAATACTTTTGGATTATCAAAAACGATATCCAGATATTTTTGTGATTTCGCAAAAAGAGAAAAACGAAGGTGGCAGCAAAAATATGTATGGCGTGCTTCGAAGATGCCGTGGTAAATATATTTCTATTTTAGAAGGCGATGACTGGTGGGAAGACGAAAATAAAATGCAGTACCAATACGATTTTATGGAATCGCATCCAGAATATATTGGTATGTATTGTAACTCGTGGTGTGAATTGTCCACGAAAGAAACCATTCAAAAGGTAAGAAGAGATATTCAAGAGCCTATGATTTTTTCGTATCCCGATTTTATGTCGTATCATTTTTTTGATCGTTTGCCAAACAGTACCGATACCGCATTTTTTAGAAATATTTTTAAGACGGGAAAGGAAGAAGAGCTGGATGTGTTTTATAAAGCCCATCCTATGGTTTGGGATCAATCCTTAGCTCTTATTTTGTATGGAAAAGGGAAGGTATATGTCGATTCTAAAATTGTGAGCCACCATCGTACCATTGTGGAAGAAGGTGGGACCAATTATCAATCGCAATATGCGAAAAGAGACAATAAGGTAAGCGATGCTAAGATGTATGCTGCTCATGAAGAATATATGGAACATGTGTTACATAAAAATTGTACGAAGTTTTATAAAGTACGAGGGATGTTGTTTGCCGAAGCATTTTGGATTTATCTGAAGTCAAAAAAAGAAGAGGATAAAATCAAAATGTTGGAAATCTGGAATCAAAGAGATAAAAAATGGCCACTTGTCTACTATGCATGTGTATGGGGACTTGGAACGATAAAAAGGAAGGTTATAAAATTATTTAGGTGATGTATTCTAATGGAAAAGTTTGATACAGTGATTCAACCAAAAAGAGGTTGGTTAGAAATAGATTTTAAAGAAGTTTGGAAATATAGAGACTTAATCATGTTGTTTGTGCGAAGAAATTTCGTTTCTCACTATAAACAAACTATTTTAGGACCTGCATGGGCAATTATCCAACCATTATTAACAACGATTGTGTTTACTGTCGTTTTTGGTAATTTAGCAGGATTATCGGCTAAGGGAGTTCCAACTTTCTTGTTTTACTTAAGTGGTACTGTTGCATGGACATATTTTTCAACGAGTCTTATTCAAACAGCGGATACATTTACTGGAAATGCAGCGATTTTAGGAAAAGTATATTTTCCAAGAATTGTTATGCCGATTTCTGTTGTACTGACTAATTTAATTTCTTTTGCGATTCAATTTGGTATGTTCGCATTATTTCTAGTATTTTATGCGATCAATGGAACAGTACATCCAAATTTAAGCATCTTAATGTTGCCTTTGTTGATTCTTCAAATGGCAATGTTAGGGTTGGGGACAGGAATTATTATTTCGGCTTTAACTACGAAATATCGTGATTTAAAAATGTTAGTGTCATTCGGTGTACAACTTTGGATGTATGGAACGCCTGTTGCGTATGATATTGGAATTATTCCACAAAAATTGATGGGATTGTATATGTTAAATCCTATGACACCAATTATTAATGGATTTCGTTATGCGTTCTTAGGAATTGGAGAATTTAATGTTTTCTATTATGCCATTGGATGGATAATCACTTTGATTATTTTGGGTGTAGGAATTGTCTTATTTAATCGTGTTGAGAAGACATTCATGGACACTGTCTAATATTTGGGAGGGATGAATTATGAGTAGTAATGAAATTGCGATTAGAATTGATCATGTCTCAAAGGAATATAGACTAGGATCTATTGGCGGTGGAACACTAAGAGGTGATTTACAATCCTGGTGGGCTAAGGTCAGAGGAAAAGAAGACCCTAATGTGTTATTGGACAATGTGGGGAAAGTAAAAGGGAATAAGGATCGTTTTTTTGCGTTAGACGATGTTTCTTTTGAAATAAAAAAAGGAGAAGCTGTAGGGATTATTGGGCATAATGGGGCCGGAAAGTCTACATTATTAAAATTATTATCAAGAGTTACGGCTCCTTCTCAAGGAACCATTTCATACAATGGGCGTATCGCATCTATGCTAGAAGTTGGGACAGGTTTTCACCCTGAATTAACCGGGCGTGAAAATGTATATATGAATGGTGCTATTTTGGGAATGACAAAAGAAGAAATCTCTAGAAAATTTGATGAGATTGTGTCTTTTGCAGAAATGGAACGCTTTATTGATACACCAGTTAAGCGTTATTCTTCCGGAATGTATGTTAAATTGGCTTTTGCAGTAGCTGCACATTTGAATAGCGAAATCATGGTAATGGATGAAGTATTAGCCGTTGGTGATATGAAATTCCAACAAAAATGTTTAGGAAAAATGGGAGATGCGGCCAATAACGAAGGGCGTACGGTTTTATACGTTAGCCACAACATGAATACCATTCGCCAATTATGTACACGTTGTATCGTATTGGATCATGGAAAATTAATCTACGATGGCGATGTAGATACAGCAATTGCGATTTATGCCGATGCGCAAAAGAAAATGGAATATCATTATGATTATCGTGCGATTGTTCGTCCAAAGGTTCGTACGTTAGCGTTAGAGTTTTTAGAAATGGATATATTAAATAGAGCCGATGAACCTATTAAGGTCGAAGATATAGTCCGATTGAAACTTAGAGTAAAAGCGAATGGAGTTTGTACAAATATGAGACTTCGTTTCGAGATTATCGCACCAGATAATACTGTGGCAGGTACTATGTTTTCTCGTGATTGTGTAGATATTCAAAAAGGTGAAGAAAAAGATATTTATTTAGCGATAGATACAAAAAATATGACACCAGGAAATTATCGTTTTGATATGTTGGCTTTTGAACAAAACGATTTTGGTGTGCAAGATTTTGTGGATCGAATTGAAGGGGCTGCCCAAATAGAATTAATCAAAACAAACGAAAATGATTTAGAATGGTTACCACAATTCTGGGGTCATACAAAGTTTAATGATTTTGAGATAACTTACGAATAGAGGTTTGCATGGTAGAGTTAAGTGTAATCGTTCCTGTTTATAATGTAGAAAAATATGTGGCGAAATGTATTGACAGTATTTTGTCGCAAACCTATACAGATTTTGAGCTTATCCTTATTGATGATGGATCAACGGATCAATCAGGAACGATTTGTGATTTATATAAGGAAAAAGATGAAAGAATCATAGTAATCCATCAAAAAAATCAAGGTGTAAGTGTAGCGAGAAATGCTGGTTTAGACATATCCAAAGGAACATATATAACCTTTGTAGATTCCGATGATTGGATTGAGCCTGAAATGTATGAAGTGATGATATCTACATTGAAAGAAAAGAACGTAGATATGATAGCTTGTGGTATTAATCATTACAGTGAGGAAAAAGAATTTCTTTTTTCTGAGTTAAAAGAAAAAGGAAGTTATATATCAATCCAAATTTTATCAACCTTATTTGCGATGCCCAATCCTATTGGAGGATGTATTTGGAATAAGGTTTATAAAAGAGAAAATATTGCGAGTGTTCGATATTTGGAAGGTATGAAAATGGTAGAGGATAGAATGTATCTATTTTCTATTTTTCAAAATTTCAAATCCGCAATCAAAATTCCAGATTGCTTTTATAATGTAACTGAAAGATCTTTAAGTGCAACACATATCAAAAATATTTCAGTTCCTTGCAATATGATACGTGGTAGTTATCAACTATTAAAATGTGCAAAAAAACATTCTAAAGAAATCTATGCTCTATCTATGGATAAGTTTTTAGACGATTGTTTAGTTCATATACCAAGAATAACTGAAATTGGAAAGATTTCAAATAAAGGGTATAAAATTCAGGTGTTAAAATACAAAATGGAAATGTTTTTTTGTATTATTATTTGTTGGATAGGAAAAGTATTACCAAAGAATAAGATTCACGGGTATTTGTATGGATTAATTAAAATGTAAGGAGAAATATGTCGGATTTATTAAGTGTTATTGTTCCAGTATATAATGCTTGCGATTATTTAGAGGAACTAATTAATTCTCTTTTAAATCAATCGTATGAAAATATAGAACTCATTTTAGTAGACGATGGATCAAAAGATTGTTCTGGTTTAATATGCGATTCGTTTGCAGAAAAGGATAGTCGTTGCAAAGTCTTTCATAAAAAGAATGGTGGACAGAGTTCGGCTCGGAATGTAGGTCTTGAAAAAGCGAAAGGAAAGTATATAGCTTTTGCAGATAATGACGATATTATTCATCCACAAATGTATAGTGATATCATACAGGCAATGAAAAATGAAAATGCTGATGTGGGAGCCTGTCAGTTTAAAAACGTTCAAAATCAAGATATTCCAAAGCTTTCTTTTGAAAAGAACAAACCTGTATTTGTGGAAAAGAAGAAAAAAGAGTTATTGGATAATTTCTTAAAACCATCTTGGTGGATTCCAATTTGGAATAAGGTTTATAGCAAAGAATTAATTAAATCACTTCGTTTTGGAAATTATCATTTGGGAGAAGATAATATGTTTTCATATCAAGTGATTGATAAGTGTAATAAATATATATATACAAATAATACATATTATTTTCAAAGAATGCATGGTTTAAACTATGAGTTCACTGCAAAAGAATATATGATTGATTTACTAAAAGCCAAAGAATATATAGTAAGAGATATTCAATTTAAATACAAAGAAAGTTACGAATCTTGTAGAGAAGATTTCCTGTATGAGGCTATACGAATTTATAATGGATATTTTGAACAAGACAGTAAAACCAAGAAAGAAATATTAAAAATGATTGGAGATAATTCTAAACATATATTTGCTACTAAAATAAGTATAGGAAGAAAAATTTTATTTTTTAAAATACGATATATGCCTAAATTGTTTAAAAACAAACAAAAAATATTGATTTAAAATGGAATGGTATACGTTGTCAGTATGAAGAAAAGAATTATTTATTTATTAATACTAAGTCTAATTTTATTTTTAAATTTGGGTATTTACTTCAATACATGCTTGCGAGTTACTTTTTACAATATTCAAACTAATATTTCTAAACCGATTCGTATTGTGCAATTGTCCGATTTACATAGTGCACAGTTTGGCAAAGAAAATGAAGAACTAATCCAAAAAATAAAAGATCAATCTCCAGATTTGATTGTGATGACGGGGGATATGTTTAGCAAAGATCATTCTGATATTCAAGTCTCATTGGATTTAATAAAAGTCCTATCTTCAATGTATTCAGTGTATTATGGATATGGAAACCATGAAGCAAATTGGATAGGGAAGGATTTGAAAGGAAAGCTGGAACAAGCCGGAGCGATTGTTTTGGATAGATCGTATGTAGACGTGGTTATTAATGATACGTCTATTCGTATTGGTGGCTATGAGGGCTACTATGGTACACCTCATATGAATACCAAGGATGAAAAAGAACAAGAAAAGATTCGTCTCTTTATGAAAGATTTTGAGGAAACCGATTCGTATAAAATATTACTAAATCACGTTCCTACTTCCTGGGTGGATTGGAACTATATTGATACGTATCCGGTGGATTTGGTTTTTAGTGGCCACTATCATGGAGGATTGATACAAATTCCTTTTGTGAATCGTGGCTTGTATGCACCTTATGTAGGATGGTTTCCCAAAAATTGTAAGGGTATGTATGTTGGTAAAAAGGCAACTTGTGTGTTGTCAGGAGGACTAGGAAATCATTATTCCATTCCTCGTATCAACAATGCCCCTGAAATTGTCGTAGTGGACTTATATTAAGGTGTATATTTCATCGTATTGTCTTATAAAAGGTGTCCCCTTTATTATAAGAGTGCTCCAAAGCAATAGAATTAAAAAAATAATACAGATTAGTTGAAAACGTTAAATTTATTAACACATTTGATTTCGGATTTCTGTTATAATTTAGTATATTGCAGAAGAGCAATAGAAAACAAGGAGGTATAAAAATGAAGAAAGTCAAATCACTATTTTCTTTAATTTTATCCTTGGCTATGTGTATGAGCGTAGTGCAAATGCCAGTTTATGCACAAGATGTCCGGGATGATGAAAATAGTGCACTGGAAACTGAACCTGTAATGTAAGAAGTTCCAGAAGTTGAAGTACCGACTGTTGAAGAGGAAGAAGTTTATGTAGAGAGTGAACAAGTTTCAATGTCTGCAAAAGTCTTCACTAAACAAGCAGCTGGTGTATAGGTTACTGTTGAAGCTCCTGAAGGTGCCTTACCAGATGGAACTGTTATGACAGTAAGCAAAGCAACTCGTTCAGCCGCTTTACAAGCTGCTGCTGACGCTTTAAATGCAGAGGCTGAAGACGTAAAAGCTGTTGACATTTCTTTCAGTCTTGATGGAATCGAAATTGAACCAGCAAAAGCTGTTCGTGTAACTATCAGTACTGAAAACGTACCAGAAGGTGTACAAGTTGTTCACGTTGACGATCAAAACAACGCTGAAATCGTTAATAGTGTAAAAGTGGATAATGAAACTGTACAATTCCAAGCGGATGCATTCTCTATTTACGCATGGGTTGAAGCTGAATTAACAACTGTTAACTTTAGCTACAATGGTAGTGTAGTCAATACACAAGTTGTAAAAGTGGATAAAGGTGAAACTTTATATGACCCAAGTAGTGAAGTGGAATTACCTGCTGGAACATTATTCAAAGGTTGGAAAATTGGAACAGACACAACTGTTTATACAATTGAACAATTAAATGCGAAATTAGCAGACTACCAAGGACAAACTATTACTGTTGTAGCCGAAACTTACAAAGCATATTCTGTTACTTATAAAGCAGAAGGTATGACTTTAAAAGTGGATACAGAAGAATTAGTTGGTTCTCAAACTTCTGTTTCTTATGAAGTAAATCAAGAATACGAAGTTGCGTCTTCATCTCAACAATTCATGGGATGGATGGTAGAAGGAACAGACACTGTTTATACAAATGGGCAAACTATTACTTTAAAC
Organism: Bacillota bacterium; assembly: GCA_030526175.1. Taxonomy (GTDB): domain Bacteria; phylum Bacillota_I; class Bacilli_A; order Erysipelotrichales; family Erysipelotrichaceae; genus Floccifex. The sequence goes on from JAUNDJ010000009.1 coordinate 23,006, forward strand.
AAAAACTTAGTATTAGTTGCCAAAGTTGCTGAAGGATATTGGTTAACATTTAATGAAGTACAAAAAGGTGCTACATACAATGCTCCAGTATTCGTAGAAAATGGAACAAACCCTACTAAACCAGCGGATCCTACTTGTAAAGGATACACATTCAGTGGTTGGTATAAAGATGAAGCTTGTACAAAAGCGTATAACTTTAATACACAATTAAATGAAACAACTGTTAAGGATGCTCCTCACGCCGATGAAAAACACCCTGAAACAGTTGTAGGAAGCATTACTTTATATGCAAAATGGCGTAAAGCTCCAACAGCTACTTCAACAATTAATGTAATTTATGATGCAGTTGAAGGAACAGATGCTCCAACTGATGCAACACCTTATAAACTTGGTGATGTAGTTACAGCACAAACTGGTGCGAAAGCTCCTGCTGGAAAAGTATTTGACAAATGGACTATCGTTAGTGAAACAGGTACTGTAATTAAAACTGTAAAAGCAGGGGAAACATTCACTATCGATGCTTCGATCGTACAAAAAGAAGACGATGCTTACTTCGTTCAATTAGTTGCAGTATATGCTGACAAAACAACTACTTCTTTGAACTACGATGCAAATGGTGGTGGTGAATTCTTAGCTGGTACTCAAACTGGATTCCCAGAATTGCCATTAAACTCAAAAATGACATTATTATCTGGTGATGTTATTGATGCAAAAGCTGGATACGTATTCTTAGGATGGTCACAAGATGCAGATGCTACAGAACCAGAATTCACAGCTGGTCAAGAAGTTGGTGTTGACAACTTAGATCCAAACGAAAACGTTCTTTATGCAGTATGGAAAAAAGTATTCTATGTATATCACTCAAGTGATAATACTGTTGAAACAGTGGATTTAGTAGATTCTTACAACATCGCAGCTGCAACAAAAGCGAAAACTTTATACGGTGGATATTATTCAGATTACGCTGGTAAAGGTGCTTATGCGGGTGATGGAAAAGAAGTAGCTGGTACTCCATATACTGGACAAGCTGGTGCTTGGGATGCTTCTAAAGCATATAGTACAAAAGGTACTGCAATGGCTCCTGAAGCTGGTGTTACTTACTTCTTAAAAGAAGTTCCTAACTCATACTTATTATCTACACACATCGAAGTTTCTGAAAAAACAACTAGCCAATTATACGATGCTTACTTAACAACTACTATTGATGATGCAAACTATCAAAACGTAGGATTTGGAGTATCAAACGTTGACTCAGCATTTGATAATTTATCAAAAACTATCACTATTAAACATGGTGTTAATAGTACAGCTGCTTCAATGACATTTGGTGTATCGGATGTTTCTCACAACACAACTGGTTACATTGCTTCTTTAACATATGTAACAAAAACTTCAGGAACTGGAACAGCTGCTACTTACAAATTATTAAGTGGATCTACTCTTGTAAGAGATGACGAAGCTGTTAAGTGCTACTGGATTACATTAGATGGTGTAAAAGTTTGGGGTGCTGGAACTCGTTCATTTACAATTACTGATAAAGACGCTGACGGAATTATTGAAGTAAAAACAGAAGACGGAACTCGCCAAGAAGTATTATTCGACGATATTCGTGTTAAATCTGTTTTAGAATAAAAATAAAACTATAAATATGTTATTATCTAGTAAGTTGTAAGGAGGAAAAAACATGAAAAACTATTTTATGCCAGTTCTAACTCCTACTGAAAACGGAAGCTACGATGCAGATAAATCTTCAACATCCGGTGCAGAAAACTGGGTTGAAAAAGAATTATTAACAGACGAATTTGGTGAAATTGTTGCACCAATCGAAACACCTGTTGTAGGTCCTAATACAGAGGTTGTTGAACCATAAGAAACAAATAAAAAGTTTGTAAGAGGAGAATACTTCTTATTCTCCTCTTTTTTTTAAATTAAAGATTATGAAGGAAAATTGTATTACAATAGAAGTGGCAAACACAAAGATTCGTTGTGCATTTCACTTTAAGAAAAATGTATATATTTGTCGAAATTATATTGTCGAGCCTATATTTGAAGGAACCATTCTTCAAGCGGGTGTGATTGAAAAAGAAGTATATTATACGTGTTTTCCAGGTGAAACATGGGATGCAGAAGCTGAAAATAAAGCGATGTTATGTTTGGTTTCGGATGAACTTCTTTTTAGAAATCGAATGATCTTTCATTCGGTGGCCTTTATTTATGAAGGAAAAGCATTTTTACTAACAGCCCCTAGCGGTACGGGAAAAAGGACCCAATATTTAAATTTAAAAGAGTTATATAAAGAAAAAGTTCAAATTATTAGTGGGGATAATCCTATTCTTCATATGCAAGAAGATGGAGAAATATGGGTATATCCAACGCCTTGGAATGGAAAAGAAGGATATGGATCCTATCAATCGGCTCCATTAGGCGGTATTGTTTGTTTAGCTCAGGCAAAAGAAAACAAAATACGAAAAATGACACCTCAAGAAGCTATTATGCCAGTATTTTCGGGTATAAAAACGTATACGAAAACAGAAGAGGTTGTAAGAAAATTATTGGAATTGGAAGAAAAGTTGATTACGAGTGTGCCAGTATATCATTTTCAAAATACAGGAACATTGGAATCTTCTCAAATATTATTAGGAACACTGCGAAAGGAAGTGGATCATGCAGTATAAACTAAGAAAGGGAATCGTTATTGAATCGATTTGTGGAAAATCCTTTGTGATTGCGACAATTGAAGCACGTAAGCATTGTCCATATGTGATGGAATTAAATGGCGCTTCTAAATTTATATTCGAAGAATTGGCTCAGAATAAAACCATCGCACAAATGGCGGAACTTGCTAGTCAAAAATTTGAAATTACATTGGACAACGCCCTACAAGTCATTGAATCGTTTATGAAACAATTAATAGCGCAAAACTATGTCATAGTAGAGGAGGACATTTAATATGAAAAAGTATGTATGGATTATTATTGCGATTGTGATTGTCGGAATTATTGCAGCTCTTTCTTTTGGTGGTAATTCCAAAGAAGAAGGAAATACGGACAAAGAAGTTGTAAAAGAAGAAGTGGATACTGAAAAAAATCCATCGGTAAAAGAAGGTTGGGATTCAAAAAATGAACAAAACCAACAAGAACCTTTGAAAGTAGAAGAAAAAACCGATTATGAAGTAGAAGTAGAGCCAGAACAAGGAGAAGAAGTGGAAATTATTGCTTATGATTAATCGAAGCAATATTCTAACTCCAGCCGAATCTTATTTTATTAAGATTTATAAATACGCTCTACACAAAAAAACTTATCCTTTAGAAGAGGTGGACAAAGAGACATTTCAAAATATTTTAGAAATCGCTCGTATCCAGCATCTTCTACCTATGATTTGTCATGCCATTTATCCATCCAAGGCAGCGCTTCAATACGAAGAGATTTTTCAAACGTATCGAAATCAATGCATTAATGAGATGGTTTCTCAAGTGGTAAGTACAAAACAGTTTATTGATTTATTACACTTTTTAGAACAAAAAGGTCTTTCTCCATTGGTTGTTAAAGGAATCGTGTTACGAAACATTTATCCTCACGAGCACTATCGCTATTCGACGGATGAAGATTTAATTATTTCAGCGGAAGAAAAATATGCATATCATCAGGCTCTATTAGAATATGGAATGGTGCAAGACGATGAAAACGATATTGAAACAGCGGATGAGATTTCATACGAACATCCAGATTCGAAGTTGTATATTGAAGTGCATCAAAATTTATTTCCACCAGATTCTAGTGCATATGGTGATTTAAATAACTATTTTGATTACGAAAAGGTAACCATTGATTATCATGGTACGCCAATCTATACCTTGGATTTTACGAATCATCTATTTTATTTGTTGTGTCATTCTTTTAAACACTTCATTCATGGTGGATTTGGAATTCGTCAGGTCAGTGACTTTGGACTTTTTTCTCACACTTACGCAAAAGAAATCGATTGGATTCGTTTTCGAGAACTTTGTGAATCCATTCAAGTGTTTGAATTTTCCAAAGCGATGTATAAGATTTGTACAGACCATTTGTTAGTCCAACCCGCTTTCCTATATTATATAAAAGATTGGAATTTGGATGCAGTGGATGAAACGGACTTGTTGAAAGATGTGCTTGCAGCTGGGATTTATGGGGCAAGTGACATGGTTCGTCACCATTCAAGCAATGCGACATTAGAAGCAATCAATCGTCACAAACAAAATAAAAAATCCAGAGGATCGTTATTTAGTAACGTCTTCGTTTCTTATAAGAACTTAAAAGGAAGATACGCCTATTTGGAAAAATATCCATTTTTAATGCCCATTGCCTGGGCGCAAAGGATTATTGATTTCCTAAAAAGAGAAAAAAAGAACGAAAATCCATTAGAAATTGTCCAAATGGGAAATAAACGTGTTGATTTATTGAAAAAATACAAGATAATAAAATAGTGTAAAAAAAGGAAAGGGAGTGGATAGATGGCAGAGAAAAAGAATTCGACGGTTTCCGCTTTTCAATCCATTGAAACAATTGTAAATCGTTGGAAATCAGGAACGCTTGGTGAAGTCGTAGATGATTGGAAGTGGATTTTTTCTTATAGTAAAAAATATAAGTTTGCGATCGTCTTTTATACAGTCTTGGGGGTTGTATCCATATCTTTAGGACTGATTAGTAGTATCGCTAGTAAATATGTGATCGACATTGTAACAGGATATCAAAAAGATAAACTGGTCATTTTGCTTTGTATCATGATTGGTTCTTCTTTATTTTCTCTATTATTCAGCAGTGTAATAAAAAGAATCAGTGCGAGATTGAGTATTTATATTAATAATGATATTCAAGCGGACATTTTTGATAAGATTATAGATTCCGATTGGTTAAAAGTGGGACAATATACAAATGGGGATATATTAAATCGTTTTAATACAGATGTGAATACGGTTTCTTCCAATGCCATTAGTTGGTTGCCTACTATTGTTATTGCGATTTATAACTTTGTGGCTACCTTCTTTGTTATTTGGTATTATTCAAAAGTTATGGCATGTATTGCCTTTATGAGTGCACCATTTATGCTATTAATGTCTCGTGTTTTTATTCGTAAACAAAGGGAATATCAAAAAAAGGTACGAGAGATCAATAGTCAAATGATGACTTTTGAAGTCGAAACTTTCTACAATATGGATACCATTAAGTCTTTTGGAATTTCTAAACAATATGGAACCAAAATGCGTAATTGGCAACAAAAATATAAAGAGATGTATTTAAAATACAATTTATTTTCAATCGAAACGAACATCTTTATGTCCTTAATGGGCTTGACTGTACAAATGGTAGCTTTTCTATATTGTTTATGGCTATTATGGAATGGGCACATTACTTATGGAACCATGACTTTATTCCTTACCCAACGAGCAAACTTATCTTCGGCTTTTAACGAAGTGGTTGGTTTGGTACCAACGTTCTTAAACAGTTCGGTATCGGCACATCGTATCAAAGAGCTTGTTGAATTGGAAAAAGAAATCCATATTAAAGAAAGCCATCAATTGGACGCTTTTGAAAAATTTGGATATTCGCTAATCATGAACGATGTTCATTTTTCGTATATTGAGAACAAAAAGGTAATTAAAGATTCGGATTTTATGGCCAATCCGGGTGAAATTGTGGCTTTAGTCGGACCTTCTGGGGAAGGAAAAACAACAATGATTCGTTTGTTGCTTGGTTTAATCCATCCACAAGATGGAACAGTGCGTATTGTTGCCCAAGATGGCACTTCAATCGATTCAAATGCGGATACGAGACATTTATTTGCGTATGTTCCACAAGGAAATACGATTTTATCCGGAACCATTGCGGAGAATTTGCGTATGGTAAAGGAAGATGCAACGGATGAAGAAATTATTGAAGCATTAAAAATTGGTTGTGCATACGATTTCGTATCCAAAATGCCAGATGGAATCAATAGTATTGTTCGTGAAAAAGGTCGTGGACTTTCAGAAGGACAAGCACAACGTATTGCCATTTCCCGTGCAATCTTAAGAGATGCCCCTATCTTATTATTGGATGAGGCAACAAGTGCACTGGATGTGACAACCGAACGTAATGTGTTAAGAAATATTGTTACGCAAAGACCAAATAAAACTTGTATTGTTACAACGCACAGACCGAGTGTATTAAATCTTTGTCAAAGAGTCTATCGAGTGGTTGACAATCAAGTGACAGAATTGAGTGAAGAAGAATCGAGTCAAATGGTAATTGATTTTTAAAAAAGGAGAAGTAAAACATGGCTGAATTTAATCCAACAAGTAAAAGAAGAACGAGCGCCTTAAAAAAGAACAGTTCGGACAATACGGGTTTTGAATTATACGATTTGATTAATATTATTAAAAAGAAATTATGGCTATTTGTTATTTTAGCTGTATTAGGAGGATTGTTAGGTGGTTTATATACAAAGTTTATGGTTACACCTCGTTATGCGAGTACAGGAACTATTTTCTTAACACCTAAGAACTCAGAAACTGGAAGTGTGGAATATGCGAATATGTCCATCAACTCTCGTTTGGTAAATACGGTTATTTCGTTAATGACAAAAGACAATATCATGTCTGAAGTAGCCGAACGAAGTGGTCTTCCAAGTGCGGCAAGTGCTAAATCCACATTAAATGTTACGAATGAACAAGGAACCGAAATTATTTCGATTACTTCAACGACAACCGATCCAGTTTTATCCAAAACAATTGTTGAGAATACCATTGATGTATTTATTGAAAAGATGCAAGAAAATTTGAATGTTAAGAATATTGAAATTGTCGATGCGCCAAAATTGGACTATCGCCAAATTGGTGTCAATCGCAATCGTAACATTCAAATGGGAGCTCTTGCAGGGGTTGGAATTTCTTCTTTATACGTCTTATTCTTATTGGTAACAGACAATCGTTTGAAAACCAAAGAAGAAGCCGAACGATATATGGAATTGCCTGTATTGATTGAAATCCCAAAATGGAAGTAGTATAAGGAGTATCGAGTATGGCACGTTTAAAATCAAAACAATTTGATAAAAAAGAAATCTTTCGTAACTTAAGAACGAATATTGAATTTATGCAATACGATAAGAAGATTCAAGTGATTAGTTTAACTTCGACAACAAAAAGTGAAGGAAAATCAACGGTTTCTTCCAATCTTGCAGAAATGTTTGCGATTAAGTATGACAAAGTATTATTAGTCGACTGCGACTTGAGAAATCCAAGTATTCAAAAACATTTTGGTATTTCCAACTCAAAAGGTTTAGTCAATTTAGTGGCTTCTTTATCGAGTGTAGAAGAAATTGAAAGTAGTAGTTTTGTTCAACACATTAAGCTTGATGAATTTCACCAACTTTCGATTCTTACCACAGGTTCTAGAACTCCAAATCCAACTGAGTTTTTAGCTTCTAAACGCTTTGAAGAATTCTTAGAACGGGCAAAAAAAGAATACGATTATATCATTATTGACTGTTCACCGGTTGGAATTGTTTCTGATGCCGTTCCGGTTTCAGCACTTAGCGATGGTACTTTATTTGTGATTTCGAGTGAAGAAAATCAAAAGAAATCAATCAAAGCTTGTGCGGAAAGCTTAAAAAGAAATGGTGCGAATATTTTAGGTATTGTCTTGAACAAAGTGGATTTCAAAACAAAAAG